>NZ_CP019791.1:0-303640 GCF_002007645.1 Anaerohalosphaera lusitana
ATGCATACGACACTCATGGATGATGTTACAGCTATTGACAAGGCGATTTCGAAGCGTATTGGAGTTGGGAAGCACAAGGTCTGGTTCAAGAATTCAACGCAGTTTTCAGTCGCGGACGGGTATCTTACGATCGGCGTCCCGAATCACTTCATAGGCAGTTGGATAGAAAACCATTTTATGGACGATATCCAGGATGCTATTCGCGAAGTCACAGGCGATGAAAAGAAGATAACGTTCAATGTGGACGCTTCTCTGAGCGGCACGCAGAAAAAGCCGGTTCTGGATTCGCAGGCCAAATCGGTTCGCAAGGCACGCGAGGTGAACACTCGCAGACGCGTCAAACCCAAGGCGGTGAAGGTCAAGCCCCTGAAGCTGTCGCTGGACACGTTTATCGCCGGGCCGGGCAATGAGCTGGCGTTCAATGCGGCCAGGGCGGTCGTAAGCGAATCGAAAACACTGTTCAATCCGCTGTTCCTGCACGGCGGTTACGGTGTCGGCAAGACGCACCTGCTGCAGGGCATCTGCAATGAGATAAGCAAGCAAAGGCCCGGCGCGAGGTGGATATACGTCAGCGCGGAAGAATTCGCCAACGAGTTCGTGATCGCGCTCAAGACGCAGAAGCTCGATGCGTTCCGCCGGCGGTTCAGACAGGCGGACGTGCTGGCGATCGACGACATTCACTTCCTGGCGAGCAAGCCCTCGATGCAGGAGGAATTTCTGCACACGTTCAATACGATCGACCTTGCGGGCAAGCAGATCGTGCTCGCAAGCGACGCACATCCGAAGATGATCGGTCAGCTCTGCGAGAAGCTGGTGAGCCGATTCGTTTCGGGTATGGTGGTCAAGATGGAGTCACCGGATTTCGAGACGCGGTGCAGTATATGCAGACAGCGTGCGGCAGAGATGAAAAAGCACGTGCCCGACGAGGTGATCGAGCATATCGCAGGCAGCATGCACACGAATGTACGTGAGCTGGAAGGTGCATTGCTGAAGCTGGTGGCGTTCGCATCAATCGGCAACGGCCAGATCACGCTAAGGATGGCAGAGCAGGTCCTGGCCGAGCACATATCGCGGACCGATCCGATCGTGCATATTTCGGACATCGATTCTGCGACCGCGACGTATTTCGGCATCACGCCGGCGGACATTCATTCGTCTAAGAAGGACCGGACGGTGAGCACGGCCAGGTCGTTCAGCATGTATCTGGCGCGGAAGTACACGAAGATGAGCTATCCGGAGATCGGCAAGCTGATGGGCGGCAAGAATCATGCGACCGTTATACTGGCATGCCGAAAGGTCGAGAAGTGGATCAAGGGCAACAGCGATGTGAAATGGAAGACCGAGACGGGCCAGCGGGTCGTCAAGGCGCTGACCGTACTGGATGAGCTGACGAACTGTATCGGGTAGCGGAAAGCAAAAATAAGTGAAAGATTTTATGGTCGGTCCGGGAGCGGGTCGGCCTTTGTTATTTGGCAAGCTGGAAGGCTG
Source organism: Anaerohalosphaera lusitana (assembly GCF_002007645.1). GTDB lineage: Bacteria > Planctomycetota > Phycisphaerae > Sedimentisphaerales > Anaerohalosphaeraceae > Anaerohalosphaera > Anaerohalosphaera lusitana. The sequence goes on from NZ_CP019791.1 coordinate 1,489, forward strand.
TCGCGCTGAGAAGACATAAAAAAAGCAGCGACGAGGAGGGCGTCGCTGCTTCCCGCACAGGTTGTGTAACCTGGCGTCTTTAGGAGGAGGAGAATTTTATCATCACCACTCTTCACTCCTGATGGGTTCACTGCCTTTTACGGCCTTGCTTACTTCAGGTTCGGTAAATATACCTAAAATCATTAATAATTTCAAGGTGTCTGATGAAAAAAGTTCATGAGCAAGAGTATTTTTCGGAGCACTGAGTCGATCAGGGGCGGACCCAGAATACAGCATTTCGACATAAGTACATACTAAGAAAGGACTTAAAAAGAATACCTCCTTGACCGAAATCGTGGATGATATTGTTTTTGGTCAGTTAAATTTTCCGTTGAGTTTCAAAAATAGTTTTCGATACTTAGCAAAATACGAACATTTACTCATTTTAACGTTTTGTTCCGAATGAGTGGATTGGAAGCAGGTTCATAAAGAACCCAGCACCGGTGGGCAATATACCCCAATAACCATGCTTTTGAGCTAAAAGTTATTTTCAGAAGGAGTTAAAAATGGAATATTCGGTTGGCAGATGCGGCAGGGTCGTTTCGATGAGGCTTTTCGAGGGCGAGGATCTTTACGAGAGCATCGAGTCGGTCGCGAAGGATGAGAACATACGCTGCGGTGCGGTTTTCGTCACGGGCGGGTTCCGCAAAGCGAAGGTGGTTGTCGGCCCTGAACAGGAAAAGCCCAAGATCGTGCCGAATTTCCGCAACTTTGTCGGGCCCGGTGAGGTTCTTGGAGTGGGCACAGTTTACTGGGACGATGAGGGGCCGAAACTGCACATTCACACAGCCGCCGGACGCGGCGAGGAAACAGTCGTAGGCTGTCCGCGTGGCGGAGCATCTGTGTTTTTGATACTGGAAGTAACGATCATCGAGATAGAAGGCGTCAAGGCCAGTCGCGAATTCGACGCTGAAACCGGCGTGAAGCTGCTGCGGATCGTCCAGGGTGAATAAACAGGCGGTATTCAGCCGAACATGCTGCCGTAGTAATTAGATTTGCTGTGGCAGTTTGCCGGGCTTTTATGCGGTCTGGCTTGCAACTGTGCGAATTTCGCCGTCAGCGTATGGACCCGGACGGCCGAAAAAGATGAAATTGACGAGGATGAGCCCGAAGCCGGCAAAGAACAGCGCATACCGAAAACGCGGCTCAGAACAGCGAACGACCCATTGCGGACGGACAGGTGCTTCATCAGTTGGCGTTTCAGCCGTTTCGAGCACCTGTTCGACGCTTTTGAGCTGTGAGGGCGAGGCCTGCGGGAAGATCGTGTCCTCAGCTTTGGGTTCGATCCCCAGGGTGACCCGCTGGAGCTTTTCGATCGTGTCGGGGTTGGTACGTGCCTGGTATATCCGCATGTCGTAGTCTTTGAGCAGCGCGGTCAGCTCGGCGTTCTGGGCCTCGATCTCGGCTAGCTGCTGACGGCTTTCGTAATAGCCGTCGATCTCGCCAACCAGGATCGAGATAGAAACCGCGGACGCACCGGTGATGAAAAAGACGGTGAACAGTATGAATCTGAAAAAGCGCGTTATTGCCGGCATAATTTCGTGCTAAAGGAACATCAGTTCGCCCAATGAGCCGTTCGGTCGACGACGGCTACACTATAGTAAATCCGCTATCGGGATACAAATGCTTTTCGCGGCCCGTGGAAATTTGTTCACTGCGGCGGGCTTTTTGCTGCTGCCGCGCATAAAAAAGGCAGGGACACGAATGCCCCTGCCTGAATATCGGCATATTCAAGCTTAGTACTTGAAGATCTCGCCGCCCCACTTGGCCGCTGAGCCGAGCTCTTCCTGGATGCGGATGAGCTGGTTGTACTTAGCGACGCGGTCACTGCGGCATGGAGCACCTGTCTTGATCTGGCCAACGCCTGTTGCTACTGCCAGATCCGCGATGGTCGCGTCTTCGGTCTCGCCTGAGCGATGGCTCATTACAGCAGTGTAACCGTTGTTTCGAGCGAGGTTGATCGCTTCGAGCGTCTCGGTCAGCGTACCGATCTGGTTAACCTTGATAAGGATCGAGTTTGCACAACCCTTTTCGATACCGGTTGCCAGACGCTTTGTGTTGGTCACGAACAGGTCGTCACCGACGAGCTGACACTTGTCGCCCATCTTCTCTGTCATTGTCGCCCAACCCTTCCAGTCGTCTTCCGCAAGGCCGTCTTCGATCGAAACGATCGGATACTTATCCGCCCATTCCGCCCAGTGAGCGGCCATTTCTTCGCCGGTCATCTTCTTCTTAGGATCGCTCTTGAAGAATTTATACTTCTTCGTGCTCTTTTCCCACATCTCGGTAGAAGCAGGGTCCAGTGCAATGAAGATATCCTTACCTGGCTTGTAGCCGGCCTTCTTGATGGCGTCGATGATCACTTCGACAGCCTCTTCGTTCGACTGCAGCGAAGGAGCAAAGCCGCCCTCGTCACCTACTGAAGTATTGTAGCCCTTCTTCTTCAGTACGCCCTTGAGCTGATGGTACACTTCCGCACCCATCTGCAGAGCTTCGCTGAAGTCCTTGGCGCCGACGGGCATTACCATGAATTCCTGGAAGTCGACGTTATTGTCCGCATGCTCGCCGCCGTTGAGAATGTTCATCATTGGAACGGGCAGGACGTTTGCGTTGCAGCCGCCCACGTAGCGGTACAGGGGCAGTTCGCAGGATTCTGCTGCTGCTTTTGCAACCGCCAGCGACACGCCGAGGATGGCGTTTGCGCCGAGCTTGGCCTTGTTAGCTGTGCCGTCGAGTTCGCACATGAACTTGTCGATCTCTTCCTGGCAAAGTGCGTCCATGCCGAGGATCTCAGGTGCGATCACTTCGTTTACGTTCTTGACAGCAGTTTCGACGCCCTTGCCGCCGTAGCGTTTCTTGCGTTTGTCGCGAAGTTCTACAGCTTCGTATGCACCGGTGCTTGCACCGCTGGGTACTGCGGCACGGCCGAACGAGCCGTCTTCGAGCAGAACGTCGACCTCAACTGTGGGATTGCCACGGCTGTCGAGGATCTCTCTTGCTGTTACATCAACAATCATAGTGAACATTTGTGTTGCCTTTCAATTGATTCGTTATATTTGCGGCTTTCTTGTAACCGTATGTTGTCGCCCTGCCGTGTGGACGCGTAACCCCGGCGCGCGGGATTTCGGAGAGGTTACCGCAAGACAGACCGTTCGTCAAGGGTCTAATTGCCCGAATCAGTACTGACAATCGCGATTTCACCACGTTCCTGGACATAAATGTTCAAACAGATCGCGCCAACTCACTTCATATCACTTTACCGGCAATCGCATCATGCAACAATGGAACGTGCCAACGTCTTTCCGAGTGTTGTGGCCTTTTCCAGCACTTCGACATCATTTTTGACCTTACCGCGGTCAAAAATTCCATATACAGCAAGCTCGTCGATGACTTCATAGCCCAAAGACTGTAGTGCGACTCTCATTGACTCAATTGTAAAACCCATATCTTTCGGATCGGTCTGCTCGGCAACGCCGACAAGAACTGCCTTTCTGTTCTGTCCGGCTAATTGGCTGCTCCAGCTTCTTGGTCGATCATTCCCGAAGTTGTAAAAAGTGTACATCCTGTCAATAAAAGCCTTCATCAAGGCAGACACATTATAAGTATGTGCCGGCGAAAGCAAAACCAGACCTTGAGAGCTGACGACCTTGGGATAAACCTTCGTCATATCATCTTTGAGACCGGTACAGCTTTTGTCTTTTCGACATCTTTCACAGCCGATGCAAGACTGAAAATCCATCGTTCTGAGATGGATCTTCTCGCATTGAATGCGCAACGCTTCGACACCTTTTTGTACATGCTCCAGCAGTACATCTGAATTGCCGTTCTTTCTTGGGCTGCCTGAAATCCCCAAAACTTGCTGTTTCGGGGGCTCTTGTTTGTACATGTGTAAGGTACCTTTCTGAATAAAACCAGGACAGGACCATTCTCATTAGATATTGGAATTTCGTCAAGAATGTAATTGCCCGAATCAGTACTGTTACCCCGGTTTTCAGCCTAGCGGGCTGCGGAGCCATATAGACAGTGACCAAAGCCTGGTGACAAGTCAAAGTGGATATTTGGCTGGCAGGAGCTAACACGTGATAAATTATTTTTTCTAAGTTCAACCTATCAGCTTGATAATATCCGAAGAAATAACTACTATTTGCCGAAAACATGACTACATTCATAGCGAATGACGGCCGGGCAAGGACGTAGCGGCAGTGTAAGATTTTATTTGTATTCTTCACGAGATAGGGAAATCATGATCAGATCAAGCGGGCGTATCGGGGTTGCACTCTTTCTATGTATTCTGTACTCAGCAGCAACAGCAGGAGCACCGAGTTATTCGATCACAAACGACGTAATGGCCGAGCAGCAGGCCCAGGTCGAACAGGGCTTTGATGATCTGTTCGCAAATGAAGGAACCAAAAGATGGCTGGTCGAGGGTACAGGGCTCCCGGCTATTACATCGGAAACCTTATATGAAACAACAGGACTGATTAAGGATTTTAGCGGGATCATGACTGTCGGCTATGGAGGCTTGCATCTCAACAATGGAGAATGGCTCGACACCGGAAGCGGCATAATGCTGACACTGGAGAACTTCACCAGCTCAAAAGATGTGTCCATAACTGTTGACGGCTTGCATTTTCGCTCGGCCGATCTCAACAACGACATCGGAAGCCACTTGTATGTGGTAAAGAATACGCCGGGCGACACGGCTGGCAGGGTCAATAACAGAGGCTGGATATACAGCGGTTTCGGTTGGCCCAACTCATCATATGAAGCTCACGGCATCTCTCTCACAGCCAATACAGGCCTTACCGACGGTGTCCGAAACGAGGGAACCATCTTTGTTCAAAATGGTCGCGATTCCTTCGGCATATTCGTCGACAGCCCCGAGATCGGCGAGATAACCAATACCGGCCGAATATACGCCGGAGCTTCAGCGGATTCATCCAGAGGTATCTATGTATACGCAGGTACAAGCGTGGATAAGATCAGCAACAGCGGTACGATTTACATAAACAATCGGCCTGATGTTGCCCAGGGAATTGTAGCCGTTTCCAGTTCCGGAAGCCTTGACGTGGCGGAATTCACCAATGCCGGAGACATCCTTGTAAAGGGCGAGATGGCATACGGCATCACCGCACAAGACGTTCAGGGCACGGTCACCAACACAGCATCCGGCAACATAATGAGTATTTCCGAGGACGCATACGGCGCAGCATTCGGAATTACAGGCGGCAGCAACTCAGACTTGAAAATCGTGAACGAAGGCACGATCCTGGCAGGCGGACCCGCCGGTGCGGGACTGGCGGTCTACTATGACGCTGTCGTGAGCAACCCCGGCATCATCTATTCACTGGACCAGGCGAGGACGCTTTCGGTCGGATACGGAATCATGCGAGGCAACGCCACATTGGAAGATGATTTTTCCGTCCTTCTCACTGGTGACCCGCTCGACGAAAACTATGTCGAGGAGATCCTCATCACGAGCGGTTCGAGCCTGGACCTGAACAATGCAGATCTGCTCGTCAGGACTGACGACGGCTCTGTGCTGGATACGCCCTATCCGCTGATCGAGATCGGAACGAGCGACATTGGAGCTAAGAGGCAGGATCCTGAAGAAACGGATCCGCTCGTCGGCGATTTCGCCTCAGTCTCAGCGGTCAATCCGCAGGTCCAGGCAAGCTGGGACGCCGACAGCAGAAGCGTCACCATGAGCTACGGCCCGAAGGAAAGCCCCGCCGCACGTGTCCCCGAGGTCACACGCGAAACGGTCAGCCAATCGGTCAACATGGTTCAGGACCGGATGATATCCACGGCTGTTCTTGGCAACATGACCAATACGTTCCTGCCCGAGACGTCGATCAGCCGAAACAGCTCAGAGATGATCGCAAGTGCCGACACCAACTTCTCAGCAAAACCCAACGTAACCAGCGGCGAGTTATTTTTCCAGCCATACTACACAAAGACCGACAGAGAAGCCAACAGCGACGGCATGGGCTACGATTCGCATATGACGGGCTTTACCGTGGGCTACGATTGGTACTTCGACAGTTCGCTGGCGGGACTGCACGCCGGCTACGGCAGGGCCACCGTCGATTTCTCCGGCGCGGGCTACAACAGAAACAGCGAGGACCAGGACGTCTTCAGCGGCGGCGTACACTTCAGCAAAAAATGGGACAGCAACCTCTACGCGGGCCTGAGCTCGACTGCCTACGTCTCGATGCACGACTACTCCGGACGCACCGGCGCGGCACTGACCGACCGCGAGCATGCGGACTACACCGGCTACGGCATCCAGAACAGGCTCATCGGCGGATACATCATCGAATTCGACAAGTTCTCACTCATGCCCGAAGCAGGCATCGCACACACCTGGTCGCACAGAGAAAGCTACACCTCCGACGCGAGCGACCCGGCATGGGACACGCATTACAGCCAGTATGACGACAACGAGATCAAGAGCATACTCGGCGGCAGGATCATGGGCACATGGCACAAAGACGGCGTGACGATCCTGCCCAGCGCGGCCCTCAGTTGGGAACATGCTTTGACCGACGCGGACGGCGTGAGCCAGTCGCTGCCCGGCACGAGCCCCGTTACAGTCGAAAGCGACCAGTCTAACGACTCGATGGTGGCGAATCTGAGCATGACCCTGATCGAGAAGGATTTCAGCGTAGAACTGGGCTACACGTACGAGTACAACCAGGACGTCAGCTCAAACGGCGTATACGCAACCATCCGCAAGGCGTTCTAGAACAAAGCGTTTGCAGCCTTTTTTGATGAGACTGCATAATCCGAAGGCTTGTCATACACCTATCAAGGCCAGACGATCAGCTTTACCGCGATCAGCAGCAGGAAGACAGCGACGACTTTGCGAAAATTCTTCTGCGGGATGCGGTCCACCAGCCGCTGGGCGATCTTCGCACCCGCGAACGAGCCGGGGATGAACACGATCAGCCCCCACAGCAGACTGCTCGGCAGCCGGACGCCTTCGCTCGCATAGACACTCAGCCGGGTCGTGTCGATCACCAGCGCGATCGCGCCGGCCGTGGCAATGTAGACCGCCTTGGGCAGATCGAACGCGGTCAGAAACAGACTGCGGACCGCCCCGCCGATGCCGAAGATGCCCGCGAAAAAGCCCGACAGTGCCCCGCCGACCGCACCGGTCACGACCGTCGGCCTCACGCGAAACGAGCTCTGCACGAACAGGTACAGCACATACGCCGCGATCATGCCCCCGAGCACGCGGGAGAGAATCACCGACGGTATGTCGAACACGAGCTTCGCACCGATCGCGGTCGCGACCAGCCCCGGAACGCCGAAGCTCAGAACCAGCCCCCACCTAAAACCCTCACGAAACAGCACCAGCTTCCAAACATTGCCGAACCAGTGAATTATCCCCACGAACAGCAGCGTCTCGGGCACCGGATAAAACAGCACCATCACCGGCACCAGCAGCGTAGAAGTACCAAACCCAGTAAGCGTCCCAACCCCGCTGGCAACCAAAACCGCAATTAATATCGGTAGAACTTGCACCGTCCCCCCCTAGAAAAGTCGAAATAGTGACTGGATAAGAAGAATAACCGTGCCGGCGATCAAGAACCATGCCATTTTCACCAACAATTTTGCATGCTTGCCCTCAGGCGGCTTACATTTCAAAGACAGTATAAAAAGCACCAGGAACTGAACATACAAAAACACACTTATGAGATCAAACGCATTCATCCGTCTATTTCCAAATCTTCATTCAGGTAGCAGGATCAACAAGAATAATCTAGTAATTGCTAACTGTCTTGTTAAAACCACCACATAACCTAACTAAACTGTTGAACTGAACGGCCGATATTTGTAATATTACATTAGCGGGTAAGATCTGCAATGTGCCCTGGATGTTCCCTTCCATCGGTTGGCCATAGTCCAGGGATGATCGGCATTGCAGGGTCCGCTTTTTTTGTGCGCATTCATCGAATAGCATCACCCCTATTTTCACCAAATCCTTCAGTCTTACTCCTAGTATACAGACTACCCCCAACGAAAAAAGCTTTTTATAAAATATTGCCCAATCTGACTCCGTTAAACTTTCTTGTCATCTTGCATTCCGCATCAGCCCTTGCCAACACGCCCCCAATAAGTTATCATTCCCGGTTATGAAGATACCACTAACAAAATACGGAATGCCCCAGGTTGCGGTTTTTCCTGGGCTTGTTGTCGCTGCGATGCTCACCATCGCGATCGGCGGACACTACGACGTCATTCGGCCCGGCTGGGTCCGGGGCAGCGAGATCGTGCTCGCCGCCGTGCTGGTCTGGGTGCTGGCGTTCTTCCGCGACCCCGAGCGCAACGTCCCCGCCGACGAGTCCCTGCTGCTCTCCCCCGCGGACGGCCGAATATCCGACATAACCGAAGTCGACGAGCCCGCCCTGGGCGGCACAGCCATACGCATCGGCATATTCCTCAACATCTTCAACGTGCACATCAACCGCGCACCATGCTCCGTCCGCATCGGCAAGATCACATACAAAGAAGGCGAGTTCAAGAACGCCTGCGACCCCGAGTCCGCCCGCGTCAACGAATCGAACGCCCTCGAAATGCAGCGCACAGCCCAGCCCGCGGACAAGCTCATCGTCCGCCAGATATCCGGCGCGATCGCAAGGCGCATCGTCTGCGCCACCGCCGAAGGCGACGAACTCACGCAGGGCCGGCGGTTCGGCATGATCAAGTTCGGCTCGCGGACCGAGCTCTACCTGCCCGCACGCGAGAACGCATCCGTGCAGGTGCAGGTCGGCGACAAGGTAAAAGCGGGTCTTACGGTACTGGTGAAATACGAATGACGCCCAAACAAAACAACAACGGCACGAAGGCGAATCTGATGAGGCGGGTGCACAAGCATCGGCTCAAGACGGTCGCAGTCCTGCCCTCGCTGATCACGCTGCTCAACGGACTGGCCGGCTTCGCGGCGATATGGTTCGCGGGCGACGGCATGTACATGTTCTCGTTCCACCAGGTCGAGATATCGTATTTCTCTGTCGCAGCCGCCCTGATATTCATCGCGATGGTCGCCGATATGCTCGACGGCCGGATCGCGCGGATGAGTCACGCGACCTCCAGCTTCGGCGGACAGCTCGACAGCCTCTGCGACGTCATTTCCTTCGGCCTCGCACCGGCGTACCTGGTGCTCAAGATGATGGAGTATAAGCTCACCGCACTGGTGAACCCGCCCGCCGAGCTGTCCGGATTCCTCACGCGTTTCATCTGGCTCGCAGCAGCGGTCTACCTGGCGTGCGCGGCCATCCGCCTGGCGCGGTTCAACGTCGAAAACGAAGAAGACGAGACTTCGCACATGTCGTTCATGGGCCTGCCCACCCCCGCCGCAGCAGGCGGGCTCGCGTCGATGGTCATGTTCTACGAGGGCCTCGTCACGACCGTCAGCCGCGACTCGATCGTCTTCACGCTCGGCGAAGGATTCATACTCTTCTCCATGCCCTTCGCGGCCATGATGTGCGGCCTGCTGATGATCAGCAGAATACGCTACCCGCACGTGGTGAACCAGCTCATCCGCGGCAGACAGCCCATGACGCACCTGCTCTATTCACTCGTATTGCTCGGCCTGATTCTCTGGTCACTCACAAACGCCCTGCTGATCGTCTTCTGGCTGTTCATCTTCAGCGGACTGTTCAAATGGGCACACCACCTCGCCCTGCGAACCAGACACAAACACACAAATACCGAACCCGCAAACACCCACGCGAAGTAAATTTCATTGCGGAGTATAGTGTAACGAAAGCAATCTAATATTCGCTTCAGTTACCGCACTCCACAGGCTTAAAATACATCTTGAAATCCACATCACCCGTGCTTGGGATGCACAGATACTTGCCCGATCTGGTCAGCCTGGCAGTCTCCGGACTCTCTACAACAATGGTGTTCGCATCAGGCCGCTTGATGACCTCATAGTCGCGGGTCTTATCACCTTCTGCTGTGAAGAAGGTGATCTCATCAGCGGTAAAGCGGATCCGAACGTCTTCCAGTTGGCTCATCAGCTTGCCCACAAGCTCCGCACCCAACTCCTCTGCGACGTCGTCCGGCACCCCCGCCGCTTTGATATTTGCCGGCAAATTCGCCTTCGTCGCCTGTCCGTCATAAACCCATTCACCGATCAGCCAGTCATCGCTCTCCTTGGAACAGCCCCCCAAAACGCTCAACCCCGCCAGAACCACACCAGCAACGCACCTTTGCAAATTTCTGCCCATTCTTACCCCTTTCAATATTCACTCATCGCCATCTGCAAAAAAACAGACTTGAATGAACAACCGCCCCCCGCCACTATCACCTTCACTCCACAGGCTTGAAGTACATCTTGAAATCGACATCGCCCGCGCTTGGAATACACAGATACTTGCCGGACCTGATGAACGTCGCAGGCTCTTCGCTCTCGATCTTTATCGTATTGGCATCAGGCCTGGATGCGATCTTGTAATCGTGAGTCTCTGTGCCTTTGGCCGAAATGAAGGAAACCTCATCAGCGGTAAAATGCAGTTCAACGCCCTCCATCTGACTCATAAGCTGCTCCACAAGCTGGGCGCCCAACTGCTCTGCCATAATGTCCGGAACCCCCTCGGCCTTGATATTGGTCGGCAGATTCGACTTCGTCGCCTGCGCATCGTACGCCCATTCACCGATCAGCCAGTTATCACTCTCCTTGGAACAGCCAGCCAAAACACTCAATCCCGCCAGGGCCGTACACATAACGCAAGTTAGTAATGATCTGCTCATCTCCATCCCTTTCTGTACATTGGTTGTTGTGATATTTATAGTACAGACCCGGACGGATATGGAATGTTACGGGAAAAATAAATTTTCTTCGTTTTTTTTACAAGAAGCTGTTTATATGACCGCACCGCTGAATTGACCCCCGCAGCAGATCATATCATTTCGATTCCTTTAAGGATGCCTGTTTCTCCTCGTTTAGCAGCAGATCGACTACGCAATCCGAAAATCCGTTTGCCCAGGCCCATCGCTTATTCTCCGGCATCGACTCGGGAAACCACTCGAACCACACACAAAAGGCTGCTGCCCGCTTTTCGTCAAAAACATACAACCCCCAGCCCAGCATATTGTATTGCGGCCTGGGCGGCCTTTTCCAGATTATGCTCCCTCCTTTGCCCACGCTCTCGCATCCTGCAGGAGTGCCCCGCGGAGCAAAACGCTTTGGATTGCGCATCAGCGAAGCAAGCACCTTCTCGCTGACAGCTTTGTTGAAAAGTTTGCCCTCATGCAGGAGCTTGAAAAACTCGACCACGCTCCTTGCCGTTCCATGCTGGGGCAGGAACTTGTCTTTCGGCAAAACCTTGGCCCCAAACACCCTCTTGTCGAGCTGTTCTTCAAGCCCTCCCGGTCTCGGCCAGACAGTCATACTCAATCCTTCGATCGACAGCTTTTTCGCAAGCGCGTCGACATTTTCATACCCCACCCGCCTTGCCAGTGCCGTCGTTGCCTCATTATCGCTGACGCCGATCATCTTGTCGATCGCCTCGGTGATCGTACAGCTTTCCTTTTCACCTCCACGATCTATCTCGACCGACTCCGACAATTTGAGGCCCCCTGCATCCTGCTGCCGCATTATTTCAAGCAGGACGAACAGCTTCACAATACTTGCCAGGCACGCCGGCTGCTCACTCCTGTACCCCAGCGTCGCTCCTGTATTGAGATTGATCCCGTAGAACCCTACCTCCGCAGGACAAACCTTAGCCAGCGCCGTCAAATCCCGTGGCGTTTCGATCACACTAAGTGCATCCATCGGATCACTCGGCCGCGGGATCTGCAGTTGCTTACCTTCGCGAACCCGGACCTCTTTCTCGACGCCGTCAAGAATGTATGTCACGACCAGGTGCTTTGGATGTCCGAAAAAAGGATCGCCCGCGATGTTGTTGGATACGTAAATCGACAGCCGGTTCGAGTCAACTCTGCTCCGCAGCTCATCCGTGACATCCAGCCACTTATCCTCCGCTCCGTATTTGGCCGAAACTATCTCCAGCTTCTCAGGCTCAACCGGCTTCGGTGGAGTCGGCAGACCCTTTCCCTCAGCGATGCTTTCTATCGAATCATTGAAAGTTCTGTATTCGGCCCCGCCGGATACTCCGACACAAACACCAACCGCCATCATAAACAGAATTACCGCTCTACCCATACCAGCTCCTCTCACTATACGATATACAAGTTAGAAGCTGTTTCAAAACCGCTTCTAGACAAGCATAAGCGAGAAACGTAACAGAAAAAAGCAAATAATCCTGAAATGACACCGGTGCCCTTGTCCGGAATACTGGTCTTTCTGGTTTCACCTGATTTCTACAGCTTCTAGCCGCAAAACCGCAGCATCAACCCTGTGCGTACCCGATCATGGTCTTCGCAACCTCGTTGAGGGGAACGATCTTCTCGGCAGCACCTACCCGGGCGGCCTCTTTAGGCATGCCGTAGACCACGCTCGTGGCTTCATCCTGCACGACAGTATGTGCACCCGCGTTTTTCATGTTCAGCAGCCCCTGCGCCCCGTCCGCTCCCATGCCCGTCAGGATCGCGCCGATCGCATTCGCACCCGCGAACTTCGCGACGGAGTTCATCATCACCTCAACCGACGGCTTCTGATGACACACCCGCGGCCCGTCCTTAACGGTCACATAATAATTCGCCCCGGACCGCTGCAGCAGCATATGATACCCGCCGGGCGCAATAAGGATCCGCCCCGGTATCACGCGGTCGCCGTCCTTCGCCTCGGCCACATTCATCGCGCACGCACCGTTAAGACGCTGCGCGAAAGATGTCGTAAAATGCGCCGGCATGTGCTGAACGACCAGCGTGCCCGGCGCGTTCGCAGGCAGATAAGGCAGCACTGCAGACAGCGCCTTCACCCCGCCGGTCGACGCACCGATCGCGAAAATTTTGTTGGTCGTTTCAGTCATCGCAAGCCGCTGCGTGGGCGAAGCAGTACCGGACTGCGGCGTAGCCTTCTTCTGCACCTTGACCCGCGAAGCCGCCTTGATAACCGACGTTAACTGCCGACACGCATCACCCACCGAATACGCCGCACCAGGTTTGCACATGACTTCAACCGCACCCGCGTCCAGCGCTTCCATAGCCGTCTTTCCGCCCTGCGGAGTCAGCGAGCTGAGCACAACAACGGGCATCGGCTTGCTGGCCATCAGCTTGCGCAAAAATGTGATGCCGTCCATACGCGGCATCTCCACATCCAGCGTAAGCACATCCGGCTTGAGCTGCAATATCTTATCGCGTGCGATATACGGATCTGGCGCGGTGCCGATCACTTCTATACCGTCGGCCGCGTTGAGTTCTTTGCTGAGTATTTTGCGAACGATCGCTGAATCATCAACGATGAGTACTTTTATGTTGGCATTAAGCGTGAGCATCACATCTCGTCTGGTTTAATAATTATAGCTTTTTGTCGCGACCGACGCACCTGACCGTGAGCGTCCCGTCGGCAATATCGAGATACATATTTCGCGGCGACGTCCCGCCGATATCTTCCGCATCGATGAACATCCCCAGCTTCCAGAACACCTTCCGTATCGCAAGATGGTTCCGCTTGCCGATGTCGAACCCCTTGGGCCCTGTCGACATCGCAGCCCCGCCCGCGATCTTGACGTTCATACGTTTTTTCGACGCCCCCATCGAGACCATCTTATCCACCAGCAGCTTGATCCCCGTATCCGCGAACATGAACGGCAGGCGTTTCGCCTTCTCCGGATCGAGCTTCGATTCGGGCAACTGATAGTGCAGCATCCCGCCGATCTTTGTCGCAGGATCGTAAAGCGAAACCCCCACGCAAGACCCGAGCGAGTATGTAACGATCACCTCGTTCGGATTCCGCGAAACCGCCGCGTCGGATATATCTACTGTTTTCTTTGTCTTAACCATAGCGTGCTACACCTTGGCATAAATTGTCGGTTGAACATAACGGAAGCGGTGCTTGATCCCGGTCAGCGATTCCGAATGCCCCGTAAAGAGCACCCCGCCGGGCTGTAGAATATCGTAATACCGGTTCACCAGCCGCTCCTGTGTCGGCTTATCAAAATATATCATAACGTTCCGACAGAATATAAAATCCAGCGGCACCTTGATCGGCCACTCCTGCATCAGATTGAGCTGCCCGAAATAGATGCACTCGCGAAGAATCTTCGCAACACGAAACATCTTCTCGCCGTCGCTTTTCTCACGAATCAGATAGCGATGCTTCAACTCCGCCGGCACCGGCGCTACCCGCTTTTCCGGATATATCCCAGTACGTGCCCGATCCAGCACCGTCGTCGATATGTCGGTCGCCAGGATCTTCACCTGAAACTCCGGCGCATTCTTCAGCTCACTCAAAAGCGTGATCGCCAGCGAATACGGCTCCTCGCCCGACGAACACCCCGCACTCCATGCACGCACCACCTTATCACCGGAAGCACGTTTTTTCGTGATCAGCGACGGCAGGAACTCATCACACAGAAAATCAAAATGCTTCTGCTCGCGAAAGAAGCTCGTCAGGTTCGTCGAGATCGCATCCACCAGCAGAGAAAACTCCTTGCCGCTGTGATCGCGAAGTGCATACGACAGATAATCGCTGATCGACCTGCGTTTCGTCACCCGCATCCGCTTCGCAAGCCTCGCCCGCACAAGCTCCTTCTTACCGTCATGCAGGTTGATCCCGCAATGCTCATAAATAACTCGGCTGACCTGACGAAAATCATCGTCGGTCAAATTCGCATCCGAAGAATATGTCGTACAACCCACCATCTGCCTTCCCTGCCAAATCTATGTTTTCATATTATCCTTATTAACTATCAGTTCGCAGCCAGCTCTATCAACCCAGGCACATCGAGTATCAGACTCACCTTTCCGTTGCCCATGATCGCGGCCCCGGAAATACCCCGCAGGTCGCCGAACGACTCACCGAGGCTCTTGATCACGATCTGCTGCTGATCGAGCAGTTCGTCTACAACCAGCCCGCCCTTTCGTCCGTCCTCTTCGACGACAACCAGTGCCGAATCCGTCAGCTCCGTCGTATCCGGCTCCACGTCGAACAGATCATACAGACGAACAACCGGCACAAGCTCGCCCTGCACAGTCGCCATCTCGCCGCGTCCGTAAACCGTCGAAAGCTGCTCTGTCGTCGGCCTGATGCAGCGTTCGATCGCAAGTATCGGCAGTATATATATCTGTTCGCCGATGCGTACGACCTGGCCGTCAATGATCGCCAGCGTCAGCGGCAGGCGGATCGTAAACTTCGTACCAACGCCCTTCTTCGATGATATATCGACCTTGCCTCGCAGCGATTCGATATTCTTTTTCACCACGTCCATGCCGACGCCCCGCCCCGACACCTCCGTGATCTTGTCCGCAGTACTCAGCCCCGCGTGGAAGATCAGCTTGTGTATCTCGTGGTCGGCCAGATCCTGGCTCGCCGATATAACGCCGTTCGCGATAGCCTTATTGCGTATCTTGTCCGCATCGAGTCCGCGTCCGTCATCTTCGATCTCGATAACGATATTGCCCGACTGATGGAACGCACGCAGTTCGAGCTTACCCACCGGATCCTTGCCCGCCTTACGCCTATCCTCCTCCGGCTCGATACCGTGGTCCATCGAATTGCGAACCATATGCACGAGCGGATCCGCGATCAGATCGACGACATTTCGGTCCAGCTCCGTATCCTCACCTTCCGTAACGAAATTGATCTTCTTGCCGCTCTTACGTGAAAGGTCGCGTACCAGCCGTGCCATCTTGCCGAACACACCCTGGATCGGAACCATACGCATGAGCATCGCAAGCTCCTGCAGTTCACGCACGATCTTACCCTGCTGATTGATCTTCGCTGAAAGTGCTATATCGCTTTCGCAATGCGTTTCCGCGTGCTGCGTTATCATCGACTGCGCGATCACCAGTTCGCCGGCCATATTGACAAGCTTGTCCAGCCGACCGGTACCGACCTTGATCTTCTCCTCGGTCTGTGTCTTAACTGTCTTGGCAGGCTGTGATTTGCCAGTACTTCCGGCAGACTTTTCAGCCGTTTCCGTTTTGGCTTTGTCCTCGCCCTTGGGCTTATCATCCGCTTTCGGTGCATCTGCCGCCGGGGTCTTTTCCGTATCAGGCTGCGGAGCCGTTTCAGCTTTTTCCGCTGTGGGCTCTGGTTTTTCAACTTTCGGTTTTGATTCCGATTTATCCCCCGCTTTACCGCCGTCTGGCTTCTGGCATGCCTCGATACGCTTAAGCAGCTCAGCAAGGCCAGCCTGTGAACCTATCGGGGTTCCGTTCTCCACACCCGCCTTCAGATCGCTGATCTGGTTCTTGAGCATATCGATCGCTTCGAAAACCACATCCATCTTTTCGTCAACCAGGACAAGCTCACCCTTGCGCCCCATGTCGAGCAGATTTTCCGATGTGTGAGCAAGCGAACCAATATCCTGCAAATTGAGAAACCCAGCCATACCTTTGACAGTGTGGAAGCTGCGGAAGATCGTATTTATCGAATCGGCATCCGTCGGATTACTTTCCAGCTCAAGTAAACCCGCCTCTGCGGACTCAATATGCTCCTGGGCCTCGGTAATGAAGTCCAGTATCAGCGGCGCGTCCTCTTCAGGTATCGTAAGACCCGCCGGCTCACCCTCAGATGCTGGTTCCGCATCAGCCTTGCTCTCTTCGCCGGCCTCGGTCTCTTCCGCAGCAGATACCTCCTCGATGTCCGCCTGAAGGTCGCCCAGGTCGAACTCGGGAAAACTGATATCCCCAAGCGCATCCAGCTTATCCGCAAGCGTGTTCTCAACGATCGCCTGCAGCGACACTACAGTATCCGCGATCACTTTGATGGTTTCATCGTCCGCGTCCTCGCCGTCAGCGATATACTTAGCATATTTTGCTGCCGAACTCGCCGCCGACGCTGCCTGCGACTGCAACTGTTCGGGCAGATCGGCAAGCTCGCTGATCTGTTGGGATATCTGATCGAATACGTCCAGCAGCCCCGCCAGATCCGACGGGTCGTCCACGCTAACCATATTAATGGTGGATGCTGCCTGATGCACAAGATTTACTAGTTTGCTGTTTTCTGTCATTTTAACACCTGCATTAAGAGATCGAGCACTGGTTCGTTAACGCTCATGTGAACTATCGGCCAACCCGCAGAGCCGATTTAGCTGCAAACAGGGAAATTGCGGATATAAGCTGCTGGACAGCGGCCTCCGGTCTGAAAAATCAACGAGATGACAAAAACCGCACTTATGGGGTTCAAAAGCGGGCTTCTTACCGTCATGATGGTGTGTAAACCTACAACTCATCAATAGTAATAATCACCTAAAACAGCACAGACCGACTCTTCGATTTTGAAGACACATTTTGACCGCTGAAAGGCCCTTTTTATGGGACATGATATGTTTATCCGACATACCGCCTCAATCGTGAACAGCGGGAAACTGCTGACGTATCTGGAATTGAAATGATTTGCCCGGACGAATTGTGCAAAAATGCGGCTTTTATTGCTCCGCTGATAAACAGATTCAACGTTTTTTTGACAAATGCCGATTGATATTACAGGACCTTTACGCAAATTAATGCCGATTGACACGGTCTGATAGTTTCTTTATACTCTCTGGCTAAACCAAGGCCGACCGGGCCAACTTCTTAAGCATATCCGGAGTTATCGGAACAAATGACGAAAACAGACAGTGAACATTCTAGAAACGGCGACACCGGTCTGGTGATATGGCTCACCGGCCTGTCAGGCAGCGGTAAGAGCACCCTGGCTGACAGACTGTATGAGGTATTGAACAAGAAGCTCCCCAGGGTCGAAAAACTGGACGGGGACGTCATACGTTCATATTTCCCCTCCACCGGATTCACCAAGGCAGCCAGGGACGAACATATAAAGCGGGTAGGATTTATCGCCTCCCTGCTGGAAAAGCACGGAGTCACAGTCATCGCCTCTTTCATCTCCCCCTACAGCGACACCAGAAAGCTGGTCAGGAATATGTGCGGCAATTTTCTTGAGGTCCACGTCAAGGCGTCTATCGAAGAATGTGAACGCAGGGACGTGAAGGGACTCTATAAGAAGGTCCGCGCAGGCGAGATCACCAATTTCACGGGCATCGACGACCCCTACGAGGAGCCGGTGAACCCGGAAGTCGTCGTAGATACGGAGAAGCTGACCGTGGAAGAAGCCGCGGAGAAGATTTTACAAGCTATCAGTTTAAGTTGTGAGGCAAAGTAGATGGATCATCTCGACCGTCTGGAAAGTACAAGCATACACATCCTTCGCGAGGCATACGCGAACTTCAAGAGCCTTTGCATGCTCTGGTCGATCGGTAAGGACAGCACGGTAATGCTCTGGCTGGCCAAGAAAGCGTTTCTCGGGCACGTCCCCATACCGCTGGTTCACATCGACACCAGCTACAAGATCCCGGAGATGATCGAGTATCGTGACCGGCTGACAAAAGAATGGAACCTGGACATGGTCTACGGCATGAACCATGAGGCCCTCAAGGCCAGTGAAACGTTCCCCGCAGGCAACACCGACAGACTGACCTGCTGCAAGATGCTCAAAAGCGAGGCCCTGCGAAACACGCTCAGCGGTCGCTGGCCCAGGCACAGGTTCAACCACAATCTCGGCAAGTACGAGATCGACAAGAACGCCGAGCCTTTCACCGGCGTGATCGTTGGCGTACGCTCGGACGAAGAAGGATCGCGTTCGAAGGAACGTTACTTCTCGCCGCGCGACAGGGAAAACGACTGGGACATCGCCGACCAGCCCCCCGAGCTCTGGAACCATTACAAGACAGACTTCGCGCCCGGCACCCATGTCCGCATACATCCCCTGCTCGACTGGACAGAGCTGAATATCTGGGAATACATCGAGCGTGAAAACATACCGACGGTTTCGCTGTATTACAATCAGGGCGACGGCAAGCGATACAGATCGCTCGGCTGCGCTCCCTGCACCAATCCCATCGAGTCCGAAGCTCGCAATGTATCCGAGGTCATCGAGGAACTGCGCAGCGGACAGCTATCAAACATCGCAGAACGCAGCGGACGTGCCCAGGACAGCGAAGATGGCGGCGGACTCGAAAGCCTCCGCCGCGACGGTTATATGTAATCGCGGACACTAACAGATGTACCGACAGACTTCGAGACTAGCCTTAACTTGACAGGAATGAGTGATCATGAAAACAGCGGAAGCTGAAAAACAGGTTGCAAGAGAACACATGAACATCGTCATCGCCGGGCATGTCGATCACGGCAAGAGCACGGTGATCGGACGAATGCTGGCTGACACCAATTCTCTGCCCCAGGGCAAGCTCGAACAGATCAAGGAGCGGTGCAGACGCAACTCCAAGCCTTTCGAATATGCATTCCTGCTGGACGCTCTCAAGGACGAGCAGTCGCAGGGCATCACCATCGACTCGGCAAGAGTGTTCTTCAGTTCAGCCAAGCGCGAATACATCATCATCGACGCGCCCGGCCATATCGAGTTCCTCAAGAACATGGTCACCGGTGCATCCCGCGCCGAAGCCGCCCTGCTCGTGATCGACGCCGAGGAGGGCGTACAGGAAAACAGCCGCCGGCACGGCTACATGCTCAGCATGCTCGGCATCAAGCAGGTCGTCGTAGTGGTCAACAAAATGGACCTGGTCGATTACAGCGAAGAAACCTACAAGAACGTAAAAGCCGAATACACGAAATTCCTCGCCGACATCGGGCTCGAAGCGATATTCGTCCCTGTAAGCGGCATGGCAGGCGATAACATCGTATCCCTCAGCGACAAAATGTCCTGGTACCAGGGCGCTACGGTGCTCGAAAGCATCGACGGATTCGAAAAAGAACCACCCGCCATCGACAAGCCCTTCCGCATGCCCGTACAGGACGTTTACAAATTCACCCAGGCAGGCGACAAACGGCGTCTCGTCGTCGGCACCATCGAGACCGGACAGGTCTCCGTAGGCGATGAACTGGTCTTCTACCCCTCGGGCAAAAAAAGCACCGTCAAAACCGTCGAGCGGTTCAACGTACCGCAAAAAGACACCGCAGCCGCGGGCGAAGCCATCGCACTCACGCTCGATCAGCAGATATACGTCTCGCGGGGCGAAGTCGCGGCCAGGACCAGCGAAACAAAGCCCGAAGTCACCAGCAGGCTCAGCGTCAACCTTTTCTGGATGGGTCGAAACCCAATGGTCAAGGGCAAACGCTACCTCATAAAGGTCGGCACCATGAAAGAAGAGGTCGAGCTCGAAGACGTCATCCGAGTCATGGACGGCTCCGACCTCGAAGCGAGCGAAACAAAAGACAAGGTCGAGCACCACGACGTCGCAGAATGCGTGCTCTCGACCAAACGCGCGATCGCCTTCGACCTGGCCGAAGAAATAGCTGCCACGGGCAGATTCGTCGTCGTAGACGATTACGAGATACGAGGGGGAGGCATAATTCGCGAGGGCCTGAAAGACGAACAGGTCTGGGTCCGCGACTACGTGATGCGCCGAAACTACAAGTGGGAGACCGGTGAAGTCTCACGCGACGACCGCGCCGAAAGATACAGCCAGCGATCCAGCCTGGTACTCATAACCGGTCAGCGAGGCGTCGGCAAAAAGCCCCTCGCAAAGGCACTCGAAGCCAGATTCTTCACCGAGGGCAGATTCGTCTATTTCCTCGGCATCGGAAACATCCTCTACGGCGTCGACGCGGACATCAAATCACAGGAAAGCGAAGGCAACGGCCAACGGCAGGAACACTTGCGAAGAATGGCCGAAGTCGCCAACGTCATGCTCGATGCTGGCATGATACTCGTCGTCACCGCAGTCGGCCTGACCAACGAGGACCTGGAAGTCATTCAAACCGCGGTCGATTCCAGGCAGATCAACGTAGTCTGGATGGGCGACGAACCGACCGACATCCCCTGCGATCTGGTACTGCCGCAAAACGGCGACCTCAGCGACGCAGGCGAAGCGATCAAAACCATGCTGCAGGACAAGGGCATTATCTACAGACCCTAACCGCAGCGAACGCAAATTGACATATCAATCAGGATGCGTATGAATTCAAATGCCGGAAAGCCCGAACTCAAGGGCAGGAAGCGGTCCGCACAGAGAAAAGCGACCGCAAAAAATGGGGGCTTCGACTGCAGAGCGGAACTCCTGAAGGGACTTAACCTTTTCAACCAGGGCAAACTCCCCGAAGCCGAAGCGTGCTACAAAAAGGTGCTCTCTGCCGACCCGCAGAACCACGAGGCCTATAACCTGCTCGGCCTGCTCGCAGAACGCTGCGGCCGACAGGATCTGGCCGTCCAGTTCTTCAACAAGGCCATCCAGCTCGCACCGCAGGTCGCGGGCTATTACCTCAACATGGGCAATCTCATGCACCGACTCGGCAAGCTCGACGAGGCCCTCGCCTGTCACACAAACGCCCTCAAGCTCGACCCCAAAAACGCAGAGGCACACAACAACCGCGGCATCGTCCTCTACGACCAGCAAAAGTACGACGAGGCCCGCCAATGTTACGCCGCCGCCCTCGCCCTCAACCCAAAGCACCCCCAGGCCCTCAACAACATGGGCAACACACTGCGTCAAAGCGGCGAACTCGACGAAGCAGTAGAATATTACGAAAAAGCACTCGCCCTCCAGCCCCGCTACGCAGACGCATACAACAACCTCGGCACCATCCACTACAAACAGATGCGCTACGATCAGGCCCTCGACTGCTACGACAAGGCCCTCGAGCTCAACCCCAACAACCCCGAGATATACAACAACCTCGGTACCTTCCTCCAGGACCAGGACAAACTCGACGAGGCCCTGGAAAATTGCAAAAAATCCCTCGCCATCAATCCCAACTACCCCGAAGCCTACGTAAGCCTCAGCAAAATATTCCACCTGCAAGGCAAGCAGGATGACTCGATCGCCGCTGCCGAAAAGTCAGTCGCTCTCGGTCAACACAAAGCTTGCTGCCATGCCCAGCTCGGCAAAATGCTCTACCTCAAAGATGAGCTTGACCGCGCAATAGAACGCTACGAAAAATGCATCGAACTTGAACCAGACGCTGCCCAGTACCACGTCGCCATGGGCAACATCATGCGCGCAAAAGGCCTGCCCCAAAGGGCTCTGGCATGCTACCAAAGCGCCTGCGAACTCAACGACCAGCACGGCGGCGCCGCTGCCGCCATCGGAGCGGTCTACCTCGAACAGGGCGACAAAGACAAGGCGATCACCCAATTCGAAAAAGCCATCACCATCGACCCCCTCTGCACCGAAGCATACGACAGCCTCGCAAGCATAAAAAAGTTCGACAAAGACGACGAACTGTTCACCTCACTCGAACAGCTCGCCGCAGACGTACTCCCCGCCAACAAAAAGATGTCCATACATTTCGCACTCGGCAAAATGTATCAGGGCGTCGAAGAATACGACCGGGCGTTTGAAAACTACCTCGAAGCAAACAGCTTGCGTAAAAAACAAAAGGGCCAGGAATTCAGCATCAAAGAATTCAAGTTCCAGGTCGACATGTTCACAAAACACTTCGACCGCAATTATTTCGAGACACGCAAACAATGGGGCCTCGATACCGAGATGCCAGTTTTCATCGTCGGCATGCCCCGCTCCGGCACATCTCTCACCGAACAGATCATCTCCAGCCATCCCCAGGCATTCGGCGCAGGCGAGCTGATCGACATAAAAATGATACGCCCGGCCTTGCTCAACCGTTGCAACGCGAAGAGCGTCGAACAGTTCCTGCAAAACCTAAAACCCGACGACATCGACTGGGCGGCAAACAAATACCTAAGCCGCATCATGGATTTATCCGGCGGCGAAGCCCCCCGCGTCATCGACAAAATGCCGCAAAACTTCAGCAACCTCTGGCTCATCGCCATGATGTTCCCCAACGCAAAGATCATCAACACACGAAGAAACCCCGCCGACACCTGCGTCTCCATCTTCACGCTCGACTTCGTCAAGGGCCACGGCTACAAAAACGACCTGCGAACCCTCGGCACCTACTACCACTACTACGACAAACTCATGCAGCACTGGAAAAAGGTCCTGCCCGTCCCCATCATGGAAGTGCACTACGAACAGCTCGTCGCCGACCAGGAACGCATCAGCCGCGACATCATAGACTTCTGCAACCTCGAATGGGACGACCGCTGCCTCGAGTTCCACAAAACCAAACGCCGCGTCATGACCGCAAGCGCAGGCCAGGTCCGTAAAAAGATGTACAGCACCTCCGTAGAACGCTGGCGCCGTTACGAAAAACACCTCACCCCCCTGCTCGAAGCGATCGAGAACGGATCCTGAACTTTGACCCCCATATATCTGACGAAAAAAAGAAAGGGCGGTTTGCCAATAACAGCAGCCGCCCTTTTGATTTTCTATTTAATGCCGTATCACTCGCAGATATCTTTCCAAGCCTGGTTAAGCTCATCCATGCACTCGATCACTTCCTCGACAAGCTTTGGATCGTTCTGAGCGTTCGCACGCGCCAGATGCCCGTGCATAAAAGAATATAGTTTGCGAAGATTCACAGCGATCTCCCCGCCCGCCTCCATGTTCAGCACGGCATTGAGCTCATTAATAATATCCTGAGCCTTGGTGATGTACTTGCCCTTCTCCTCGAAATTCTCAGCTTCCATTTCGCGAATGGCCAGCTTCATGAATTTGATCGCGCCGTCGTACAGCATCACGACCAGCTTGCTGCGACTCTGCGTCAGAACTGCTGTTTCCTGATATGCGCCTATACCGTTCATACTGATATTTCCTCTCTACCTGCAGTGGTGGTTTTGCTGTGGGTAGATGATATTCGATGTTGGTTCATCATTGTGATTAGCCAATGACGAAGCGTTTTCTTGCACCCAATTCTTTTAAGATCTGGACCACCGGCTGTTCGATCCGTGAACAGCCGGCGTCCAGGAAAATTCAATCCAATGCGGCATCCGTGCCCTTAGATCAAGTCGCTTACCTAAGCAGCGACATAGCCATCTGAGGCATACCGTTTGCCTGTGCCAGCATAGAAACACCGGCCTGAGCCAGTACCTGATTTCTGGTCATCTTTGCCATCTCAGTGGCAACGTCGACGTCAGAAATACGAGATTCCGCTGTCTTCAGGTTCTCGGACTGGATGTTAAGAACCGAATTCGTGCTCTCCAGACGGTTCATCTTGTAACCGAATGCCGCACGAGCCGTGTCCTTCTCCTTAATGGCTGAATCTATTGCTGTCAGAGCAGCAACCGCGCCATCTTCAGTACCGATGTGGATGCCGTCACCTGCTGCTGCTGTAAAGTCAGCCGTCGTCAGATCGTCGTCCGTTGTACCACCTGCTACTGTGAACCCTTCACTTGCAGCAACGTTCGCTTCTGTTGTGGCAGTCATCGTCATTGAGGAGGATGACAATGTTTCGGACTCGAGCTTCAGAGAGTAGTTTCCGCTGCCGTCATCTTCAGCCGAAGCCATCGTATAACCGGCTGCCGTGTTGACTGCAGATACTACGTCGTCAAGAGTGAAAGTAGCTGTCGTTGTGGTTGTGTTTGTAGGACCGGCGAATGTAGCCGTAACCGCGTCTTCACCGTCAAACTGAATGTTCAGAGTCATGCTTTCATTGGTACCACCTGTCAGGGTCAGGAACGACGTCGTATCGGTGTCAGTTACAGTGTGATCGGATTCTGCCTGATAACCGGCAGTTGCAATATCGATACCCAGGCCTGATTTTGTCATGTCGACCTTGTCAACATCGATCGTCTCCTCGGTACCGACATGAACACTGACGTTGCCCTCATCAGTATTGAGCATGGCTAGACCATTGAACGAGGTAGAACTCGCAATACGCTCGATCTCATTGGCCATTTCCTTGAACTCATTGTTCATGATAGCACGCTGCTCGTTCGAATAAGAACCTGTAGCAGCCTGCTCAGCGAGTTCCTTCATACGGATGAGGTTTTCATCCATTACCGCCATCGCACCTTCCATTGTCTGAAGCATGCTGATGCCGTCCTGTGCGTTTCGGCCTGCCTGATCGAGAACTGCGATATCTGCACGCATAAGTTCGCGAACCGCCATGCCCGCTGCGTCGTCCTTTGCACCGTTGATACGAAGACCTGAAGACAGTCTTTCAACAGACTGCGACAGATTGTCGTAACTCTGGCCCAGATGACGGGCAGCATTCGTCGCCATCAAATTGTTTTTAATTGCTAACATTTCCGTTACTCCTATTAAAAGAAACTAACACATTCCACCCCCAAACGTGAGGGGTTTTGATTTTCCGTCAATCCATTCCAAAGAACCATTCAGTAAGGGTCAGGGAGGACCGCCTACAAACAAATTGTCGAAGCGAAATCAGTCAACTTAAGAGCTTTTGCTGAAAAAAGATGTGCATATGTGTACGGCCGGCACGAGTCCCGATTTTTGATACTGGTAACCGCGAAATCGCCACCGATCGGCTTACACAATTTTAGGGATTTTTCCCCATGGCCCATATTTTTTTGTTCATCACAAAAAATGGACCCAACTAAATCAACATCCCCCGCCGCATAACTTCACCGACCGCCAACAATGGACCCGCATCAAAATAACCGTCGCGAAGCGACTCCATATTTCCAACGCCAACCGCTCCTCCCAACAAAAACAACCAGCACGCTCAACTCCCGCATCTAACAAAAAACGTCGCTCTTTTTTGTCACCCCGGCCTCCGAGCCGGGGTCCAGAGAACTCAGCGAGTACACATGCACGCATAAAACAGCATACAGCCTTCGCGTCTCGAAATACGAGCATGGCCAAAACGTGAGCATCAACCAATCTTGTCATCCGCCGCAGGCGGACCCAGAGAACACAACGCCAGTCAGCACCACCCGGCGGCTTTACGCAAAACACCCGCCAACCGCATGCAGCCCAAAACACTGTCTTCGCGAGGAGCGAAGCAACGTCCTGTCATCCCAAACTTGATTTGGGATCCAGAGAACACAACGCCAGTCAGCACCACCCGGCGACTTAACGCAAAACACCCGCCAACCGCATGCACCCCAAAACAATGTCATCGCGAGGAGCGAAGCAACGTCCTGTCATCCCAAACTTGATTTGGGATCCAGAGAACCCAACGCCAGTCAGCACCACCCGGCGACTTAACGCAAAACACCCGCCAACCGCATGCAGCCCAAAACACTGTCATCACGAGGAGCGAAGCGACGTCCTGTCATCCCAAACTTGATTTGGGATCCAGAGAACCCAACGCCAGTCAGCACCACCCGGCGACTTTACGCAAAACACCCGCCAACCGCATGCAGCCCAAAACACTGTCATCGCGAGGAGCGAAGCGAAGTCCTGTCATCCCAAACTTGATTTGGGATCCAGAGAACCCAACGCCAGTCAGCACCACCCGGCGGCTTTACGCAAAACACCCGCCAACCGCATGCAGCCCAAAACACTGTCATCGCGAGGAGCGAAGCAACGTCCTGTCATCCCAAACTTGATTTGGGATCCAGAGAACCCAACGCCAGTCAGCACCACCCGGCGGCTTTACGCAAAACACCCGCCAACCGCATGCAGCCCAAAACACTGTCATCGCGAGGAGCGAAGCGACGTGGCGATCTCAAACTCCACTATAAAGTTTGCTCACTCATAACAAACACCCCACACCGCTTTGTGGTCCCCAGCCGAATGTGCGCGCACAAATATCGCACAGGTCAAAAGTAAGGTAGTGAGAATGTGACAATATCAGGCTATGGGCGGAACGTCTGTGTTCTGACCTGCCGTCGAAGTGTCCTCGTCCCTGAGCAACGCGTCAAACACGGTGAACGCCGTCAAAATGCCCTTTACGCCCTTCTCATCCGCAACAGGAAGTGCGCGAATAGAGTGCTTGAGCATCGTATCCATAGCAGATGCAAGAGGAGCGTCCGGCCTTATCGTACGCACAGGCCGGCTCATGAACCACTTGATCTTTATCTGCAGCGTCGCGGTATCCTGCTCACGGCGATACTTGGCGAACACATTGTTGAGATACGGGCTCAAGGCCGCCCGGATGTCGGACTTCGACACAATGCCCCCCAGCGAATCCTCCGCACCTACCAGCACATACGCAGCGTTGTTCTGCTGCATGCTGGCAAGCACCTTCTCTACAGTTTCATCCTGCGTTGCCCATACGACATCCGTCCGCATTGCATCCGCAACAGGCGTATTGTTCAGCATCGCAATGTCGCCTGTTGATACACCGGATGTCGTCCTGGTCAGCCTGCGAATCTCCTGAGAGATCGGCCCGCCGTCTTTTTGAGTTTTCTCTTCATCAGGCTGCTCAGTCTGAATCTGCTCATCCTCAGCTTCGACCTGCTCCGCGTTTTCCGCTGCAGCAGGTTCCGGCTTTAACTCTTCTTCAGGCTGTTCGGGTTCAGGCGAATCTGACGCTTCCACCGCTTTTTGTTCGGCTGCTGCTTCATCTGTTTTGACCGTCTGCTTTTCTGCTTCAGGATCTTCCTTCTCCTCAGCACTTGCCCCGTTATCAGCACTGTCAGCAGCGATTTGCCCATCCGCCGGTTCAGTTTTTGCTTGCGGCTTTTCCTCTGTTTTCGCTTCAGGCTCATCCTGTGTTTCGACTGCTTGCTCCGTCTCGGGCTCTGCCTGTTTCTCTTCGAACAGAGACACCGGCAGGACCGCTGCGCACTTGACCGGCTCATACTCGTCCAGCGTCATTTCATAGCCCACAGCTACAACCTGCTCATCAGCAGCGAGCGATATCTTCTCCTCCGACTTCATAAAAGGCTTGCCGATGAATGTTCCGGACTGAAGAAAATGCTCGTGACCTTCCATCTCTTCTCTGAAGAAACGGTCCCACGCACCTACCAGCAGATTGCCCACTTCGCCCAGAGCGTCAGCGTGCTCTTTCGCATCGTCTTCTGTGCCGGCCTTGCGGTTCTTGTCTATGATGTTGTCCGGCAGCATCACAAAAACACCCGCCAGGGTGAACAATGCATCCTGATCGAGCATTATGTGAAAATTGCCGTCTAAAGCACCCGAACTCTTCACCGAATAGACGCAGGTAAGCCGCTTAAATTCCTTTTTAAGACTTTTGAATGCGCACGTCTCTATCTCCAGTTCACAACCGCTTGCCTGGATGCCGAACATCGAGGCGATATCGTCGCAAAAAGCGTCGAAGGCACCAATGGTTACCTCGACCGCTGAGTTCTGCAGATCTGTAAGTGCTTCAGCCATTCAATTCAGCTTTCCTTGCTTCTGTACAACAGCATCAATTCTGCCGGGCATTCGTCTATGCAAACGACCTTCTTGATTTGCACAGCACTGTCGCCCAGGCTCGACGAGAGCTCCTTGCCGCTTACGACACAGGGAATGGAAACGTCGAGATTGCTCAGGCCGTTTTCCAGCAGCCTGGCCTTGACGCTTCCCATTACCATATTGGCTATCTCGCCCATGGCGTCGCGTATATCCTCTTCTGCCAGGCCGTCTTCCGGCTCCATACCCAACATCGTCGCGGCGATCAGCGTTGCGTCATCTTTGCCGCAGCAGATGGACATACAGCCTTCCAGCTCGCCCTTGAAAGTGATCGAGCCCAATAACGCATCGCCCTCTACACAATCCACTTCCGGGTTATCATCAACCGTCATAAATATCATCGTCTCGAAGACTTCTTTCGCCGCGTCGACGAGCACTTCCAAGTAGCATGTTTCCGCTATCATGTCTGTTCCTCTCAGGAATGGATTCTTCAGTTATTGTCACATCAGCGGCGACAGCGCCTTCTGAATGCTCTCGGGTGTGAACGGCTTGGTAACATAACCGTTGGCACCGTCTGCCATAACGCTCTCGATCAGATCGTCCGAGCTCTCAGTGGAGATCATGACGATCTTTGTGTCATTACAGGAATCCATTTCCCGAACCTTCTTTACAAGTTCCAGCCCGCCCATGCCCGGCATGTTGATATCGCAAAGCATAATGTCTGCCGGCTGTGCATTGAGTTTTTCCAGTGCTTCGTTGCCGTCGCCCGCTTCTTCGAAATTGTCGATGTCAAGACCCGCCATACGAAGTGTCCGCAGGATGATCTTACGCATTGTTGCAGAGTCATCTACCAGTAAAAGTGACTTAGCCATGATTAAGCTCCAAAATTCGTGACTTCTTATATAGATTTTCAAACGTCACGAACACCATCGACACCTCAGAAACCGAACTTTAGGATGTTTGCAGCGGCAGCATTAATATTTGTAGAAGATTCCAGCTTTCCAGCGGCTATCATCGCCTTTGCCCGCTGTATCCGGTCGGCACTGTTTCGCTCGATTTTGGGTAATTTCCCCAGCGTGTCCTTTATGCGGCTGTCAAAAACTGCGTCCTTATCCTGTTTCGCTGAGTCCGTCTGTTTACGCTGATTTGCTGCAGCGTCAACGTTTTTGATACTGGCAGCGGCGTTTTGTGTGTTTTCTATTCGCATAGTTTATACTTATGGCTCATTATATATACAGGTTCAGTTTGTCATCGCCAAAGGATGCTTCTTGTCCGCTTTCATTATCGAACTGCTGTCCGTTTTTTGCCCGTTCTGGGGAATTTTCCCCAACCGAAGCTGACCCGTCCGCCGATGTATCGGACCGTCCCTCGGCATCCGTCTGTCCCTGCTGCGATGCGAAGTCCTGTGATGTGTCCGCATTGGTGCTGTCCTGGGTCGACTGCTCGGTAACGACTACCTCGACCTTCTTGACCGCAAGACCCGACTGCTGCAGCGAACGCACGATCTCGGTCATGTTATGTGCGATCTCGTCACGTGTCGCCAGCTTTTCAGCCTGTATGAATCCTGTTATCTCGCCGTTTTCCTGCGCGAACTGGATGTTCACCCTTCCCAGTTCCGGCGGGTTGAGCATCAGCGACACCGAATCCTGTCCGTTCTGTACCGCTATCGCCATAGCCTGCGCGGTCTGCGTGGCCGGTGCGGCATTCGCTGAAAATAACTGGCTCGCACTCATCTGTGCAGCCCCCTGTGCCTGCGACGCCCCATTCGTCTGTACTGCCGACTGCGCCTGCGCAGATACGTTCTGGAAATCCGTCGCGGTGCGGATAGGATCGTTCGATGCCTGCCTGCTAACTGAGGACCTGACGCTGAATTCGGCCCCAGCCTTCGCTTGCGACTGAGCCTGGCCCTGCGTTTCGTTCTGATTCAGCGTGCCGGTCTCATTCTTCATTTTGAAACTGGAAGACCTGCCCGTTCTGTTCGCTATATTCTCCCGCTGCATTTCAGCAGCAGGCGGATCATTCGTGACCGTTACCTTATTTACCTTGCCCCCCTTTTCAGAACCGCCGGCCTCGACTGCCAACCCATTTGCTTTCTGTTTACCCTGACCATTGCCTGCCTTTTCACCATCAACCAGCCCGCCGACACCCTTGTTTGCCGCTGCATCCTGACCGCCCTCACCACCTTTGCCTTTTGTCGCATTATTTGCAGCATTTGCGAGTGCTTCCTGCGCCTGCAGCGCAGCTTTTTCCATTGCCTTTTCAGGACCGGTTGTTGCTGGTTTGCCGCCCTGCTGCCCGGGCACAATATTTGGACTGTTGCTGTCCTCAACTGTCGCACCTCTCTCGGCAAAAGTTCCAGCCAGTTGACCTTGCTCAACGGCGGAGCCCCGCTCTGAAAATGTGCCGGATTTCTGGGTTCCGTCTGTCGTTATCTGAGCGGCCTGATTATTTTGCGACATATTTTGGCCGGAAATTTTCGTCCCGTTTTGACCCACTTTTGTGCCGTTTTGTTCGACTTTTACCCCGTTTTGCTTAGTTTTGTCCGCTTCCGTAGAGCCGGTTTTTGCGAATTGTTGGGCATAGAAATGGACCGCAATTGCCGCTTTCTGTTGATCTTCAGCACTGTTTTCACCCTTGCCTGAGCCCTCAGATTCGCCCTTTTCCGTCTTGTCAGGCTCGGCAGATTCGCTGCTCTCCCGTCCCTGCTGCGATTCCTGCGCAGACTGCGATTCTTCTAACTGCTTGTTATAAACGGAGTTAAAGTCCTCACGCGACGACCCCGACGTCCGGCCGGAACTGTCGGCCCATGAATCCTGTGTCCGATTGGTATCTCGCATAGCTGCCGGATCATTTTTCGGCGCCGACTGCGGGATCGGTATGCTGTTGTTAAGATTATTGACGCCTGCAGCGCTCATAATACGTTCTCCAGCTCAAAAAAGCTTAAAAATTGGCTTGCTACGTTCGTACTGCATATAGAGCAAAATTCATGCCTGCAAAGCATCAGCAAACACAGCTTCAGTCGATAAAACTATACCCTGCAACGACTTACAGAAATATCACCTGTTGCCGCAGATTTTCAGTTATTCAAAGCCATGCCCCGAAATTAGGCAGATTTTTCCGTTTCTGTGCATACTTTTCAAGTTTTGCACATATATCTGCCTATCATCAGGTGACCGCAATGGTGTTTGAAATGTGTCGCCCTGTTCAAAAAACAGACGCATATGCGAACAGCAAGGCCATTTTTGAACGCAATAACCGGCTTTTTGACCCCATGAGCGTACCTGGGAGCTGTTAAATACAGATATCGAACTTCTGGCACAGGTCTTGCACATTACAGAGCACGTAAAAGAACCTTGTCATATGATCAAGCATTTACACGATTAAACATATTACGGGATTAACCATGTCAGACAATCTGATCAGCTTTTTAGAATCGGGTATTCGTGCTGAGAGCCTGCGTCAGAGGGCCATTTCCAGCAACATGGCCAATCTGAACACGGCCGGCTACCGCAGGCACGAGGTCAAATTCGAGGAAGAGCTCGCCAAGGCCATGCAAGCGGGCAAGGATCCCAAAAACGTCGAAGCGGAAGTTTTTCAGCCAAAAACAGCGCCTTTGAACAAAATGGGTAACGATGTGAACCTGGCCTCGGAGGTCGGTGATATGGTAAAGAATTCATTGCGCCACAAGGCGTTTATCAGGCTGCTCAAGGGCAGATACAACAGATACGAGCAGGCGATAAAGACTCCGTAAGAGTCAGAGATAGAAGGAGTTAGCGATTATGCCAGTAGAAAAGATGTTTGACAGTCTCGACATTGCTGTATCGGGTATCAAGGCCCAGGACCGCAGCATCAAATCGATATTTTCAAACGTTGCGAATTCGCGGACGGTGGATGCGGGTTCGGGCAAGCCTTATCGCAGGGTCGAAGCGATACTCAAGGCCCAGGCAGACGGGCTAAGCGGCGTGGAAGTGTCCGAGATGGCTGAGGACATGAGCGATTTTACGGAAATTCTCGCGCCGGGCCATCCCAATGCCGATGCGAAGGGCTTTCTGTCGATGCCGAACGTGAATCTGCCGGTTGAAATTATGAATCTGGGGCTTGCAAGCCGGGCATACCAGGCGAATGCGGCAGTTTTGAAGAGATACCAGGATATGGTGAACACCAGCCTGGAACTATTGAGATAAAAAACTTTAAGAGGTACGCAGGATGATAAACTTCAATCCTAATATAAGTCAGATACAGCAGACCAACAGGATCAACCAGCCGAACGGCCCGACCAAGACCGGCGAAGGCAGTGACAAGTTCCAGAACACTGTCAAGCAGTACACCGACAAGGTCAACGAGCTGCAGAACAATGCGGATGACAACGTCAAGGATCTGCTGGCGGGCAAGACCGAGGATGTAAATTCGGTAGTTGCAGATGTCGCCAAGGCGGATATGAGCTTCAAGGCGCTGGTTGGGGTGAGAAACAAGATCATCGAGGCATACAAGGAAACGATGCGAATGCAGATATGATGGTCCGTGTTTGAAGTTGTATCAGTCACTCCCTATTAATAAGGAATGTAAACCACCATGAATTTCGTTCAGAACATAGCAGCAGCATGGCAGAGAGTCGGGCTTGTGCAGAAAGCCCTGCTTATCGCTATTGCTGTGGCGTGCGTGATAGGCGGGACGGTTCTGACGAAATGGGCGAGCAAGCCGGACATGCGGCTGCTTTACAGCGATCTGACGCCGGATGTGGCGGGGAAGATAACGGACAAGCTCAGCGAGAAAGCGATACCTTATGAGCTTAGAGGCGGCGGAACGAGTGTTTATGTTCCGAGGAAGCATGTATATCAGATGCGGGTTGATCTGGCGAAGGACGGTCTGCCGGGCAACGAGTCGCAGGGTTACAAGCTATTCGATAACGAAGGTATCGGCGTAAGTCCGTTCGTGCAGAACATCAACAAGACACGGGCATTACAGGATGAGCTGGCGAGATCCATATCGCTGTTTGACGGCGTTACGAATGCAAGGATCCACCTAGTTCGGCCGGAAGGAAACGTTTTCAATTCG
Source organism: Anaerohalosphaera lusitana (assembly GCF_002007645.1). Classification (GTDB taxonomy): domain Bacteria; phylum Planctomycetota; class Phycisphaerae; order Sedimentisphaerales; family Anaerohalosphaeraceae; genus Anaerohalosphaera; species Anaerohalosphaera lusitana. The sequence goes on from NZ_CP019791.1 coordinate 34,809, forward strand.
GGTGAAGAAGATTCCAGTGCAAGCGTGGTATTGAGGCTCAAGCCTGGCTATCGCGTGGGGCAGACAACGGTAGCGAGCATTACGCACATGGTTGCGGGAGCGGTTGAGAGTCTGAAGGCTGAGAATGTCACGGTGGTCGACAGCCAGGGTCAGTTGCTTTCGAGCAGGCATGACGAGGGTCTTGCAGGCGGACCGAGCACGTTCATGGATTACAAGGACAGGGTCGAGCAAACGCTTTCACGAAAAGCTGAGGACATGCTGATGGCGGCACTTGGGCCGGGGCGTGCATCGGTGAAGGTTTCCGCTGTGATCGATATGGAAAGCGAAGACGTTCAGACCGTCACTTATCAGAAAGGCGTACCGACCAAAGAGGAGATCAACACTACTTCCAAAACTACTAACAACGATGGTGAACAGGCCAGCGGCGGGGACAACGAATCCGAAGAGCAGATACTTACAGAATATCAGCTTCCGGAGACAACGACACGCAAGACGAAGATCGGCGGGCAGATAGTATCGCTGAGCGTTGCCGCGGTGGTGGATCTGAGTGCACCCGAGCCTGAGCCGACAGCTACGGAGGGCGAAGAAGGCGGGGAGGGTACGACCAATACAACCAGCACGACATCCAGTCAGCCGATCATGGCGGTCGAAGATGTCAAGCAGTTAATCATTACGGCACTTGGTAAGGATCTGCTGACTGAGGAAAACCTGAGCGTTGTCAGTACGAAATTCAACAGACCTCAACTGCCAGTCGAAGAAGAGGCCGATGTGCCTTTCTGGGAACCATATATCGGTTTGATACGCAATGCTTCGCTGGGGATAATGGCGGTTTGTGCATTGGGCGTGTTGAAGATCATGGGCGGCGGGAAGGCGAAAGCCCCGGTCGCAGCATCGGGCGGGGAGGCGAATCTGAGCGGCGGCGAACAGGCGAGCAGCACAAATATGCTGCCGGCCGGCGAGGTTCGGGCACAGATAGCACATGCGCTGCAGAGCGATCCCGATCAGGTTAGAGAATTGTTCAACAGTTGGCTGCAGGAAAAGGGTTGATAAGTGGCAAACGTAAACGGCGTGAGAAAAATTGCTATGCTTCTGCTCGGCCTGGATGCGGTGACCGCTACCGAGCTGATGAAGGGCCTGAATCCGGAAGAGGTTCAGGAGATAGCGATGGAGCTTGCGCAGTTGGATGCATCTGATCAGCGTGACCCAAAGGAAGAGGCGCGTATCGCAAGAGAATTCCACGGTGTTCTGCAGAAGAAGGTGGCGCAGCGATTCAACGTAAAGAAATTTCTCAACGAAGCACTTGTCAACATCCTGGGGAGCGGCAAGGCTGAAGAGGTGCGCAACCAGGTAATGGCGGTCACACAGCGGAAGGATCCATTCATCAATATACGTTCGGCGACAACGGACGAACTTGTGCTTGCGCTGGAGGGGCAGCACCCGCAGACCACAGCGGCTGTGCTGGGTGAGCTGGCGCCGAATAAATGCCAGGAAGTGCTGTCCCATCTGGACGAGCAGACAAGAAGGCAGACGGTGCGGCGGATGGCGACGCTGGATCAGATGACGATGGACATGAAGCATCGGATCGCGGGGATGGTCAACGAACGGCTGAACAAGTTCAAGGGTGAAGTGCTGCCTGAAGGACGCGAGCAGACGCTGCGGCGGCTGGCGGTGGTACTGAGTGGTCTGGATCATAAGCTGCGCGATGAGCTGGTGGGTGAGATCAACAAGGAAGACGAAGAGTCTTGCACTATGGTCAAGAACCTTATGGTAACGTGGGAGGATATTCCCTCGATCGCGGACCGGTCGCTGCAGGAATGTCTGCGGAACGTGGATGTGGGGAAGATGGCGGTTGCGTTGTTCGAGGCGGACGAGGACATCGCACAGAAGATACGCGCGAATATGTCCGGTCGAGCGGTTTCGATGCTGGACGAAGAAATATCGCTGATGCAGGAGCCGATGGAGCAGGAAGTTATAGAGGCGAGGGACGAGGTCGTTCAGCCTCTGCGGGAAGCGAACGAAGAAGGCACACTCCGGAAGGAGAAGTAATATATGCCTGAGCCCATCACATTGAATCTCAAAGTGCCGGTGGCTTCTGTCGAGCTGGCGAATCCTGGTGAGGACGGACAGGATGACGCCCTGGGAGATCCTTCAGAGATAAAAGCCAGGCTTGCGGAAATTGAAAACATCAAGGCCGAGCTGACGGCGGAAAAACAGCAGATCGGGCAGGCACTGGCGGCGATCGAGAAAAGCGGCAGTGAGCTCGAGCAGTTCTATCAGCAGAGTATGAACGAATATCCCGCGCAGGTGGTTGGGCTTGGGGTGGAAATCGCAAGGCGGATACTGGCTGGGAAGATCGAGGCGGGTGAATATGATATCGAAGCTATCATCGAGCGGGCGGTTGACGCCGCTCCGGTGAAGGAGGATATAACGATAAGGCTGAACGGCAAGGACATCGAGACGCTGACGGCTAATGGGGCCGAGAATGTCGGACGGCTCAAGGGCGTAAAGCTTGTTGCGGACGATTCGATAGGCAGAGCCGAGTGCGTGGTAGATACGCCGAGGGGGATCGTTGATTATTTTGTGGAAGATCAGTTAAAGCGAATCGTTGATATAATTCTCAATACGGCTTCAGATGAATGAAATGCAAAGCAAACTGTTCGATATCGGCCGGGTAAGTGCAGCGCTGGATAAGGTCGAGACGCTGCCTACCAAGGGTCAGATCGTGCGCGTATCGGGTACGATAGTCGAAAGCAAAGGGCCGAACGTGGGCCTGGGTGAGCTTTGCGGGATCCATCTTGATGACGGCAATCGGGTGCTGGCGGAGGTAATCGGTTTTCGCGAGAGCAAGCTGGTGCTGCTGCCGCTGGATGAGATAAACGGGATTCGGCCGGGCAATATAGTAACGGGCAGAGCGAAGCAGAGGAACCTGAAGGTCGGGCCTTCGATTTTGGGCCGGGTTCTGGACGGGCTGGGAAGGCCGATTGACGGCAAGGGACCTTTGACGGGGTCCGATGAACGGACGGTAGAGAATGCAGGCGTTTGCCCGTTAAGCAGGAAAAAAATTAGCGAGCCGTTGTCGCTTGGGATACGTTCGATAGACGGGATGATAACATGCGGCAAGGGTCAGCGCGTCGGCATATTCGCGGGAAGCGGTGTCGGTAAGAGCGTGCTGATGGGTGAGATCGCAAAATCCAGCGAGGCGGACGTGAACGTTGTCGCGCTGGTGGGTGAGCGTGGAAGGGAAGTGCGGGAGTTTCTGGAAGAAAACCTTGGGCCGGAAGGTCTGGCGAGGAGTGTGGTGGTTGTTGCGACGTCGGATTCGGCGGCGGTACAGCGTGTGCGGGCGGGGTTCGTTGCGGCGACTATCGCGGAGTATTTTCGTGACCAGGGCATGGACGTGCTGTTCATGATGGATTCGCTGACGAGGCTCGCGCAGGCGCAGCGGGAGATCGGGCTGTCGGCAGGTGAGCCGCCCGCGACGAAGGGATATTGTCCGAGTGTATTCAAGCTTCTGCCGAAACTGATCGAGAGGCTGGGGTGCGGGAGCAAGGGTTCGATCACGGGTATGCTTACGGTACTGACGGAGGGGGACGATATGAACGATCCGGTGGCGGACAGTGCGCGGTCGCTGCTGGACGGGCACATGGTGCTGACGCGAAAGCTGGCGGAAAAGGGACATTATCCAGCGATAGATATTTTGGCCAGTGTGAGCAGGCTGATGACGACGGTTGCGAGTGATGAGCATGTCGCGGCGGCGAGGAAGCTGAAAGAAATTTACGCGACGTATGCAGACGCTGAGGATCTGATCAATATTGGTGCGTTTCAGCCGGGCAGCAACATGAGGATCGATGCGGCGGTTGCGCTGATAGAGGATGTGCGGGACTTTTTGATACAGCATGTCAATCAGAGGACGGGTTTCGGCAAGACCGTTGCGCGGCTGGTGGAGATCGCGAATGCGTGGGATCAGATGATCGCGCAGGACGGTCAGACGGTCGCGGCGGGCAGTGAGGCGAACAGCGGGCAGATGAGGTGATGCGATGGCGCGGTTCGTCTGGCGGCTGGATAAGGTTTTGAATGCCAAGGGAAAACTGGAACAAGCGAAAGAAGCGGAGATACATGCGGTTGCGGCGGAGATCGTGAGAGTCGATCGGCAGATCGGGAGTATCCGTTCGAAGCTGCGGGTGATGGGAGGCAAGCTCGGTGAGCTGGGGGGCGCGGAGCGGTTGCAGAAACAGCAGATGTATTTGAGCCATGCTCAGTACAGCGAGCAGGAGATAACGCAGCTCGGTCATAAACGCGGCGAGCTGGAGAAGATTCGGCAGGAGAAGACGGCTGAGCTGGCGGAGATACGGAGGTCGATAAAGGTGCTGGAAAAGCTGAGGGAGAAAGCGAAGCAGGAATGGACGGAGGAGCAGGAGAAGATCGAGCAGAAGGAAACTGACGATCTGAACAATACGAGAAGTGCGAGAAGGCTGGCCGGCGAGGCGGTCTGAGTTTGATATTTGTTAGTCCGGTTCATTGGAGATGATCCATGGGAATCAAAAATATAATCATAATGTCGGTGATCGGCCTGGTTAGTTTTGCGGGTGCGTTCGGGTTCGGGCTGTTGACGCGAGAGAAGAAGGCTCCGGAGCAGAGTCAGAACCAGGATGGGCAGGTGCAGGGCGCTGGTGCTGGGGCGATGGACGGAACTACGCCGGGGGACGGCGAGAGCGGTGAGACGATCGCGCTGGCGAAGAACAAGATCAAGGAGATCGAGCGGAACCTGGAGGCGGAGAATCCGCAGCGGACGATGACCGAGCAGCAGCTAAAGACGCTGATATATGATGTGCGGAGTCGGCTGGATGATTTCAAGCAGCGTGAGGAGCGGATCGCTAAGAAGGAAGAGCGGCTGGCGGTGACACAGCAGGAATTGCAGAAGAATATCAAGGAGCTGAGCGATCTGCGGGTCAAGCTTGCGGGGGCGGTAACGTCGCTGCAGCAGGAGAGGCAGGCGCTGGAGCAGACGATTATCAAGGTGGAAGCGCTGGAGTCGCAGAATGTGAAGAAGACGGCGGCGGTTTACGACAAGATGAAGAGTGATCAGGCGGCGGAAGTGCTTTCGAATATGGCTGAGAATAATCAGTTGGAATACGCGGTTAAGATTCTTTACTACATGACCGAAAGAACCTGTGCGAATGCATTGGGTGAGATCAGCCGGGACGAACCGTCAATGGCGGCTGTGATGAGTGATAAACTGCGTTTAATCAAAGAAGAATAGGGATCGCAATATGGATATCGCAACAGTAGTTGGTGTGCTTGCTGGTTTTGCGCTGATTATAGGTGCGATTTTATCGGGCGGCTCATTGAAGATCTTCGTCAATGTGCCGTCGCTGCTTATCGTTGTGGGGGGTATGCTGTGTTCGGTGCTGATACATTTTTCGCTGGGGCAGTTTCTGGCGATCTTTGCGGTGATCAAGAACGCATTTTTCCATAAGGCGCATTCGCCGGTGATACTGATCCAGCAGATGGTCAATTTTGCGGCGATTAATCGGCGTGACGGGGCGCTGGCGCTGGAGCAGGAGATGCGGAAGGTGGACGATCCGTTTTTGGTGAAGGGATTGCAGGCGCTGGTTGACGGGCAGGAAGAGGATGATATACGGGCGCTGATGGGGATGGAGACGGAATATATGCAGGCGAGGCACGGGGACGGGAAGAAGATTCTGGAGTTTATGGGGGCGTCGGCGCCGGCGTTCGGTATGGTGGGGACGCTGATCGGGCTGGTGCAGATGCTGCAGAATATGTCTTCGCCGGACGATATCGGACAGGGTATGGCGACTGCGTTGCTGACTACGTTTTATGGGGCGTTGCTTGCGAACCTGGTGTTTATACCGATGGCGGGCAAGCTGGGTCAGTATTCCAAGAGCGAGACGCTGGCGATGGAGATGATCACGGAGGGTGTTTGTGCGATCGTTCGCGGGGACAGCCCGACGGTGGTTCGTGAGAAGATGCAGGCGTTTGTTTCGGCGAGTAAGAGAGCGGACGTTAAGGTTACGATCTGATGGCCAGGAACCGCAGCAAAAAGCCAGTGGAGGACGACGGCGATCCGGGTGCGCCGGAATGGATGGTCACGTTCAGTGACTGTATGACGCTGCTGCTGACGTTTTTTGTGCTTTTGCTGAGTTTTGCGACGTTCGATAATGGGGAATTCAACAGTTTCAGTAACGCGTTCGGGAAGGGGAACAAATCCGTAAAGGCGGCGAGCGGGACGCCCAAAGACGGGATGAACGAACCGCAGCAGATCATACCAGTGGAAGAGGTGAGCAAGGGCAGCCGGGTGCCGTCGGTTACGAAGGACCCTACGGGGAACATGGTGCAGCAGAAGCGGCTGACGGATTATCGGAATCAGAAGGTATTCGCGGTGTCGTCGGAGGACGTTTTTGTGGCGATGGGTACGGTGCTGAACAAGGACGGCAAGGCGATACTGGAGGATATGGCGAAGTTTCTGGAGCTGGTGCCTGCGCGGGTGGTGATAAGTGAGAATGACGGGGCGGAGCCGGGCAAGGCGGACAAGGTTGGGCTGAGCCGGGCGTGTTCGGTGATGGAGGCGCTGGTGGATAAGGGGGTGGACAGGGAGCTTATCAGTGTGACGGCGTCGAATATGCTGGATGATACGCATCGGCGGGAGAGTCGACAGCTCGTTATAACGCTGCTGGAAGAGGAGGTGTACTGATGCCTCCGGTCAAAGAAGAAAAGATGAAGGTGCCGACGTATATCGTGACGTTTTCGGACATGGTGACGCTGCTTTTGACGTTTTTTGTGCTTTTATTGACGCTGGCGGAGACGCAGGACGAGGTGCTGTTCGAGAAGGGCAAGCAGTCGTTTATTGAGGCGGTAAGTTCATACGGGATGGCGGGTTATGCGTTCAACCAGGAGAGCAAGGTCGAGTTCGGCAAGGAGACGACGCGGTATAAGACCGAGGGGAAGAGCGAAACGGACGAGGATATTACGGTGGATCCTGAGGAGGAGACGCTGCGGCGGATATTCAAGGAGCTTGAGGATCAGATGCGGATCACGCCGTCGCAGATACGGGGGGCGAATCCGGCTTACAGTGTGACGGATATTGTTTTTGAGGCGGGGAGCTCGACGCTGAGTGAGAAGGATGAGGAGTTTTTGAAGGATTTTTCGGAGGATCTGCAGCAGAACGTCGCGAGCGATGAGCTGACGATATATGTGGTCGGGATATCGCGGGACGAGGGGAACATATCAAACATGTGGCAGATCTCGGCGGAGCGGGCGCAGGCGGCGGCGGATTATCTGCGAGGTACGCTGGATGAGGGCTGTGAGTGGGCGGTCCGGAGCTGGGGGGCGGGTGACGGAGGCAGATGGGCAGGCGAGAAGGGTGTGATATCAGAGCAATCGGACATTGTTTTATCCGTGCTTGGCGAGTGATCGGCGGCACGGGTGTCAAATAATTGAACGTCCCATAAAAATCGGCGGGTGAATACGGGGGTATGGGGGTGGTTTGCGGGGTCACAGGGGGATTTGGGGGCTACCGGCATGCGATTTGCACAATCCAGGTGTGTACCCGCGGAGCCGACTGACTGCTTGATCCATTCATTTCTGCGGGCACTTCAAAGTACGAAATAATGACACATTTGGAGAGCCGGCGGTATGCTGGAAGCGATCGAAAAAGCAAAATATCTGTTCATAATGCTCGTTTTTACGGCTTGCGGGGTTGGTTTTGCGGCTGAGGACGGCGGTGAGGGTCCTGATTTTGGCATGAAGGACGGCGGGGACAGTTATATAGGCGAGATACTGGTGTCAATCGTGCTGGTGGGGGTTCTGGGCTGGCTGGCGTGGTGGCTGTCGAAAAAATACGCGCCGAAGCTGCGGTCGATGCGGGGCAAGCACATGAACGTGGTGGAAACCATGTATCTGGGGCCCAACAAGACGGTGCACCTGCTGGAGGTGGGGGCCAAGACGCTGCTTATCGGCAGTACGAACGAGAATATCCGGCTGCTGGACGATGTGACGGGTACGCTGGCGGATGAGCTTGACGTGGAGAATCCAGAGGTGTTCGATGGCCGGTAAGATGAGATTTTTATTGGTTGGGATGCTGCTGGCGGCGGTTTTGGTTCCGTTTGCGGGTGCGGCTGAGGGTGACGAGGCCGGGCAGAGTAACGTGACGAACGGTACGATGCCTTCGGTTCCGCAGGTGCTGGATGTGATAGATAAGGCGACGGCGGCTGAGAACCTGGAGGAGGATCAGGCGTGGTCCGGGCCGATTAAGATGGTGATCGTGTTCGCGGTGCTGGCGATACTGCCGAGCCTGCTGATCATGATGACGTCGTTTACGCGGATCATCATTGTGCTTTCGTTCGTGAGGCGTGCCCTTTCGACGCAGAATATTCCGCCGACGATAGCGATAATCGGGCTGGCTCTGTTTTTGACGCTGTTCACGATGGCGCCGACGTTTTCGCAGGTGAACGAGAAGGCTATTCAGCCATATCTGAATGAGGACATGGAGTTTGCCGATGCGATGACGCTGACGGGCGAGTCGATGAAGGATTTTATGATACGCCAGACGAGGAAGAACGACCTGAAGCTTTTCGTGCAGATGTCGGGGATCGAGCCGCCTGAGTCGCCGGAGGATGTGGCGATGCATGTTGCGATACCGGCATTTATTATCAGTGAATTCCGGACGGCGTTTGAGATCGGATGTCTGCTGTTTATTCCGTTTTTGCTGATCGACCTGGTGACGGCGAGCATACTGCTGAGTGCGGGTATGATGATGCTGCCGCCGGCGATGATATCGCTGCCGTTCAAGCTGATCCTGTTTATTCTGGTGGATGGGTGGGGCTTGCTGGCGAAGAGTTTGAGTTTGAGTTTTCAGTGAGTATGCGAAGGGCGTTGCGTGGGGACTCGCGACTTAGTCGTCGCTCGCGATTTTTGGCTGCATGCGGTTGTTGTGCGATGTACTTGTGATAGAAAGTTATGTGAGAGGCGATACGTTCTCTGGATCTCAAATCAAGTTTGGGATGACAACCTTGGCCCGCTGCTTGCGTTTTTTTGGGTGAATTCGATTTTGGTTGGGCTGTTGAAATTGTCGGCTTTGAGATTGCCACGTCGCCTTCGGCTCCTCGCAATGACAGGAAAGAACGCGGCTGGCGTTGCGTGGGGACTCGCGACTTAGTCGTCGCTCGCGTTTTTTATTGATGGATGCGATTTTGGTTGTGCTGTTGGAATTGTTGGCTTTGGGATTGCCACGTCGCCTTCGGCTCCTCGCAATGACAGGAAAGAACGCGGTTGGCGCAAGATGACATTGGATTTATAGTTAGATCGGGATGGATCTATGGATACTAGTTGGGTTGTATATCTTGGTAAGCATACGCTGGAGACGGCGTTGCTTGTGGCGGCTCCTATACTTGGGGTTTGTGCGCTGGTCGGTGTAGTGGTTTCGCTGCTGCAGGCGGTTACTTCGATACGGGACATGTCGCTTTCGATCGTGCCCAAGCTGATCGGGGTGGGGTTGACGGCGCTTTTATTCGGCAACTGGATGCTGGGTGTGCTGCTGAAGTTCACGGGCGAGATATTCGGTTATATTCAGGCGTACGGTCAGTAGGATGACGTTTACCTCGGCGACACTTTTAGGGTTTGTGCTGGTTCTGACTCGGCTGTCGGTTTTTTTCGCTACGGCTCCGATCTTCAGTTGGATCACGATCCCGGTGCGTATAAAGGTGGGGCTGGCGCTGTTCTGCAGTTTTTTCTTTTCACTTTCGCTGTCGCCTCCGGAGATCGGTGCTGGGGTTGGGCTGCTGGAAGTCGTGCTTATGTTCATGATGGAGGGGATATACGGGCTTTCGCTTGGGCTGATACTCACGATGCTGTATTCGGCGGTGAAAGTATGCGGGCGGATACTGGAAATGCAGATGGCGATGTCGATGGCTCAGGAGATGGACCCGTTCAGGGGTGAGCGTCAGCAGCCGTTGTCGATTCTGTTTGAGATCATATTTTTGCTGCTGCTGCTCTCGGCGAATGTGCATCATATGTTTCTGGAGCTGCTGCATACAAGCTTCGAGGCATTTGGGCCGGGTGAATTTCCGGGGGTGGCGGGCATGACGCAGGCGGTGATCGAGGCGGGTTCGATGATGCTTGTTTTCGGGTTGCGGCTGGCGATACCGGCACTTGTGGTATTTACGATATTGATGGTGGTGCTGGCGGTGATGGCGAGGATCGCGCCGGAGATGAACATACTGTTTTTGAGCCTGCCGTTTAAGGTGGGGCTGGGTTTGCTGATAGCGGCGTACCTGGTTCCTTACATACAGACGTATGTCAGTGAGTATGCGAATGCGGTGGGCAGGATGCTGCCGATATAGTTTGACGGAGTAGTTAATGGCGGATAAACCAGCAGGCGAACGTACCGAACAACCAACCCCGCGACGGCTGCGTAAGGCCCGTGAGGACGGGCAGGCTCCGCAGAGTCAGGAGCTGCCGGCGGTTGCTTCGATCGTGGCGCTGCTGCTGGCGTTCGTGGCTGGGGGGAGCGGGCTGTTCGGATGGTTCCGTGAGCTGATAAGGAATGCGTGCACGTGTAATTTTCAGGCACTGGAGACGAGCGGGGCGTTTATGAAGTACGCGAGCGGGATAATTAAGGGGATGATCGGGGCGATGTCGCCTTTCTTTATCGCTGTGTTCGTGGCGGGTGTGATGAGTACGGTGGTGGTGAGCGGGCTGAACTTTTCGCCTAAGGCTGTAAAGTTCAAGCTGTCGGCTATATCGCCTGTGAAGGGTTTCAAGAAACTGTTCGGCATACAGTCAGTCATCAAGCTGGTACTTTCGGTTTTGAAGCTGATCTTCGTTGGCATGCTGGTGTGGTTTTATCTGGATGACAAGCTTGAGAGCATGGCGTCGCTGAGGTGGGCGTGGCCGGACAATCTGCTGAAGATACTGGGTGAGCCGGTGCTTGGGATCATGATACGGATATGCATCGGGCTGATAATTATCGCTCTGATAGATGTGGCTTTTCAAAAGTGGAAGTACATACGTGATCTGAAGATGACCAAACAGGAGATCAAGGAAGAACGCAAAAGCGAGGAGGGGTCGCCGGAGGTCAAGTCGAAGATCCGTCAGCAGCAGATGGCGATGGCGAGCAAGCGTATGCTGGCGGAGGTGCCGAAGGCTGACGTGGTGCTGGTCAACCCGACGCACGTTGCGGTGGCGTTGAAGTATGACTCGAAGAAGTCGGACGCGCCGGTGGTTATCGCGAAGGGTGGGGATCATCTTTGTGAACGGATCAAGGAAGTTGCGAGGTCGTACGGGGTGCCGATCGTGCGCAGGCCGAAGCTGGCGAGGACGATATTCGCGAACGTTGAGCTTGATCAGAGCATACCGGAATCGCTGTTTATGGCGGTTGCGGAGGTGCTGGCGATGATACAGAGGATGCGTCAGCGGAGGCAGTAGGCTGGGTGATGCTTGTCGGGTGGGCGGCTGTGTTCGATTATTCACGCCAATCTTATCTGAGGTCTGGCAATGGGGGCGGGGTTTGAGTATAATGCCTGCGTTTTGAATGGTAAAACTGTGCAGGCAGGAAGTGATGAAAAGGAACGGATCAGCGGACAATCGGAAAGAGGTTGATGACGCGGAGCGGGTTGTAGAACCTGTTGCGACGGCGAAGGGGCGGAATCTGCTCACGATCGCTGTGGTTGTGATCATAGGTGCTCTTTTTGCGCCGACGGGTGGGTTTGTTTCGACGGTTCTCAATTTCGGATGGATACTGGCGTTCTGTCTGTTTGCGGCGGTGGTGATGATCGTTTTTGCCGCCCGTGATGTGGGGCAGTTGAGGGGGTTTGCGGGGCTGGTTTTCTTTTCTGTGGTTTTCCGGCAGGCGGTTGCGGTGGTTTCGGTGAAGATGCTGTTTTATCATGGGACGGCATGCAGGCTGCTGGATAATGTAGGTGATATGTGGGCGTCGGCGGGCGGCGGGCCGATATGGACGATCACGGCTGGGCTGATATTCGGCGCGATCGTTGCGGCGGGTTGGGCGGTCAGTCAGATCATCCGGCAGGCGGGGAAGGTGGCGGTCAACTCGATACCGTATAAATTCATAAGCACTGATGCGGACATGAACGCGGGGCTGATCAGTGAGAATCAGGCGGAGGATATAAAGCAGCGGATAACGGATGAGGCGCGGTTTTATCTGTCGACGGCGGCGGTTTCGAAGCTGCTTTTGTTCGATGTGATCATGTCGGTTGTTTTCGTGCTGGCGGCTGGTGCTGGGATCGCTTTTTACAGGTCGTCTGTGATGGCGGAGAATATCGCGATGGGGCCTGAGGGAGTTGAGATCGGTGCGATAGCGACGGTATCGCTGGTGCCTGCTGCGGTCACGGTGATTCTGTGTGCGTGGCTGGTGAGGAAGAAGGACCTGGAGCTGAGCGAGGCTGGTGAGGCCGAGTCGGACCGGGGGTTCGATATGCACGAGTCGGAGGTTGAACGTGGGGGGGCTGAGATGGAGGTGCTGAATCCGGATTTTGTGCAGAAGAGCCTGGAGGCGGGGCCTTATCGGCTGGATGTAATGGAAGAGGCGGGGGATGAGGAAAACGATCTTACGGCGACGCCTGAGGATGGTGAAGCAGAGGAAGAGGAGCAGGATCTGGCGGCGGTGCTGGGGGAGGCGTTGGGGCAGGACGATAGTAAGGGTGCAAGCGGTGGAATGGATGAGGCGGACGGCGGTGAGATTTCGGTTGATGTTGAGCAAGCGGGGAGAGAGACCGGTGCGGATGCTGATTCGACGGAGGCGGAGCACGTGCGGGAGGATGAACCGGGTTCCGGTAGTGAGGAGGTGGATGTTTATGATGCGATCGCGGAGTTTTTTAGAGAATCGAGTGAGGGTGAAGCTAAGGTGCTTCTGCTTGGGGGGACGGGTGTCGAGAACATGCCGGTGACGGAAGTTGTGAATGCGGGATTTCATATGGCTGGGGAGGGGAGCCGATGTTTGGTGATCGATGCGGATATCGATCGGCGAGCCGTTGCGGAGGCTTTCGATGCGGAGGGAGCAGAGGGGGCATCGCCTGCGTTGAGCTGTGTGGACAATCTGTGGGTGTGGACGGTCAAGCCGGAGGTGGGGAACCTGGGGGTGGATATCGCGAACAAGATCGAGGCGGAGCGGAGGCGGTTCGGGCGGATCATTATTTATGCGCCGGCGATCCGGGACGATGCTTATTTCGGTAAGCTGGCGGGGATGGTGGATGCGGCTGTTTTGGCGGGGGATGTTGAGCGGGACGAGTATATGGCGGATCTCAAGGGGTTGCTGGAGGCGATGGGGTGCAGGTGTTTTTGATGATGCGAAACAGGGTTAGACGGGCTTTAAAGCCATAAAACAGTTTTTGCTGTCGCTGATGATCGCGTTTGGTTCTACATCATTTGACCACCGCCGCTACCCATCATGCCGAGTGCACCCATTTGCTGCTGGATGCTTGCGAGCTGGGCCTCTAGGCGGGCGAACCGCTGAGTGAGGCGTTCCTTTTCGCGGTTCAGGCGGTCCTCTTCGCGTTCGATGCGGTCGCTGTAGTTCTCTATGCTGCCCTTTATGTTATCGCGCGCGATGGTCAGATAGCCGTCGGTTGAATCGAGGACCTTGTCGAGTGCGTCCGAGATAGCGCCGGCGAAACCTTGCTGGACGCTGACGGTTGCTGTGTATTCGGTGCCTTCGGTGAGGGTGGACATGTCGAGTTTGATCTGGAGGTCGCGTTCGGGGAGGTCGTCGCCGTCTTCGCTTTCTTTTGCCTGGAAGGTTATGACGCCGGAGGTATCGTTCCATGAGTCGGCTTCGCGCCATTCGGTTTCGCCTTCGGGGCGGATCCATACCTGGTCGATCTCGTTGGAGCCGTCGGTGGTGGTCTGGACCTTTACTTTGTATGAGCCGGCGGTGGTGTATTTGCTCGCGCCGTAGAAGGAGATTATCTTGTGGGCGTCATTGGTGATCGTGCCTGTTTTGTCGGCGCCGATGATGGAGAGCACGTCGTTGAAGCCGTTGTCCATTGCTTCTTCGAGGGCTTCGGAGTCGAGTGATAGGACGCCGTCGCTGTCGATCTCGAGGCCGATGTCCTGGGGCATGAGGTAGTCGTGTACGGTGTCGACGAAGCCTGTGGCGGTGGTTGCGAGGGGTGTTCGCATGATGGAACGGACGGTGCGCACGGTGCTGTTGGAGATGAGGATGCCGGCCTTTTCGGTTTCCGGGTTGTACTTTGTATTTTCCTTGATGAATGACATGAGGCCGTTGTAGGCCTTGACGAGCGAGCCGAGCTTTTTCTGGATAGCTTTTGTGTCTTTGCTTACGCCTATGTCGATTGTTTCGAGGTTTGCTGGGTCGGAGGTGTCGGTGGTGCCGTGGAGGTTTATGGTGACGCCGGGGAGGATGTCCTTGAGGGTGTTGGACGAGCGGGATATCCATTCGGTCTCGCCAGTGGGGTAGCCGTCGACCTTGATCATGCTGTCCTGGGCGTTCTGCGTTTCGGTGAAGCTGGCGGGGTCGAGGATATTGGAGTGCTGGCCGCCTACGGTGCCGGCTGTTGTGTCGAAAGTGGGGAGCTGGAGGTCCGAACCGTTGCCGGCGTTGTCGTAGGTTAGTGTGAGAGATGTTGAGCTTGCGCCGGATGTGTCGTCGATGAGTTTTATCTGGCCGTCTTCGAGTTTGGCTTCGGCGACGCCTTCGAACGCATCGTTTATGCGGTCGAGCAAGTGGTCCATGGTCGTGGTGGCGGTGACGTTCAGGGTTACGGAGGGGATGTTTACGCCCATGTTGTCGGTGCCGTCGATGGTTATGGTTTCGCCGCCTGCAAGTTCGCCGCGGAACTGGGCGAGATCGGTAATCTTTGTGTTGGCTTCGGCTTCGGTACCGGCCTTGGTGAAGGGGAGCGAGAGGTCGGCGGTTTCGAGGGCTGCTGTGCCGGTCGCGATGTAGTCGAGGCCGAGGTTGTATGAGGTGCCGTCGGCGTCGTTTGTTACGATTATCTGGCCGGAGTCGATGGTTGCGGTGGCGGTGCCGGTGAGGGAAGTGTTTATTGCGGAGAGCAGATCGTTGACGTCGGTGCTGTCGGTGATGTTGAGGGTGCCGACTTCTGCGTTGGTGTCGTCTTTGATGCTGATGTAGTCGCCGTCGGCGCGGGTGCCGGTGAACTGTACGAGATCGGTGATGAGGGTGCCGGTGGAGGCGAACTCGGATTCGCTGAAGGCTTTGTAGCCGCTGCTTTGGCCGAGTACCTGAGTTGTGGAATTATTGACGCTGATCTGGTAGTTCGAGCCTGCGTCATTACCTGAGAGCACGAGGTGGTAGACGCCTTCTGTGCCGTTGTCGTATTCGAGTATGTTTGCGGTGAGGCCTGGGTTTTCGGGGTCGTTGTTTATGAGGCCGACGAGGTCCTCGAGGGTGGTTTCGTCGTTGGTTTCGATCACGCGTTCTTCGTGGTTGTAGGAGTAGATGAATTTGCCCGCGCCTACGAGGGAGTCCTGGAAGCGGAAGCCGGTGTCGTGTACCCAGCTTTCGGTGGTCGCGAGCTGTTTGACGGCGATGGTGTGGGAGCCTTCGAAGACTTTTGAGGAGTCGACGGAGACGGAAAGGACATCGCTGTCGGAGGAAGTGGAGTTGTAGCCTCGCAGGTTGTCGGCGCCTACGAGTTTGCCGGCGGCGGATTCGAAGCTGTTGAGCTTTGCTTCGAGCTCACCGAGTGCGGCGTCCTTCTGTTCCCATTCCTGTTTCTGGTATTTATAGTTGTACAGCCGACCCTGCATCGACGCCATGAGCTGCTGGACGATGGACTGGGTATCGAGGCCGCTTGAAAGACCACTAAGTTCCATTTTTGCCTCTATTTTACATTATCAAGAGGGACCGATCCTTCGGCCCTATGATATTATTTTCGTTTGTTTTTGTCTCAGCTTGACAGCAATTCCGGTTAGATTCGTCAATTGGGCGTAATTAGATATGATTATCGGTAATTTTTTGTACTTTCGTTGTACTTGGAGACTGCTTTGTGACCTTTGCTGACCTTAGTTAGCTGCCGGAGTGTCTTTTCTTTTTGCGCAAACATGGCGGCTGAGATCCGGCGATAGAGGTTCAGTATGCGTTGGCGGGAATCGTTGAATTCGTCACGTTCGAGTACTTTGTTCTCGGCAATAAACTCGGCCACGTATGCCGCTTCGGTGGTTGTTCTGGAGGAGCGGGCGTCGTCGTCCTGATGGACGTGGTTGAGCTGGTCCTGCAGGAGTTTTTCAAGGCATGCGACGGCCTGGGCGGGTTCGATGTCCCGGAGGTCGTCAGTTTTATTTGCGTTTTCTGGTTTCATGACATCTCATGCTTTCTGTGCAAGTTGGTGCTCGACTTCTTCGAGTAAAGCGGCAGCATCGGTGTTATCACTGTCAGCTTTGAGTACAGCATTGAGTGCGCGCTGAGCCTTTTGCAGTTTGCCGTCACGCATGTACAGGGTGGCGACGCAGAACATGACGGAATGATCGTCGGGGTGCATTGAGAGGTAGACTTCCAGGTAATGCGTTACTTTTTCGAACGAGCCCATCTGACAGGAAGTCTGGAACAGCCCCAGCAGTGCGGAGAGATTGTCGGTATCCTGCTCGAGACATTTTAAATATCTGTCGAACGCCTCGGTGTATGCGCCTGCATTATGGTATATCATTGCAAGGCCGCAATGCGCCTTTGCATTGGTTCTGTCGAGTCGGAGGGCGACTTTGAAAGCGTTTTCGGCTTCGTCGGTGTTGCCGTTCTGGAACGCTACGGCGCCGATGCCTACGTAGGGTTCCGCCCTGTCGGGGTCGATGTCGGCGGCCTGATCGTAGCAGAGCTGTGCCTGCTGATGATCACCAACTGAGAGGTAGCAATCGCCAAGCTCGGTAAGTGCGGTAAAACCCTCTTCTGCTGACTGATCGGTAAGTCGCAGGGAAGCGGGAAAATTTAGTTTGTTATTTTCTTTCACAGTTAATCCTTTGCTGCAATATCACTGCTGATTCTGCCTGCTCTGAATTATTTCGATCATGGGTTTGAGGATCTCCTGGTCCGGCGTCATTTTGAGCGACCACTCGAGCATTTCGTTTGCCTGTTCGCAGTTCTCATTCTGAAGGAACTGGTTTGCTGTTCGGTTGAGAAGGTCGCAGTTGAGGATGCTGAGCCGATCCATCTTTTCGAACTGTTTTTTTGCTTGTTCCGGACGGTTGGCGGATAGGTAGGCCTCGGCGAGATTCCAGTAGACCTGGGGGCAATCTTCATCGACCTGACGAGCCTGCTCGAAGTGTTGAATAGCTTCGTCTGTCTTGCCCATGCAGAACAGGATAGCGCCCTTGTCGTTGAGAGCCTCCAGATCGTCGGGACTGGTTTCGAGATGTTCGGAGATTAGTTCCAGGGCCTGGTCATGCTTGCCCTGTTCGGCGAGTTCGAGGCCCTTCTGATAAGATTTGCTCTTGTTATTTTCCATTTTAGTCCTGCCTTAGAATAGAATCATTCAAACGCATTTCATAACTGCAAACTCTGTGCCGGAAAAGTGAAACTGCTGCATTTTTGTTTAGTGCGATCCTGTTCACCTGCAACAGCCCTGTCGCGGGCCAAGAAGGCGGATGCTAGCGTATACAACGCCCGTGCAGGAATGAGAGCGAAATTGCAAAGCTTTGGCCGTGTATAAATATCGAACAGAGGCGATACGAGATTGACAGAAAACGCTTTCACTCAGTTGATGAAATCTACGAGTGATGTGGACATGAGCTTGCCCGTGACGGAGAGGGACATCTGATAGAGAGTCTGTCTGCGGGTCAGGTCCATGGCAACCTGGGCGATGTCGGCCTGCTGCAGGGTGGTGGCTTCTTCTTCGGAGTTAACTTTGACATTCTCGAAACTGTCGACGACCGTCTGCAGGCTGGTTATCCGGCTACCGACGAGTGTGAGATCGGCAGCGACCTTGTCGTGAACCTCCTGTAGCGACTTTATGGCTTCATCGAGCTGTACGTCGGCGGCTTCGGTATCAGTATCCTTAAGTAGATTGCGAATCTTTATGAGCAAATTGAAGACATCGTGTGTGCCGCGTACACTGAGCTGATCGGTGCCGGTCTGGGTTATGCCGGTAGTGTCGACGTACATGACTTCGCCTGTGCGGGAATCGGTGACGGCGGTGTTCGCCTCGCCTCCGACTGGCACGGTCGTTTTCGAGAGGCCGCCGTCGATCGATATCTGATAGTTGGTGCCGTCGTGGGTGACTTCCAATTCGAAATCGCCTTTGACGCTGGAAGTGCCGGTGCCTGCGACTGCGCCGGTGTTCGATTCGACGAAAAATATCTGGCGGTCGCCAGATGCACGGAAGATATCATCGCCAACAAAATTGGCACCTATTTCGACGCCGGGGGAGAGCTCTACGCGGCGTTCGGCGGTGCTGCCCTGGTAAACGATGCGATCTATCTGGCCGTTTTTCTTTTCGACTTTGTAAGGCGGTATGGAAGAATTATCGCCGCCGAAATAATACTGGCCCTGGTGCTTTGTGTTGGCAAGAGAAACCATCTGATTTATCAGATCGTCCATTCCCGCGGCGACGCCCTGTCGTGCGGAAGCGTCCATGCTCATGACCCTGGTAAGGTCGCCTTTGAGGCCTGTGAGTCTTTCGGAGATCAGTTCGAGATTTGCGGACGCGGAATTGAAGCGGTTTACCACGCGGTCCATTTCTGTCATGTAATGATCAACGTCACGTATTTCGGTGCGCAGGGTGAGGATGCGGTTTGCGTCGGAGACATCGTCGGAGGGCTTGATGATGCGATTGCCCGTAGACGCCTGCTGCTGCAGATACGTCAGGGCCTGGGTGTGTGACTGCAGAGCCCAGCTTGTTGTTCTGAACATTGTACCGAATGACGAATATGACATGATCCAACCTCGTAATTAGATGATCTGCATTATCTGATCCAGCGAACCCTTCATGGTGTTCATGTACTTGGCCATCGCCTGGAACATCTGCTGGAAGACGAGCATCTGGGCAGCTTCGTTGTTGATGTCCACGCCGCTGACCGTATCGCGTTCAGCCATGAGTCCGTTGATGATATCTTTCGTGCTCTTGTCCTTCATCTCGGCGAGGCTGACATCGCGACTGACACCTACGCTTATTTTGCGGTAGTAGTCGTCGACCTTCATCGAGTCGAGACTTGACAGCTTCATGTTGGCAACATCAGCGATACGCTTGACGTTGACGTTGTCGGTCATTTCGGTACCGAGCGATGAGGCAATCATCGAAGGAGCATCCTTGATGCGCTGCGTGATCGATATGTCCGAAGCATCGCGTCCACTGAAGAATGTGTTGACACCGGCGGCAGCGAGAAGGCCCGAGGTGTCGGAGTTACCTATCGCTTCGACGGTGAATGTCTCGCCGGCCGTGAGGTCGCCTGGCGCGAGGCTTATCTTGAGGTCGTGATTCGGATCGATGGTCAGGTCCGTGCCCGGCGAGTAGCCCGAACCGACGTCGAGGGTGTTGACGGTCTGACCCGCGGAATTCTGGACCTGAAGCTGGAGGCCGTCTGTGACGCCAACGGTGCCTGTCCCTATTATGTTGAAGGTATAAGTTTCATCTGTGGTAGAGACGTATGTGCCCGAGATGGAAGCTTCTGCTGTTCCGGTATAGCCTGCTGAGAAAGCGGTGGGCTCGGGAAGGACGCCGGGGAGAAAATCGAACTTGCGGTCGGCGTCGGCTTCTATGTGCAAAGAATCGTTTCGGATGCTTGCTGAGATGCCGGAGAGACTGTCCAGTTTTGTCGCGATAGATGCGAGGGTGTCGGTTTCGGTATCGACAATGATAGACTCGCGGGTGATCTGGCCTGTCGTGGTGTCTGTTATCCTTACATTGATCCCGCCGTCGGTGACTGTCGGCGTGAAAGTGTCGAGTGTAGTCGAGGGCATGGCCCAGCCGGTCAGTTCGGTGAAAGAACCGCCGGTCCCGCTGTCCTCGTTGTAGGCGGGCACTCCCTGAGTGTGGAACTGGTTTACCTGGGTGATGACTGTCTCGGCAAGGTTGTTGAGGTCGCCTATCAGGGGTGAGAGGTGATCATTTTTGAGTGAGATCAGGCCGCCCAATTTGCCGCCGGGGAAGTCCGGCGAGAAGTTGTTGAGGCCGTCCAGCGATATGCCGAACTGGTCTTCTCCAATTGGGCTGGCCTTGAGCTCGCTGCTTTGGGAGCCGAGCACAACCGCAATGCCGCCGACTGAAACATCTATCACGCCGTCTTCGCGATGCCTGGTTGATATGCCTACGAGTTCCGATAATTCGGTTATGGCCTGATCGCGTCTGTCCTTGAGATTATTCGTGTCTGCGCTGCGAATATCCAGTGACTTGATCTGATAATTCATGTCAGCGATCTGGCTGGTGAGTGAGTTAACATGATCGATAACGTCACGTGCCTCGGTAACGACCTGGTCGCTCATATCGGCAAGGAAGGAACGCGTGGTGTGGAAATAGCTGACCATGGCTTGAGCATTGTTGATCAGCTCGGCCTGGGTGATCGAGCTCTGCGGGTCGGCGGCCATGCTGCGGAAAGACGTAAAGAAATCGCCCAGCTTGGTGCCGAGATTGTCCTCGGTGAGTTCGCCGAGTACGCTTTCGATGGATTTTAGCGCAGAAAGCTCACGGGAGACCTGGCCGGAGGCGGAATTCTGTGTGAGCAGTTCCTGTTCGAGGAGATTGTCGATGAGCCTTTTTGCATCGCCCGAGATGACGCCGCTTTCGATGAACACGCCGTCTGCGCCTATGGTTCCTGCGGGGCGCAGCTCTACGCGCTGGCGGTGATATCCTTCGGTGGCCGCGTTGGCGATATTATTTCCGATTGTCTGAAGGGATTTTTGAGCTGCCGCTATGCCGCTCAACCCTATTGAGAAACCATCCATTTAAAGCTCCTGTAATGAGCGTGCTATAGTCGCATGTTCATCATGCCCGAGGTACGATTTTCGTTTTTGGCGCCCTGCCTTGAGTAAGTCGTACCTTCGCTGCTTTTGGTGCAGAGTATGCTGTTGAGTATCTGCTGGTTAAAACGCGAACACTCGGCAAGCAGCATAGCGGTGGCGGCGTGTTCGACGTTCATTTTGCCTACAAGTTCGGCAAGGCGGTCCTGGCGGGTTTTGACTGCCTGGGATTTTTCGCCTGCCAGAGCCTTGGCGATGAGGGACAGGTCGGTATCGTCGAAGCTGCTGCCGAGCAGTGCGGCGATCTGTGTACGAAGCTGCTGACGTTTCTGCTCGACCGCGGAGTATCGGTTTGCCTGTATGCGGATCGTTTCGAGCAGTTCGTTCAGGCCTGTTTCGTCGCGTGTTATGGTCATTGCGCGCAGGGTGTCAAGACGCTCGAGTGAGCCTTCGAGGTGACGTATATCCTCGTCGAGCACTTCGATCAGCTCATCCGCCAATTGGTATAGATTGCCGTTTGCGTTCATGCTTTACTGTCCAGAGAATCAGAGACATTAATTTCGGATTTTTGCTCGCTGTCGTTCATCGACTGGTAGATCTGTTTCCACAGGCCGATGCCGCCCTGCTTTGAGACGTCTTTTGCCAGGAACGAGAAGAACATGTCCTGTATCTGTTTGGAGCCCTGCTCTTCGAGAAGGCCTGAGGAGCCTATGGTGTCCTTCATCTGATCGACGAGCTGGCCGACGAGGATGGACTCGAAGTTCTTTGCGACTTCTTTTTTCTTTTCTTCGGCAAGGCGCTGGGAAGCGTCCTTGTTCAGGCCCTCCGGTCCGGCGGTATTTATCAGATTGTGACTGTTGATGGGGTCTATCATTTTTCGAATCCGTTACATTATTTTGAGTTCGGCCTGCAATGCGCCTGCCTGCTTGAGGGCGTTGAATATTGCGATCAGGTCACGCGGTGTTGCACCGATGGCGTTGAGAGCCTTGGCGAGTTCGGAGACCGTGACGACGCGGTTGACCGGGATCAGGTAGCCCTGGCTTTCACTGACGCCGATGGATGTGTCGGGCACAGCGACGGTCTGGCCGGGATTGTCGGAGAAGTTCGCCTGGGGCTGGGAGACCATGGCGGATTCCTTGACCTTGACGACCAGCGAGCCCTGCGATATCGCGACGGTGCTGATGCCGACCTTTTCGCCGACGACGATGGTGCCGGTCCGCTCATTGATCACGACGATCGCGGGCATGTCGACCTTGACTTCCTGCTGTGTGATCGAGTCGACGAAGAACGCGACTTTTTCGCGGTCGTATTCCGGCGGGATCTTTACGCGGACGGAGCTTGCGTCGACGGTATGTGCCTGGTTCGGGAACAACTGATTGATGGCGGTTGTCATGCGGTTGGCTGTGGTGAAGTCTTCGTTGCGAAGGTTGAGCGTGACGTATTGTTTGCCGGCGATGTTTTCGATGAAGGTGGCGATTTCGGAACGCTCGACGTATGCACCGCCGGGTATGCGGCCGACGGTCGGGTGGTTCTTTGTGGCGGTGGCTGCTTCGCCGGTGGCTGCGAAACCGCCGAGGAAGATGGAGCCCTGTGCGGTTGCGTAGACCTGTCCGTCGGCACCTTTTAGCTCGGTGAGCAGCAGTACGCCGCCCTGAAGGCTGTCGGCGTCGCCTATTGCGGATACGTCGACGTCGATCTTTTTGCCGACGTGGTCGAAGGGTCCGAGTTCGGCGGTGACCATGACCATGGCGATGGAGCCGGTGGGCAGGTCGTCGGGCGAGAATACGAGGTCGCTGCGGCGGAGGACGTTGGTGAGCATTCGTTGTGAGGGCAGGGACTGATCGCCGGTGCCGGCAAGGCCGACTACGAGACCGACGCCGCTGAGCGGGTTTCCGCGCACGCCCTGGATAGTTGCGATGTCCTTGATGCGTTCAGCGCGGGCGAGGTTCGCCGCGGCGGTGAACATGATCAAAACAGAAATTATTGCTGTCAGTTTTCGCATGGTCTTCCCTGAACCGATGATTTAATTAGAATGGCCATATGAAATCGAGTATCTGACCGAGCCAGCCGACTTCGTTGTAGGTTTTGCTGGGGCCGTCGTTTTTGACGACCATGTAGAAGTCGGCGACCTGGGAGCTCAGTACGTTGTTTTCGAATGAGATGTCGCTGGGGCGGACGATGCCGCCTACTTCGATCGTCTGTTCGTCGCCGGCGATGTCCCTTACGAGCGAGCCGAGAACGACCAGGTTGCCGTTCGGCTGTACGTCTTCGACGACGACGGTGATGTTGTCCTCGATGGTCCGTTCGTCCTTGTACTCGGCCTGGCCTTCGAGCGACTGTGATGAGCCGTCGCCGAGTGAGACGCTGAAGCCGGGCACGCTGGGCAGGACGTGGTCTATGCCGACCTTGCCGTCCCAGTCGACGGAGCGGTTTGCTTCTTTTTCGAGGTCGCGTTCGACGTTGCTGTCAATGCGTGTGGCCTCGTTGATGGTTATCGTGAGGATATCGCCGATCTTGCGTGCGGTGTCGTCGGAGTACATGGACTTTGCGTTTTTGCTTTTCTTGGCCCAGATGGAGCCTGCGTACGACTGTCCTGCGGTGAACAGTGTTAGCAGGGCAAGAATTGTTATCGTTGTATAAATGTTTTTCATTTTATTGTCTCCACTAGAAAACGGGTGAAACTGTTCCGTCCTCGCTTACCTTTGTAACAAGGATGCGGCCTGAATCGACGTTACGTACTTTTATGGTCTGGCCCACGGCTCCGTCGTCGAGGGCCTTGCCCATTGTGGTTATCAGCAGGCCGGGGGTCTGTACCTTTATTACGAGTGTCTGGTTTCGTTTGATCACGACTTCGGGTTTTGGGGCGGTTATGTAGTTCTGTTTTACCTGCTCGCCTTTGCTGAGCGGCTTGCGTGCGATGTATCCGAAGGGGGCTTTCCAGTTTTTCGGCTCGGGGGTGTTGTCCAGATATGTTTCGAGCTTGATGTTGTCGGGGGTGAGCCTTTTTCCTTTTTCGACGTCGGCCTTTGCGATGATCCTGCTGCGTTTGTATCTGGGGCGGAAGTGTACGCTTACGGTTTCGACCTTTTCGCCGTCGCTGATGATGTCTACGAGCACTTCCTTTTGGGTATTGGTGTCGATCCTGCCCTGTCTGCAG
Organism: Anaerohalosphaera lusitana; assembly: GCF_002007645.1. Taxonomy (GTDB): domain Bacteria; phylum Planctomycetota; class Phycisphaerae; order Sedimentisphaerales; family Anaerohalosphaeraceae; genus Anaerohalosphaera; species Anaerohalosphaera lusitana. The sequence continues at coordinate 58,868 of NZ_CP019791.1, forward strand.
CTAAGGCGTGTCCATTCGGATTCGCCCGGGATTATTACCGAATCGGGGGATCGAAGGGCCTCGAATTTTGTTACGATCGCATTGCCCGGTATGTTTTTGAGATAGGTGCCGGCTTTTTCGATAAGCTGTTCAGCGGTGACTTCCTGTTCGGAACGTCTGACGGAGATTTGCTTTGCGCCTTTGAGGTCGACCTGGGCGGTGTCTATGCCGTTGCTGGCCAGGCGGCTCATTATGGTTCTGCGGTCGATGACGAGTTTCTGGCCCTCGGCGGTGATCTTTCCCATGTCGATCTTGCCGGCGGATTCCTTGAGGTCATCGGCACCGCTGAGGACGGCAAGGTTGGCGAGCCTGAGGGCGTTGCCCTCGACGGTTACCTGTCTGGGCAGATATACGCTGAGTCTCGCGTCTGTCTTGGCGGCTCCGCTGGATGCAAAGAGCATCATTGCGAGCACGAGTATAATCGCTGAGTTGTGTTTAGCCGATCGCATTATTCTGCTCCTATCTGATCAGTTGATTAGCGGTCTGCAACATGCTGTCGCCTGCCTTGATGGCGCGGGAGTTGATCTCGTAAGCCCGCTGGGCGGTGATAAGGTCGACCAGCTCGGAGACCATCTGGACGTTTGATTTTTCCAGCGAGCCTGCCTGGATGCCGCCGAAGCCATCTTCGCCCGCGGTGCCGGTAAGTGGTGCGCCGCTGGATTCGGTTTCGGCGAACAGGTTGCCGCCTTCTGCGGTGAGACCTTCGGCGTTGGGGAAGCGCACAAGCTGTATGTTGCCTACCTGCTGGGTGCCTTTGTCGGTGGTGACTGTCACGGTTCCGTCGACACCGACCGAAATGCCGGTGGCGTTGTCGGGGATGGTTACGGGCGGATCGAGTGCGAGTCCGTTGGAGTTTACTATCTGGCCTTGCGCGTTGGTCTGGAAGGACCCATCGCGTGTGTATCGCAGATCACCGTTGGGCAGAGTGACCTGGAAGAAGCCGTCGCCGTTGATCGCCATGTCCAGCGCCCTGCCTGTCTCGACCCTTTCGCCGGGTGAGAAGACCTTTGTGACAGCGGAGAGCCTTGTGCCGCTGCCGATCTCGATGCCGGATGGCGCGGTTACGCCGGCGGAGACTTCCCTGCCGGCCTCTTTCATCTTGACGTACAGCAGGTCCTCGAACATCGCCTGCCTTCTTTTGAAGCCGTTGGTGTTTATATTCGCCAGGTTGTTCGCAATGGTATCGACCATCTGCTGCTGTGCGGTCATACCAGTTGCCGCTGTTGAAAACGCTCTTAACATTATCTATCTCCCTGTTCTATGAACTGCTATTAGCCCATTGCGACGTTGAGAATGCTTTTGGTGTTCTCGCCGCTTTTGGAAATGATCTTCATATTCGCTTCGTACAATCTGTTTACCGTGATGAGCTTTACGAGCTCCTGGGTAATTCCCACGTTTGACGCCTCCTGGAAACCCTGCTTGACCTCGGTCTGTGTGGCGGGCTGGGGTCGAACTTCTTCGGGAGCGATGAACGCTCCATGCTCGGTGGGCATGAGCTGGCCTACTTTGTTGCCGAAGTCGACAAGACTCAACTGTCCGATGTTCATGCCGTTGGCGGATACTGTGCCGTCCGGTCCGAACGAAAGCTGCTGCACGGTCGCACCCTGCGGCAGTACGATGGGGCCGTTCTGTCCGGCGATGTTATTGCCCGCTGTGTCGACGAGCTGGCGGTTATGGTTCAGATGCAGGCTGCCGTTTCGGGTATAACGCGGTCCGTCGGGGGTTTCGATGACGAAGAAGCCCTTGCCGTTGATGGCAATGTCGAGTCGGCGATCCGTCTGCCGCAGGTTGCCCTGCATGAAGTTGATCCCGGTGTGCGCCTTGATCGTATCCTCTGGCTTGCCGTCCGGGCCAAGCTTCTGTTCCATGATCGAGCTGAAACTAGTCGTTCGCGACTTGTAGCCGGGCGTACTGGCATTGGCGAGGTTGTTCGTTATTGCCCGATACTCCTGCATCAGTGCATTGACGCTGGAACCCATATTCGGATTAATTTCAGTCATCCGCATTCACTCCAGACTCTACGAGTTCTTGCTGTTCTTGTTTTTCATGTTTTGCACGCTGAGCGATAGCATGATTGGTAACAGCGATCAGCTCGTTGATCGACGATTCGCTAAGGGCTGTCATTTCAATGCCCAGCAGGGTTTCATTGTCATTAGTTTCCAGTCTGCGCACCTTGGCGGTGCTCTGCACCACCTGTTCATGTTCGAGTTCGAGCGTTACCAGTACTTGATGCCCAACTTTTGCCTTGAGTGAGGTTCGCATCAACAGGCCGGGCCCTGATAGCTCGATCACCCTGGCCTTGACGAATTGCGGGCAGATCGACGATTTGTCGCTGCTCTCAAATGTTTGCGGGAAAGATGCAATGTATGCATTCAGATCCACTTCGGCGTGGGCGAATTTACGTCTGTTGATGAAATTGACCTTGTCCGAGTGGCTGAGCGTAAGGACCTTGCCCTGGCTGTTAAGCTCTACGGTCTCGAAGTTCCATATCATCGCGCCCAGTTGATAATGCACGCGCCATTCCTGGCCCGGATTGCTGTCGACGGTCTCATCGGTCTTTAGCTTGAATTCATAGTTGGTATTTTCGATAACTTCCGCCGTCATCGGGCATGCCTGCTCGCTGTCGACCTTAGTCAGCAGCAGATACTTGCCGACGGGGATCTTACGACTGGTCTGAGCACTGAGCCTGGTGTCTTCGGTGTCGGTGTAGTCCTTGAGGCCGAGGAGCTGCTTTATCTTTGTGATCTGGGCGTTGAAGTACTGCCTCTCGGGGACACTTCGCCCTTGAGTGAGCTTTTGCTTCATGAGCTTTGCGGCACCGAGATCGTAAATGTCATTCGACTCGAAAATCTTATTAGGGTCATTGAGTTCAGCATAACGTGCAATCAGTGCGAGTATCGTCCGCTGCTCGTGGTCGAGGCCATGCTTGACAGATACTTCGTAGAATTTCTTTCTCTTGAGCTTCGCTTCCCGATCATGCAGGTGGCGGCGGTAGAGATACCAGATGAGCAGCAGCATAGCCACAGCGATGATACCGGCTGCGATGAACCGGCCATCCAGTAAGAAGTCCGGCATGCCGCTGTCAAGGTCGCGCATAGCGTCCCATCTCTGAGACGGCGTGAGGCCTTTGGCAGCCAGAACGGGCAGAAAAGTTGTTATGCTGTCAATGTACATTTATTCGTTATTCGCTTACCTTATTATATTGGTGAGTTCGCGAAGCACATCGTTGGCGACCTTGATGGTTCTCGCGTTGGCCTGATAGCCATTCTGTGCCTCGATCAGATTGACGAATTCCTTTGCGATCTCGACGTTAGACTTTTCGAGCTTCTGGCTCTTTATCGAACCGCCACCGCCGCCGCCCGATCTGGTTACGACAGGATCACCCGAGTTGCCGGAACCGGTGTAGTAACCGTTACCGACGCTTTCCAGGCCGGACGGATTCCTGAAGACAGCCATTTGAACCGTCGCGATGGTCTTCTTGATACCGTTGGAGAACACACCTACGATATTGCCGCCCTCAGCGGCTACGGTAGCCAGCTCACCGGCTTCGTAGCCGTTGGCATTGCTGGCTGTAGCGGTCGAATCCACATTCGCACCAAGGTTGAACTGTGTCAAACCGTCAAACCCGCCAACGGTTCCCATGTTTGCCTCTACAGTCTGAGTGGTTGCAGGATCGAATCCGAAACGGAAGCTGAAAGCGTTACTGGAATCATTTATCCCTTCAAAGCTTCCGTCGGTGCCGTCAAACTTTATACCTTCGATTCGTCTGTCGGACATGTCCAGGACATTTCCGCCGAGCTTGCCCAGAACCAGATCCCACTGGTTATCGGTATCAGTTCTGACAAAGGAAGCAGTTACAGCATGCGTACCACCATTGGAGTCTATGATCTCAAGATTCACATTATGGACGTCATTACCGCCTGCTTGAGCCATCTCGAAATAACCCGGCAGTTCCAGGCCGGCAGGATCACCTGCGTCGGCCCCGACATAATTGAGTGTCATATCAGTAAGGCTGTAGCCGGCGGTATCATCTTTCAATGATATCTGTCCTCCGGAGAAAGAAGCGGTAGACCCATCTGCGGCGCCAGAGCCAAACGCAGTGCTGATCTCAGAGACCAAGTCATTAAGAGTCGCGCCGGCGGGAACGGTCCAGTCGACGGATACGGCTGTGCCGTCCTTTTTAGTTCCTCTAATCTCGATGACGTCGCCGGCGTTGTAGGTTCCGCTGAACTGCTGCAGTGATGCTATAGTATCGGTTCCTACAGCGTCTTTGCCTGCCGAATTGATGAATGACGACTCTTCGCCCATTATCAAATGTGCAGCCTTTGGATCGCCGCCGACCGCGCGGAGATTACTCGAGAGGTCGAATGAGGTGGTTGCGCTTGCGGGCATTGCCGCGTCGCTGGGGATCTTGATGCTGCTGACGCCCGGGGCCTGGAAGCCTTCGGATTCGCCGGCCGTTCCGTACCGCTGGAGCCTGTAACCGGTGGCGGGGTCAACCAGATATGAGTCCGCGTCGATAGCGAACGATCCCATACGGGTGAAGACGTTACCCGATCCGGTGTTGAGCACAAAGTAGCCCTCGCCCTCGATCGCCATGTCCAGAGCCTGGCCGGTTTCGAGGAAGTCGCCCTGGTTCATATTTTTCACGATGCTGGCAATTCCTACGCCGGTACCCATCTGGATGGGGTTTGTGCCGCCGGCCCCGTTGGTGGGGGCAGAAGCTTTACGGACGGTCTGGCTGAGCAGTTCGGCAAAGCGAACCTGTCCGCTCTTAAATGCAGTCGTATTTACGTTCGCCAGATTATTACCTGTCACCTCGAGCATTTTCTGGTGGGAAGTCAATCCCGTAACACCAGTCGATAATGCACCCATTTGTCAATCTCCTTCAATAGAACTTTGAAAATAGCGACCTTATTGCTAAGCGGCCGCTACTTGAGAACGTCAGTTACGTTGAATCCGATAGTATCAACTTCCTTCATATTTATAGTGTGAGTCTTGACTTTAGACCCGCTTTGGTCGTACTGGCCGACGTTGAGCATGACATTTTCGCCTTCGACGTCGACCTTTTCTACGATGCCGAGGACCTTGACGCCGGGGACGTTGTTCGGTCCCATCCGGGAGTAGTCCATGAAGGACACTTCCTTGCCCACCAGGTTCCCTGCGTAGTTAAGCTTAGTGCTTTCAAGCACTTGCGCAAAACTGGTATTCATTTGTTCGAGCTGGCCGAGCTGTGAGAGCTGAGTAAGCTGGGCCGTCATCTGCTCGTTGTCCATAGGATCGAGCGGATTCTGGTGCTGCAGTTGAGTAGTCAGCAGCCGCATGTAGTCCATCTGGAGCTGCTGTGCGGACTGCATTGAATTAATCGAGCTCATATCTTGTTCCTGCAATTAGTATCATCATAAACACAATCATCCGGGCTAAAACTATTGCAATTACTGTGCCACTGAACCGAGGCCGGAACATACTAAGCCGTAAGCCATTTATTTATAAGCACTTAAATCAGAAGCTAAAGCTCTGATCTGTGATTACTTTCCATGCGCCCTGGCTTTCGGGTGCTCAATTATTCAGCATGGCCCGGAAGAAACTTCCGCATGGTGAAGCAAGCTGCAGCCGCTGTACCGGTGTCACGACCCCCACCGCAGCGGCCCGGCTTGACGATGGTCGAAAGCGAGCGGAATATATGGACAGTTTTTTTTGAAAAAATCTCAAGTGCAATACCCTTTTACTGCCGAAGGTAAAGCATCTTATGGGACTTTTGGGCATGATGGAAACGGAGGCGAAGCGGATTTGCGAACGAGTTGAAAAGCTCGGATTTTTGGACCGCTGAGGGTCCTCACAACGTCCGATAAGCCGTAACGTCCGGGAATTTGCAAGATTTTACTCCAAAATCGGCAATATTATTGGTCGGTCCCATAAAAATATTAAAGCTCGGTCGACTTTACGGCCGATTGATTAGGCATATACTTTTGATCTCGCATAATAAGGTTTTTAATTCGTACTCTACAGGCAGGTGAAAATGGGGCTAAACAGGATACTCGTACTGGGCAGGGACAGCCGGATACAGCAGCTTGCGGCAACGATGGCAGATGCAGTTTTCGCAGCGGACAGCATCGGTGAAGCGTGGGACATCACGGACCGGTCGGAGCCGGAAGCGATGATAGTTGACCCCAGTATCAGCGATGCCGACACCTGCAGAGCCCTCAAATATGTTGAAACCAACGACCTTATGCCTGTGATCATTGTTCGTGATGATGCTGAAGAAGAGACTGTGAACGATTTTCTTAGCCTTGGCGCTTTCGCGTGTATCGATGCGGTAAAGGGCCTGGACAAGCTGGGGTTGGTAGTCGACCGTATCGCGGATGGCGAAAATGGAGGTCAAAGCGAGTATTTTGACAGTCAGTGCCCGCCATGTGTTCAGATGGTAGGCAAGAGCGAAGCGACTGTGAAGGCGCTAAAGATGATACGTCTGGTCGCATCGAGCGGCTGTGATCCGATCCTGGTCGTCGGCGAGACGGGCACGGGTAAGGAAGTCGCGGCCCAGGCGATACACAATCTGAGGCACGGAAGCGATGAGACTTTTGTAGCGGTAAACTGTGCGGCCCTGACGGCGAATCTGCTGGAAAGTGAGCTTTTCGGGCACGTCAAGGGCTCGTTCACATCGGCAGAGTCGGAAAAGACGGGCCTGTTCGAGGCAGCAGATGAGGGCACGATATTCCTGGATGAGATCAGCGAGATGCCGCTGGAACTGCAGGCGAAACTGCTGCGTGTTATACAGGAGAAGAGATTTCGTAAAGTCGGCGGCACAAAGGAGATACAGTGCAAGGCGACGATCATCGCGAGCAGTAACCGCAACCTCAATGACGAGGTGGAAAACGGCAAGTTCAGGAGAGATCTGTTCTACCGACTCAACGTATTTCCGGTCGCACTGGCGCCGCTGAGGCATCACGATCGTAAGGACGACATCGAACTGCTGGCGAAGTTTTTCATCGAGAACTCGACGGTGGCTCCGGATAAGGCTGCGAAGATAAAGGGGCTGACAAAACTGGCAATCGAATCGCTCAAGAATCACAGTTGGGACGGCAATGTCAGGGAGCTCAAGAACGTGATAGACCGGGCGATGCTGCTTGAAACGACCGACAAGATCGGGTGCAGCAGTTTGATATTCGACCCGACGGATTTCTCGTCGGCCAAATCCGCTTCACCTGTGGAGAACATACAGGATTTCTCGCTTGCCAATGCTGAAAAGGAGCTTATCGACCGGGCGCTCAAAGAGGCCAAGGGGCAGAAGACTCGGGCAGCGGCTATGCTGGGGATCACGAGGGCGACGCTTTACGCCAAGGTCAAGCATTACAACATCGATGCGGACGCGGGCAAAGTAGCTGCAACTGCGTGAGTCGGCAAAGCGGCCCGATGATGCCGCGTGTGGCCGGGTCGTCATTCCTTTTGAAACTCGCGAATCATATGCGCCTTGCGGTCAGACTGCGTGATCTGGAAGGCGATTGCGGTCCGTCAACCGGGGCCGTGTCTGAGTGTTGAACAGCGAGGGCAAGACGTATCAAATTCTTACACACTCCGGAAATTCACCCAGAAAAAAGTCCGGTCAAAACGGTTTTTTTGAGCCCTTCAGCAGCGATTCTTTCCATGATGAGCTAGTGCGGGCTGGCTGGCATGATTATTGCACAGATATCGGCAACGAATGAGAACGCGCCCGCGAGGGCCGAAATGCTTTTTTCGAGGACCGAGCCAGGACATGGCGAAAGACGATCAGGACATTTTTGCAAACGGGAACGCACCTGCGGAAGACGGGGCCGGGAACAGAGCCGAGCCGGATTCAGCGGGTTTTGACGATCTGTTCGGCGGGGGTGAGCAGACCCGCGAGCTGCTGGAAACTGCGTCAGGTGCGCCTGTGGAACACAAAGACTATGTAGCGGACCTGGAAAAAGAGCTCAAATCCTACGAGAACGGCAGCGGTAAGATGGCAAAGCTGCGGATCCCGCTGATGTATGCGGCGCTTGGCGCGATGGCGATCATGCTGGTACTGATCCTGTGGAACCCGGTACCCAAGACGAGCTCTGCCCAGTCCGGAAACAACCCGGCGCCTAAACGTGTCACAAGGGAGGCGTTGCCTGATATTGCCGAGAACGAAACCGAACTTGCCGCAAGTGCAGAGCAGGCAGTTGAGGAAGATGCCGAGACCGATCAGCCGGCCGAGATCGAAATGCCGGTATCCTGGCAGCTTGCCCATGAAAGTTTTGTGGGCGGTGACTATGACCAGGCGTTGAAGATATACGAAAAGCTGCGTGAGCGGCTGAAACCTGGTGATACGGATAACTTGTTCAGGGATCTTATCGATCTGCAGGTCGCTTTGTGCCATTACTACATGGATGACGCCGACAAGGTGAGCAAGCTTTTCACCAATGCACTGCAGAGCAGGTCACCGGCCATTCGAGCCATGAGCAACTACTATCTGGCTTTCATAGATTTCAAAAACGAAAACTTTTTGAGTGCCCGCGAGCATGCATACCGCTCGCTGGCCCTGTTCCACACTCTTAAGGACCACTTCCCTGCAGTGATCGAGCGTGATTGCTATATGCTTATCGGCAATGCACTTACGCGTGAAACGATCTCGCTGAGCAACTCAAATACTGAACTGCCTGGTCAGAGCTGGGCAGAATACATGACGCCGTACCACCTGCCTGCGATGGATAAGAAGGGGATCGAGGAACTGCTGCAAAAGGGTATCGAATCAATGGCCGATGCAGCCATGGGGCCGGCGATCAGGGAAAGACGTGAATCGCTTGGCGGGGGGACGTTTTCCGCGATCGCACTGGATTGTCCCGTGGACGAGTTTATCGCCAGGTATGCGAACTACCAGGGCTATGGGGTGAGCTGGCACAAAACGGCGGAGCAATTCACGAACCGGCCCATCAATCTTTACCTTCCCAAGACGATCGAGCAGAAGATACCTGAATACGCTGCCGGAAGTGCCGGGCTGATAGTGAGAAGCGATACTAATAATCTGACGGTCTATAATCCGCGTACGTATGTGTCGCTGGCTTTCCACAAACGAATGATGGTCAACGAGAGCATGGCTGTGTGGAGGCATTTCCTGCATCGTTATCCGCAGGATCCGCGGGTGGCGAATGCTCATTTCGGGCTGGCAGCGGTATATTCTGCAGGCGGACAGGAAAACGTAGCCATCGGTGAGTACAAACTGGTCGCAAGCAGGTACTCCGACAGTGAACTGGCTCCGTACGCTCTTCTATATTCGAGCAGGATCAAAACTGATATGAAGGATTACGCGGGCGCACGCGAGGATCTGTCCAACATCGTGCTGCAGTATCCCAAGGCTCGCATATCCGACCAGGCCTACCTGTATCTGGCCCAGGCGACGATGAAATCGGGCATATACGGCGAGGCAGCGGACCTTTTCGCTAAGGTTTACAATCTCAATATTACTCGACGTGCCAAAGCGAGAGCGGCCTATGGAGCGGCGATATGCAACTATGAGACGGGCCAGTTCGGTTCGGCTGAAGCATGGTTCGAAAGATGCGAGAAATTTTACAACGACGATCCCGAGATCGACAAAGGCGAACTTTATTACACGCTCGCAAAGACGAAATTCGCGTTGGGTAAATACGAGGACGCTACGACAGCGTTCAGACTTGCACTTACGGGCAATCTCGATCGCAAGCAGTACGCGAACGTGATCCTTTCCTGGGCCCAGACCATGATGAGTCACGGCGACTACGCGGAAGCTCTCAATATACTGGCTGCGCCCAATGAGGAAGATCTGACGCTGGAACAGTCCTGCGAAATACTCAAGGCACAGGCACGTATTTACAGGGAGATCGATCTGCCGAGAAGGTCGGCCATGCTGCTTAACCAGAAGATCGAATTCCTTGCGAACGCAGAGCTGCGGGGCGAACTGCTGGTTGAACTTGCACGCAGTTATGTCGCTGCAGGCGATACCGACCGGGCCGAGCAGGAATATCTTGCGGCTTTGGATGATCTGTCCGAGGGCAAGTATAAACTCGAAACCACTCTTGAGCTGGCGGATCTCTGCATAGACACGGGGCGGGATGAACAGGCGGTCGATATATGTTCCAAACTGCTGGCAACTCCGCTGGATCAGCGTAACAGAAAAACGGCTCTGAGCATTCTTGGAACCGCATACAAGAACCAGAAACAATATGACAAGGCCGCGATGGCATTTGCTGGTGTTTACAATCCCGCGAACAACTGATATGAAAAGAATTCTATATATTTCAATACTGACGCTGCTGTTTGCCAACGGTCTTTGCAAGGCTGAGGACCCGAACAGTATCGAGACGCTCAACAGATACCTGAGTGAAATTCTCAAGGTCGCAGATGGCGATGATGTGCAGGATGCGGACGAGGCTGAGAAGTCGGCAGACAACGCCAAGGCCGACACAACTGAAAAACCACAAAAAGCTGAAACTCCTGTAATAGACAATAAAACAGTCTCTGATCCCAATGTACCTGCTGAGAATAACGAGACAGAAGAACAGCAGAAGACCACGGAGTCGAAGACGGCAAACAGCGACCCTAATCTCGTGCCGGCTGTGACTGAAAAAGACACAAAGCAGAGCACAAGTGAGCTCATCAAACAGGTACGCAAGGAAACATATACACCCATAGAAATGAAATCGCCCGTCAAATTTAAGAGCGACAGCGGTGAAATGGATGAACTGCTCGCAGAGCTCCGCTCGCTGCGTTTTGTCAAGGTTCGCGAAACTTCATCAACCAACAGTTCTCTGCCCGCAAGCGAGCCAGAAATAAGTGAAGAGAACAGCGAAAAACCTCAAACACAAAGCGAAATTCCTCAAGAAAATGCTGATGATGAGGCGACCGTAAAAGAGACTTCGCTCAAGGAACTTATCAAGAACAATCCAACTCGGGTTGTAGATCATTTTGCATTGGCGGAAGCACTTTTCTCGGCGGGTGAAAAAGAGCTCGCAGCGAAGTATTATCGGCAGGCATTGGACAAATACGGAAAGAATTACAGTAAGACGGACCCTGAGAGGGCCTGGATACTTTTTCAACTGGGCAACTGCCTGTATGAAACAAAGCCGGAAGAGGCTGAGATCATTTACGAACAGCTTATGCGGGAACAGCCCAACAGCGAATGGACCAAATGTGCGACGGTCAAACGGCAGGTACTTCGCTGGCTGATGAATGAAAAGCCGATGGAACTTATTGAGAGCAACCCAACGAAAAACTGATGCAAAGAATTAAACCATCAAAACACGTTCTGATCATCGACTCGGATGTCTCGCCTGTATTACTGCAGGCCTGTGCCGCACAGGGTGTGCGAACCGTGGTCGCTTCGAGCGGGAAAGATGCGTTTAAGAAGCTGGGTAACAATGAATTCGATCTGGCTATAGTCACCAACAGCCCGGCAACAGGTTTCGATCTGGAAACATGCAAGGAGCTGAAGAGTTCAGCGAAAGAGGAAAACCCCGAACTGCCTGTTATCATGCTGAGCGAGGAAGACAGCAGCCGGGCGGGCATCTCCGCTATCAGAGAAGATTTTGCCGACTTTTTTACAAAACCTTTGAGCAAGGACCAGGCCTGCAAGCTGGTCGAGACCTGGCTGCCCAACCACAATACACATGTCATGGCGGCACTGGGCAATGTTGGCCGCAGTTTGATGGTCGGCAAGAGTCAGGCGTTATCGAAGACGATCCACATGGCCAGGCGTGTTGCTGGTACGAACGCTCCGGTTCTTATCTGCGGAGAGAGCGGGACGGGCAAGGAGCTGCTCGCACAGTACATACACGATCAGAGCCAGCGAAACAATGGGCCGTTCGTAAAGGTAAACTGCGCATCATTGAGCGAATCATTGCTCGAAAGCGAGCTGTTCGGCCATGAAAAAGGGTCCTTTACAGGTGCCCAGTCGACTCGCAAGGGCAGGTTCGAGCGGGCTAACGGCGGGACCCTTCTGCTCGATGAAATAACAGAGACTCCGCCTGCGTTCCAGGCACAACTGCTTCGCGTACTCGAAGAGCAGAGGCTGGAGCGCGTGGGCAGCGAAAACGATATAAATGTCAATGTTCGGGTCATAAGCACAACCAATCGCGACATTGCTGAAGAGGTTCGGAGGGGCAATTTCCGTGCGGACCTGTACTACCGTCTTTCGGGTGTTAGAATCGTGGTGCCGGCGCTGCGAGAACGGAAGGAAGACCTGGAAGAGCTTATCTGGCACTTTATTAACGAATTAGCCAGCGAAACCGGCAGAAAGATAGGCAAGCTCGACGCCGTTCTGGTCGATGTATTCCAGAGGTACGGCTGGCCGGGCAATGTACGCCAACTCCGCAACGTGATACGCACCTGTTTGATACTCGGGACCGGCGAAACGCTGCAATTAGCGGACGTTAGCTGGCTTTTCGAAGAGCTAAATACCGACCATGAGGCCCAGATCAATGGGCTCGCAGACATGATCGGGACGAAAAGCCTTGCCGAGATCGAGCAGCAGGCCATTCTGGCGACTCTCGATCAGACGCAGGGCAACCGGACAAAAGCCGCCGAGGTGCTCGGTATCAGTGATCGTACCATCAGGGAAAAGATCAAACGTTATCGGAACCGCGATCTATTACAGGAAACAGCTTAGAGCAATAAGTACCGGGAGTAAAAATGGCTGACGAAGAAAAGAAAAAAAAGGACACCAAAGAGAAAAAGCGTCCCTGCCTGTTGGGACACATCATCACCGCTGTTATAAGCCTGACATTTGCGGCGGGCGGTTATTTTGTCAGCGGCTTGTTTGCGGACACTAAACCGCAGGGTGAGCAAGCTGCCGAGGAGAAGAAAGAGGACCCATCGGCAGAGATCAACGCCCTTCTGGCTGAGAGCACAGAGGGCAGCAAGCCCTGGACTTACGAACTGGAGCCGGTGGTTGCAAATCTCAATGAGCCGGGAGCGACCAGATTCGTTCGAGCGACGTTGATAATGGAAATCTCCGGAGATATGGCACAAGAAAAAGGAAAAGAGTTCCTTGGGCTCAAAACGCCTTATCTGCGTGACTGGCTGACGACGTTTCTGTCAAGTCTGACGCTGGACGAAGCGAACGGAGGCAAGAACAAAGAACGCATTAAAAATCTCGTCTGTGACGAGTTTAATCGAAGACTTTTCCCTGATTCAAAACCGCTAATCAAGCAGATACTGCTAAAAGAGTTCGCGATACAATGACCGAAGCCATGACCGAAAACATGATCAGCAAGGACCAGCTCAAGGCGCTGCTCGCCAAGGCGAAGCAGAACCTGCCTGTGGAGGAGCCGGACGTCGACGCTGTCGAATACGACTGGACGCGTCCGCACCACTTCAGCACCCGGCATCATCGCAGGCTGAAGGAATTTACCGATGAGCTGGATATTGAACTTGCTGAACAGTTCATGAGCGTCTATTCGGACGAGGTAACGGTCACAATTCCCGGAATCGAGGAGCATTTCGCGACAAAGCTGCAGAATATACAGAATAACACACGCGGCTGTCATTACCTGACGTTCGGCGAAGAAGGCGGAGCCCCGATAGGCATGGTCATCCTACCGAAACGATCAGCCGTTCATTGGGCCGCGAAAATACTGAAGGACGCCATACCGGAAAACGTCGACGAAGCGGAGCTGTCGCAGCTTGAGATGTCACTGCTTACCGATCATGTCAAAAAGATCATCAGCGTTCTTTCGAATTGCTTTACAAGACATAACCTGCCGGCGTTGAAGAGCGGACACGAACTGACATTTGAAGAGTGGCCGCTGGAGAACATCACGGACTTCGAAGAGATGTCCGTACTCGAATTCGCCGTCGCTGATGGGGAAGAGCAGACGAGCGCATCTTTTGCAATGCTGTCGCGAAGCTTTGACTCGATGTTCGACATAAGCAGCGAACAGAAGAACCTGACCGCGAAGCAGATCCAGGATCTGATCGTTGGGCACCTGAACAACATACCGCTGGAAATGGAATGCCAGTTGGGTACAGCATCGGCAGCGGTTGCGGATCTGATGACCGTCGAAGAGGGTGACGTTCTCGTGCTCGATCAGACGGTGGATGCGCCCGTGGAGCTGAAGATCGACGGAAGCGTTTTTTATCACGGCAAACTCGGACAATCAATGAACCGCTATGCGGTCACGATAACGGATATAGTCAAAAAACCCGCAAACAGCATCATCCAGACGGGTTAGAGCTTCATAAGAAGAACACGGAAGGTTTTTATTATGGCAGAAACTGAACAGGCAGTGGAACAGGACGCTAAGACGACCCAGGCACAGGAAGTGGAACTCGGTGAAGCGGTGGATTCGGCGAAGGGCCAGGGCGAGGGCAATCTCGACCTGCTGCTGGATATCACCATGTCGATCACGGTGAACCTGGGCGATGCGCAGGTTCCGATCAAGCAGCTCCTGCAGCTCGGTCCCGGTTCCGTGCTTCAGATGGACAAACTCATCGACGAACCTGCTGAGCTGTATGTGCAGGGCAACAAATTCGCAACAGGCGACATCGTAGTAGTGGACGGCCGATTCGCCATCCGCATCAAAGAAGTTCTCGGTATCTAGCAAATTCCCAGGTAATATATGAGCGGTCAGAAAGCACTCGGTAATGGTCCGATAGTATCGTCATTAGCAAACCACAGCAACGTGGTCTTCGCTGTCGGTCTGGCGACGATACTGGCAATGCTCATCGTGCCGCTGCCGCCGGTGCTGCTGGACGTCCTGCTGGCGTGCAGTATAGGTCTGGCTGTTGGTGTGCTGATCGTAACGCTCTCGGCCAAGAAGGCGCTGGAGCTTAGCACGTTCCCGTCGCTGCTTCTGTTCGTCACACTTTACAGGCTGAGCCTTAACGTATCATCTACGCGTCTGATCCTGCTCAAGGCGGATGCGGGAAATATCATCGACACGTTCGGCCAGCTCGTTATCGGCGGAAACCTCGTCGTGGGCCTGGTCATGTTCCTGATCCTGGTCGTGATCCAGTTCGTTGTGATCACGAAAGGTGCCGAGCGTATCAGTGAAGTTAACGCACGTTTCGCGTTGGATGCGATGCCCGGTAAGCAGATGGCGATCGACGCCGATCTGAATGCCGGCGCGATCACGGATGCCCAGGCGAAAGAGCGAAGAGACGCTATCGCTAAGGAAAGCGAGTTCTACGGTGCCATGGATGGTGCCAGTAAGTTCATCCGCGGTGACGCGATCGCAGGCTTGATCATTACCTGCGTGAACCTCGTCGGCGGTATTATCATAGGTTCGATGAACGACATGTCTGTCAGTGAGGCCGCGGCACGCTACTGCACGCTGTCCATCGGTGACGGACTGGTGAGTCAGATACCGTCGGTCATCATAGCGATAAGTTCAGGCTTTTTGGTAACCAAGACTTCTTCGACGGAAAGCGTGAGTCATGACCTGACCAACCAGATGCTTCGCAATCCGCAGTCGCTGATGATCGCGGGTATACTGATCGGAGCGATTGGTCTGGTGCCGGGGCTGCCCAAAGTACCGTTCTTCGGCCTGGCAGTTGCTTGCATCTTTGTCTCGCAGTCGCTTAAAAAGGCGGCCCGCAAGGATGAGGAAAACGAGTCGACCGCTGAGAAAAGCGAAAAGGCCCAGGAGTCCGAGAAGACGCCTGTCGAGGACCTTCTCAATATTGATATGATCTCAGTGCAGGTTGGCGTTCGGCTGATACCGATGGTGGACCCGCGAAAGAAGAGCAGTGTGTTCGATAGGATCGGGGCGTTGCGGCGCAAGTTCGCGAAGGAGCTGGGGCTGATAATTCCGCTGGTGCGTCTTTGCGACAATATCAATATCGAGCCGAACGCTTACGAGATACGGCTGTTCGATCATACTATCGCGTCCGGCAGGCTCGAGCCGGATAAGTATCTGGCAATGGATCCGGGTACGGTGCACACACCGATCCAGGGACAGCAGACCACCGAGCCGGTCTACGGTCTGCCCGCTATGTGGATCAGCGAAGAGCAGAAGGAACAGGCCGAGCTGTGCGGATACACCGTGATAGATTGCGAATCGGTTTTGATAACGCATCTGTCGGAAACGCTGGCACAGCACGCACACGAACAGCTTACCCGCGAAGATGTCCAGCAGCTTGTTGATCGTCTGCGTAAATCGCAGCCGTCGCTGGTCGGCGACGTGGTGGGTGAACAGGTTTCGGTCGGACTGTTGCAGCGCGTTTTGCAGAAGCTGCTCAAGGACCGCATACCGATCAAAAATCTTGCGATTATTCTTGAAGCCCTTGGCGAGCATATCTCGAAAACTAAGAGTGCAACTGTCCTGACGGAGCTGGTTCGCAAGGCTTTGCGAAGGACGATAACCTCGCGGTACAAGGACCAGATGACAGGCAAGATCATGGCGATAACTTTTGACCCGCATCTCGAGCATCAGATGGTCTCCTCGCTGCAGACGCAGGGTGAAGAACTCGTGCTGAGCATATCGCCCGAGCTTGCGATGCAGATACACGAAGGTGTCGCGGCAGCGTGGAAGTCGGCGATGAACAAGGCATGCGAAAACGTGGTTCTGCTTTGCGACAGCAGACAGCGATCCGCTCTTGCCGAGATGCTGGAAAGATCACTGCCCCGGCTGCCGGTTCTGTCATACGACGAGATCGAGCCGGGCACGGATATGGAGACAGTTGAGAATGTGGCTTTGCAGACCAGCGATGCGATGGCACTGAATGGTCAACAGAGTAACGTTTAGGCGATCTGAAAGGAAGCAGAAGTGAAGCAGTACATTCGTTCACTTGCAGTAACAGTAGCAGTTTTGGCGTTTTTCCTGATCGCGGGAATCGGCGCCTGCAGTGATGTCGATCCGCTGGTATGCGGTTACCGCGGAATATGCGGCGCGATCTTTGTGTACGTCGGAGCGACGATCGCTTTGCGTCTTGCGATGCGGATCGTTGTAGCGCAGATCATATCGAACCAGGGCAATCAGAACAGGAATGGTAGTTAGCCGTGACAGATCACCGTCAACAACAAGCAGTCCTTGACGATCAGATGCAGTTGAAGTCGCTCGCTGCGAGAAAGTACGCCCAGCAGCAGAAGCAGCCGAACGCTGATCAGCGGGTCACACAGTTTCTGCCGATGGTCCACAAGCTCGTCAGCAAGGTGACGAGCTACCTGCAGCCTCCGCTGACCCGCGACGATCTTGTCAGCGCGGGAACCATAGGCCTGATCAAAGCTGCCCATGATTACGACAGCACGAAGAACGCCGAGTTCCAGACTTACGCCTACATACGCATACGCGGCGCGATCATCGACGAATTGCGCAGTTGGTCGTTCGCTCCGCCGAGCCTGAACAAACAGCTCCAGGAAGCACAGACGATACACGATGAAGTGATGGCCCATACCGGTCATTCACCAAGCGATGAGGAAGTCGCGAAGAAAATGGGCATCGGCGTTGACAAGCTGTACAAAACATACGAGCAGGGACGGGCCAGGTACTTTTTGTCCATGAGCGGCTACACCGAGGATGAGCCGGCGTTGGCTAATGTGCTGGCAGGTTCGGAATCAGGCCAGCCCGAACAGCGGATCGAACGTGAAGAACTTGTTCATGACTTGGCGGACGCGATCGAACGTCTGCCCCAGAAACAAAGGCAGATCGTCATACTGTATTACCAGCAGGAACTGACCATGAAGGAGATCGCCGAGGTTCTCGAAATAACCGAATCCCGGGTAAGCCAGCTTCATTCGTCAGCGGTGTTCAAACTCGGATCGTTGTTGAAGGATCATGACAATGCCCGATAGAGACATCAACATCGGAAGGGTTGACTCTCTGCACCATGTCGCGGGCAAAAAGAACCTGCATAACGAAGTAGAAAACAAGGAACATAAACGCAAACGCGAGCAGAAAAAAAGAGAACAACGCCGTCGAGCGATGCAGCAGCAGCTCGATGAGTTGGTCGAAAAGGAACTCGAATCGCTCAGCGAACAAACGGATGACGACGGCGAAGGACATATTGATTTTCACGCATAAACGAGGGAACGATGCTGACTAAACCGGCTGCAAGAATAATCAAAAAGAAAAATATCACGATTGACGGCAAGATATCACTGGACAGCGCTGGTAATGCAACCGCGGCCGGCACGCAGCAATCAGCTCCAAAGCCGGGAGCTAAAGCGACAGCGAAAATCATCGAAACAACCCAGACCTACGCCACAATTGAAGTGACCTGCGGATGCGGAACTAAAAGCTACATCCAATGCAATTATATACAATAATTCTTATCACGGGGAAGAAAATGAGATCAGTAATATCAATCGCTGTTATAGCTGTCAGCCTGGTACTCACCGGCTGCGCTGAGATGGAAAAACCTGTCGAGATAAGGCTCACTGAACCGGCCAAGCCTGCTCAAGCCACAACAGAACGGCAGAGATTTGACGGCGCAACTGCTCAACAAGAGGCGCAGGCAGCATCTCAGGTCTATACCACGCGGATACTGACTGAAGAAAACAAGGAGCTTCGCAAGCAGATAGACGAGCTCACCGCCGAAAAAGAGGCCCTGATGGAGGATAACCAGGTTCTGGAGAAACGTGCCGTCCTGCTGAAGGAAAACCTCGCCCAGACCGAAAAAGAGCTCGAAGAAGCGAATGAACTGCTCATCGATATGCGCATGGAGCTCGATAAGTGGAAGGAAAACGTACTCGGTTATCGTGAAGAACTGCGTACCGTTCATACAGAACAGCTTCGCGCACTGGCGAAGATCCTCAAGCTCATGGGCGCTGAAATGGTCCAGCAGGAACAGCAGTCCGAGGGACAGTAGTCCGTTGATCAAATCCTTTTTGGGATGCATTTATGACCTATAAAAGCAAAATACTAGCTCTAGCGGCAATTAGCGCGATACTGCCCCTGGCCGGGTGCAAGGTTCTTGTGGCGCCGGACACAACCGAGCCTGCGATCACTTATTACCGCAATCCTTACGCTGACCTGCACAGAGTGGGCAAGGTCGTCCTGCTGGAGCCCGAAAATGAGTCGGCATATCCGCAGATATCAGAAGATATCACGGCCCAGCTTGCAGAATCCATCTATAAAAAGCAGATTTTCGGCCTTCGTTCGCTTTACAGGTCCGACCCGGCATGGCAGAGCGTAAACATAGACGGAGAAGGAACTTACAAAGAAGACCAGCTCGAGCTCATTCGGAATTCACTAGGCACCGACGCCATAATGTACGGCCAGGTGCTCCAGTACCAGCCCTATCCACGCATGTCCATAGGACTGCGTCTTAAACTCGTGGACTGTCATACAGGCGAGCTACTGTGGGCTATAGAGCAGGTGTGGGACAGCACCGACGGAAACGTAGTGGAGCGGATCAAGCGGTTTTTTGAGACGCAAATGCGTGAGGGATACAAGCCCATGGATTGGCGGATGGCGCTGAAAAGCCCGCGTATATTCAACAAATTCGTCGCCTACGAGGTTGCCGAAACCCTGCAGTAAGATACTGAAAACGCAATTTTGCCGGTAAAAAAGTTTTTGAAGTTTTTCAGGTTTTTTTTAAAGTTCTGGCGGTCCGCTTCGACAATGACTTTGAACGGAGCGAAAGAAGCCCGCTCGATCAGTACAGAAAACCGGCATTACAGGAAAAGAGGAAGTAAACAAAATGAATATAAATCCTGCTAACAGAATATCAACCCACATGCAGGACCTGCTGAATAACGACAGGCCGGGCCAGAAGAGCCGTAATTCAAAGGCTCTGGAGTCCACCATAGGTAAGGATTACAGCGGCACTATTGAAAGAGCCCGAAATCTGGGAACAGTAGACAGGACCGCAGTCGCGCAGGCAAGAAGTCTGCTTCAGAGCGGTGAACTCGAAACCAGGCAGAATATTGAAGCAACCGCCCGCAGAATCCTGACCGTGGGCCTGTAAAAAGAATACAAAACCTGTTAGATTTACGTTGGCCAAGGATGGCTGGCGAATGATCGTAACGGATTACGTAGTAACTTGGCGAGTGAATGCAGTTGGCCGTCCTTAACAATTGTTTCCTCGCCTGTTTTATGCGCTGAAAGTTTAACTATTATGCAAATTCACACAAAATGCCCTCAATGCGGAGCTGCCTATACCCTCCCTGCCGACATGGCGGACAAACGGACACGCTGTGAATCCTGCTGGCATTTGTATAAATTACCGGCACTTGAGGAGCTCGACAAACCCATGCGCATAATAGAAAACTCCGCAGGACGCATCTACGTAGATGAGGAAGGCAACCTCTACGGCTAACCCCCCTTGCACCTCACAGCCTGCTACTTCTTGTCCAGCTTATATTGGTAGTGTCCTGTCCCGCCATGCGGATAGACAGGAACGCGCCGATGATAATAATGTCTGCGTAAGCTCGGAGCACGATGGTATCTGGGGATGCTGTAACGATGGTACCTGTGGCTGGGAGTGTAACGCCTGTAGTAAGGGTTGTAATAGTGCCTTCTGTTGTAGTGCCGATAATAAGGCTTCTGATAGCGGTAATAATACGGATACCGACTGTCATAGCCATACCGCCGGTTAGTGATGATCAGCCCGTCACCATGATAGTGCGTGTAAGTTCGGCTGCATCCGGGATAGTAGCAAATTAACGCCGGGGAACCGGTTACAACATAACTGCTGTAACCGCCGCCGCTTATGCGAACCCGAACGGTCACCTTGCCCAGAGCCTCAGCACTGAACATAAGCACGATCGCGATTATAGATATTATTGGAAATAGCTTCTTCATTTTGCTATCCTTTCCAGTTCGTTTACTAATTTAACTACGAGCCGGCCCTGACGCTGGAATAAGGAAAAGGCCGATTACCACTTTTAACTGCCGCAAAATGGATAAAGATCTCAAAAACAAGACGCTTGAAGAGCTGGAACAGTTGCTCCCCGAGCTGGGCGGCAAGAAGTACCACGCAAAGTACATCTTTTCGTTCATTCACACTAAAGATGCGGCCGGCATAGACGAGATCACCCCCCTTTCCAAGGATCTGCGGGCGAAACTGAAAGATTCCGGCTATTTTATTTCACGGCTGAATCTGGTCGAGAAATTCATCGACCCGGACGGCACGGTCAAGTTCCTCTTCGAGATGGCAGACGGCGCGAGGGTAGAATCGGTGCTGATGAAGCACCGCGACCGCCAAACGGTGTGCATTTCCACTCAGGCGGGCTGTCGGATGGGCTGTGCGTTTTGCGCGACGGGAAAACTGAAGTTCAACCGCAACCTGACCGCGGGCGAGATCGTGGATCAGGTCAACCGGGTTGCAGAGGAAGAGGGCACGGTCAATAACGTGGTATTCATGGGTATGGGCGAGCCGCTGGACAATTACGATAACTCCATGCGGGCACTGCACATACTGAATCACCATGCGGGCAAATGCATCGCCCAGCGACGGCTGACCATCAGCACGTGCGGCATACCGTCGGCGATCGAACGATTCGCGGATGAAGAGCTGCAGGTGCATCTGTCGATCTCGCTGCATGCGGCTGACGACGAGACCCGCGCAAAGATAATGCGGATCGGCGGCAAATACAAGCTGCACGAACTGCTGGCGAGTGTGCGAAAGTACCAGGCCAGAACCCGCAGGCGTGTAATGTTTGCATACTGCATGATCAAGGGCGTGAACGACTCCGACCAGGACGCCGCCCGGGTAATAAAGCTGCTCAAGGGCCTTAACGCCAACGTCAACCTGATCGAGTACAATCCGCACCCCGGCTGTGACTTCCAGGCGAGCGATCGTAACCGCATCGGACGGTTCATGGACCTGCTGATGAAGGCGGGCATCGAAACGACCGTCCGCTATAAACGAGGCGAAGACATAAAAGCCGCCTGCGGACAGCTCGGCGCGACCTGGCTGGATAAAAAAAGGTCAGGGGACACCAGCGGCTCATAAAATAGCAAATTTCTGGAAAATTTATACGAAACAGCCTTTGCTAATACCTTCATATATAGCGTAGCGCGGTTTTTGGACTACTGCGTTCAGTGCAGAGTCTTCCTGTGTCACAAGCAAGACATGCTGACAGACTGAGTATACTAAAAGAAAGGGATCGAGATGCAAAGACGCGAGTTTCTCATCAAATCGGCTTTTTCACTCGGTGCGATCGGCTCGTTTTCAACAATCCTTGAAAATGCTCGTGCCGCTTCTGAAGGAAAACCAAAACGCCCGAATATTCTGTTCTGTATTTGGGACGACGCGTCTTTTCCGCATATGGGTGCGTACGGCTGTGGCTGGGTCAAGACGCCCGCATTCGACCGCGTGGCTGAGGAAGGCATACTTTTCAATCGGGCCTATACGCCTAATGCGAAGTGTGCGCCTTCGCGGGCCTGCGTACTTACGGGCCGAAATTCATGGCAGCTCGAAGAAGCCGCGAACCACTGGCCCAACTTCCCGGCAAAGTTCAAGGTGTTTACCGAAGTGCTCAGCGAAAACGACTACTTCGTCGGCTGCACGGGCAAGGGATGGGCACCTGGTAATTCGGGCAAGATCGACGGCAAGCGCAGGCAGCTCACCGGCAAATCTTATCGCAAAAGAAGGCTGGAGCCGCCAGCCAGGGGCATCAGCAAACTCGATTACGCCGCAAACTTCGCCGACTTTTATAACGACAAGCCCGAAGATCAGCCCTTCTGCTTCTGGTACGGTGCATATGAACCGCATCGCGGTTATGAATACCGCAGCGGCGTAGAAAAAGGCGGCAAGAAGCTTGATCAGATCGAGAAGGTCCCGGGCTTCTGGCCCGATGACGAACGTGTGCGCGCAGATATGCTTGACTATGCATATGAGATCGAACATGCGGACAACCACCTGGCCAGTATTCTCAAGATGCTGGAAGAAAAGGGCGAGCTCGACAACACGATCGTTGTGGTTACAGCCGACAACGGCATGCCCTTCCCGCGGTGCAAGGGGCAGGAATACGAGTATTCCAATCACATGCCCATGGCAGCTATGTGGAAGAACGGCAATCCACGGGCCGGGCGGGTAGTTAACGATTTCGTAAGCTTCATCGATCTTGCGCCGACGTTTTTGGAGGCAGCGGGGATCGCCCCGGCCCAGTCTGGCATGCAGCCGATACAGGGCAAAAGCCTGATGAACATATTGACATCTTCCAGGAACGGCCTGGTCGAAAAGGAACGCGACCACGTACTCATCGGCAAGGAACGGCACGATCTTGGCAGGCCGCACAACTGGGGCTATCCAATCCGCGGGATCGTCAAGGGCGATTATCTTTACATCCACAACTTCGAGACAGACCGCTGGCCGGTCGGCAATCCCGAGACCGGCTACCGCAACTGCGATGCAAGCCCTACCATGAGCGTTGTGCTTGGGACCAACAGCGGCTACTCGCGAGCCAAAAGGTACTGGGACATGTCGTTCGGCAAACGCCCGGCCGATGAACTTTACAACATCAGCGAGGATCCCGAATGCATTAAGAACCTCGCGCGGGACAAAGAGCATACGGACCTGAAGGAAAAACTCAAAACACAGCTTTTCAACGAGCTGAAGGAACAGAAGGACCCGCGTATGTTCGGCAACGGACATGTCTTCGACGAATACGAATATATACGCGCATCCGACGACTGGTACGAAAAGACAGTTAACAGGAACATCAATTCATGGTAGGATCAAACCTCGCAGAAAAGATCTGCTTCTGAAAACGGAACCGCAAGGAACCGCGAACGCATCGGCGGCTTTATGGGGCTGCTGATGAAGGCGGGCATCTAAACGACCGTCCGCTGCAAATTCGGCGAATGCATAAAAGCCGCCTGCGGCCAGCTTAGCACAATCTGGCTGAAGAATCGCAAGCTCAAATAGTAACAACCTCCATTTTGGCCATCTAATAATTGCATGTTTGGCCATTCTGTTTTATAAATGTCCAAGGAATTTACCTGCTCGAGAACAAAACCTGATGCTCAGACTGGCAAGGTTTACATTTATCTAAACTCTTATTTATCCGGATAGGTTCGTTTTTTCGATCTCCGGGTTTTGAACTGGAGGTACTTGTGAGAGTCATAATCGCTGGAGCAGGCGAGGTTGGCACATACATCGCCGAGCGAATAGCAGAAGAGCAGCATGACGTTACGGTCATAGAGATCGATATGGACCGGGCCGAAGAGTTGTCAAACACTCTCGACGTTCATGTTGTGTGCGGCAGCGCATCTTCGATCGAGGTACTCAAAAAGGCCGGCGTGGAAAAGTGTCATCTCTTTCTTTCGCTTACCTCCGATGAAGAGGTCAACATCGTTTCCGCATCAGTCGCTCGAAAACTGGGATCCGATAAAACGATAGCAAGAGTAGATAACCCTGTTTTTAGACAGTATCCAAAGTTTTCATACCAGAACCATTTCGGGATCGACGAAATGTTCAGCCCGAAAATGTTCGCGGCCCTTGAAATTGCGTCCTTCATCAGGAACCCGGGCCTGCTCGCTGTGGAGTATTTTGCCCAGGGCACAGTTGTCATGAGGCCGGTGAAGATCGACGAGAGTTCGCGCTATATCGAAAAGAAACTTATCGATCTGAATATCCCCAGTGACGTACGGATCGCATGCGTAACCAGGGGAACCGAGTTGATAATCCCTGCCGGCGATACGATCCTCAAGGCAGATGACAATATAATCCTTATCGGTGAGACCGAAAAGGTCAGCGAATTCCAGAAGAAGTTCAAATCCGGAAAAACAAACGCCCGCAGGGTCGTCATGCTCGGCGGCGGCCGGATCGCCAAGAGTTTGGCGCGGCGATTAAAACCGAGCGATTTCCGCCTGACCATTATCGAACAGAATGCTGCGAGGTGTGAGACCCTGGCGCACGAACTGCCTTCGGCGACTATATTGCAAGGTGACGGCACTAAGCTGGACCTTTTAATGGAAGAGCACGTCGATACGGCAGACTTCTTCATACCCACAACCGATTACGACGAAGTCAACATCATGAGTGCCCTGCAGGTAAAAAATCTCGGCGCGAAAAAGGCAATCGTATTGATCCATCGGCCTGATTTCGTGCATTTGATCGAGGATCTTGGGATCGATCATGCCGTCAGTCCACGCGCGATCATGGCAAGGGAAGTGCTGACGATGCTCAAAAAGGGTAAGGAACGTTCACTGGCGGATATGGGAGCGGGCGATGCAGAGATACTAGAGCTGCACTTCAAAAATGAGAAACTCACGGGCAGCGAGCTTAAGGACATAACTTTGCCCGAAAACAGTCTGATACTGCTGATAAAGCGCAGCGACAAGGTCATCGTCCCAAGCGGCGACACGAAACTGGAGCAGAATGATGTGCTTCTGATAATCTGCAGATGGCGTGACAGCAAAAAACTGATGCGTCTTTTTGGAGAATAACAGCCGTTGAATTACAAAGTAGTATTCAAACAACTCGGAGTGCTGGTTTTCCTGGTGGGCGCATGCATGAGCACAAGCCTGATCTGGGCGTTCCTGGACCGCAAGGAGGAGGACTTCGGCCAGATCGCTTCAGCATTTCTGCTGTCTATCTTCATTTGTATCGGTATCGGGCTAATTCTGAATTTCAGGCGGACGCAGACGAAAAAGATGTACCGCAAGGAAGCGATCGCGGTGGTGTCCATCGGATGGTTTCTGTGCGGGATTCTGGGCGCACTGCCTTATATTTTCTCGGGCGTGCTCGCGCCGCTGTATGACGGCTGGTTCAGCATCTGCAGCGCCGCGGTTTTCGAAAGTATCAGCGGATTTACGACTACCGGTGCAAGCATATTCCCGGAACCCGAGAGCCTGCCCCGCGCGATCCTTTTCTGGCGCAGTCTGACGCACTGGCTCGGAGGTATGGGTATTATCGTGCTGTTCGTGGCGATCCTGGGCGAGGCCGGCTCCGGTGCCAAACACATGGTGATCTCTGAAGTGCCGGGCCTGCCGGACGAAGCACCGAGACCGAGAATACGCTCGGCCGCAATGCTTCTGTGGAACATATATGTTGCGATCTCGGTCGCCGAGGTGATCGCTCTGAATCTGCAGGGCATGAGCATCTTTGAATCCCTGTGTCACACCTTCGGCACTATGGCAACGGGAGGATTCAGCACGCTCAACGGCAGCATAGGCCAGTACAACAACCTCGGCTACGAAATTACGATAATTGTTTTCATGCTGCTGGCCGGCACGAGTTTCAATCTTTACGCGATACTGCTGGGCGGCGGATGGCGAAGGGTGCTCAGTAATCGCGAGTTCCAGATTTACCTCTTGATCGTTCTTTGTGCAGTGATCCTGCTGACGACCGACATAATTCTCGACGGGCCCGAGGAATACACCGCAGGCAAAGCTCTGCAGGATTCGAGCTTTCAGGCGGTTTCCATTATGACAACCACCGGATACGGGACGGCTGATTTTGACCGCTGGCCCGATTTTTCGCGATGGCTGCTGGTTCTTTTAATGTTCGTGGGCGGCTGTGCGGGCTCGACCGGCGGCGGGCTGAAAGTGATCCGCGTGGTTCTGTTCTTCAAGATACTCTCTCTGGAGATAGCGAGCGTCTTCCGCCCCCGTGCGGTAAAAACGCTGAAGATAGGCGACAGGCCGGTGGACAAAAGTGTCAGGCAAAACGTAACCGCGTATCTTGGGCTGGTGCTGGTAATATTCTTCCTATCGACGCTGATCCTTTTTATCCTGCACAATGATTATTGCATGCAGAAAGAGGATCGCATCAATATCGAAACCGCTTTCAGCTCGGTAGCAGCTACGCTGAACAACATCGGCCCGGGTCTGGCAATGGTGGGTCCGACCGAAAATTACGCATTTTTCTCAGCACCTGCCAAATTGTTCTTTTCGCTGCTGATGATACTGGGACGGCTGGAGGTCATGGTAATACTGTGCATGTTCATGCCGTCCTTCTGGAAGAAGGAATAGGTGGGGCCGACCCACAGCGTTGCGTGCAAACATTAGGCATTGACCGCAGGCAGTAAGGCCTGGGGCGTACTCCGAAAAAATATGATTCAACATAAAAAACGCAGTCAAGATGTGCGAAATGCCTTCATACCAAAAGTTTCATTATAAGTTTGAGATATAGTGCTTTTGCCTTTATGGTGTATGGGATAGTATTTTTGCGGCCCTTTACAGGGCTGTATTCATGGAGCAAGTATTTTAGAAAGAAAGGTTACAAATGTCTCAAGCTAAAAAAGGCGACCAGGTTAAGGTGCACTACACTGGAAAGCTTGATGATGGAACAGTATTCGACAGCAGCGAAGGCAGAGATCCGCTGGATTTCGAACTCGGTGCGGGCCAGGTGATCCCGGGCTTTGAGCAGGGAACAGAAGGAATGGAGCCGGGCGAAAGCAAGACCATCAAGATTGAATGCAAAGATGCCTACGGCGAACGCCGGGAGGAAATGGTCCAGAAGGTCAGCAAGCAGGAACTGCCCGATGACGTCGATCCGCAGATAGGCCAGCAGTACCGCGTACCGCTGCAGAACGGCGGTTCGGTTGTCGTGACCGTCAGCGAAGTGACAGACGAAGACGTCACACTTGATGCAAACCACCCGCTGGCTGGTAAGAATCTCACCTTCGACATCGAACTGGTCGAAATAGGCGAATAACAGCTTAACAGCATTACGCACATTGTCTCGGCTCTCATCCAGGGCGCGGGAAATGTGCGTTTTTTATGCTGCAAGAACCGCAGAAAAGCACCAATCATTCGGAGGCTTGGGGCGTTGGGTGATTTTGGAACGACATCTGATAATGCTCAAAATCCATTAGCCGAAACAATCAGGCTGGCGTGTATCGGCGACAGCATCACCTTCGGAGCGGGTATAGTTGAACGTGAAGTCAACAGCTACCCCGCGCAACTGCAGTCCATGCTCGGCGAAAACTGGCGAGTCGAGAACTTCGGTGTCTCGGGAGCGACGGCACTAAGCAAAGGCGATCTGCCGTACATAGACCAGTCCGAATACGAGCGATCACTTAAATTCGAACCAGATGCAGCCGTCATCGCTTTGGGAACCAACGACACGAAACCCTGGAACTGGCAGCACAGAGCGGATTTCATCAACGATTACCGCAAGCTCGTCAACTCCTATCGCGTCAAAAACCCCAATATCCGAATATGGATATGCCGACCGGTGCCGGCCTTTGGCGACGACGGTGACATAAAGGGCTCGCTGGTAAAGGATTATCTGCCGGGCCTGATAAAGCGGGTATCGGAGCTTACTTCTGTACCAGTTATCGACCTTTACACACCATTGAAAGACAAACCTCAGTATTTTCCCGACACGGTGCACCCAAACGCCGAAGGCGCCCGGGTAATAGCCGCACAGGTATGGTCTTTCCTTGTTGAAGCACCGACCGAAGCTGGGTAGAATAGGCCTCTTATGAAGCGGCTTTAACGCTTTTGCGGAGCGAACGATCGCCTCGCTGCACCCTACAACAAAACTTTTTTTTTCGGAGATCCTGTCATGCGTAATGTTCTGATGAGTCTGGTTCTGGCAGTTATTGTATTCGGCAGCGGTTGTACGGCAAACAAGTGCAGGCCGGTGGATACCGGCAAATTCGACAGGCCGGTACGCGTGGCGTGCGTGGGAGACAGTATTACGTTCGGTTCGGGCATCAGCAACCGCAACGTCAACAGCTACCCGGCTCAGCTTGGTGATATGCTCGGGGACAAGTGGGATGTGAAAAACTTCGGCGTAAGCGGGGCAACCCTGCTGCAGAAAGGCGACAAGCCTTACTGGGTACAGGCGGCTTATCAGCAGTCACTCAATTTCAAGCCTGATGTAGTCGTTATTATGCTCGGAACAAACGACACGAAACCACAGAACTGGAAACATGCCGACCAGTACGTTCCGGATTTCAAGAAGCTTATCGACAATTATCGACGTGTAAACCCGGACGCACGTATCTGGATATGTAAACCTGTACCGGCGTTTCCTGGCAGGTGGGGCATCCGCGAAAGTGTCATAAAGGACGAGATGCTGCACATGGTCGATGAAATAGCAGAAGAAAAAAATGTCTGCGAGATCGACCTGCACGAGACACTGACCGGCAAGGGTGACCTGTTCCCGGATACGGTGCACCCGAACGCAGAAGGTGCCAGGGTAATGGCACAGGAAGTGCGGACCGCGTTGACCGGATCCTGAATTCGGCGAAAATGTGCGTAAAATCCGGTTTTTTGTGTAATATCGCCGTTTTTAAACGTCTTTAAGATACTGATGCTAACCTACATAGGAGGTCGCTATGCAATGTCCCGTGTGCAGCAATGGATTAAAGAAAGTTAATGTCGAGGGTATCGAGCTGGATGTATGCGACGGAGGCTGCGGCGGAATATGGTTCGACAGCCGCGAACTTGATAAGGTAGACAATGCGAGAGAGGCCGCGGGCGAACAACTGCTCGATATCCAGCGAAAAGTCAATATTTCCGCCGACCAGAGGGGCAAAATAAAGTGCCCGCGATGCATGGATATCACCATGATGAAGCATTTTTACAGCGTAAATCAGTCCGTTGAGGTGGATGAGTGCGGCGGATGCGGTGGATTCTGGCTGGATTATGGTGAGCTGGGCCAGATACGCGACCAGTATGAGACTGAAGAGGAGAAAAAAGCGGCCGCGAAGGCGTATTTTGATGAGGTATTCGGCGAAAAACTGGCTAAAATGCGGGTCGAAGAGGAGGCAAAGCAGGCCAAGGCCAGGAAAATCGCAAGTTTTTTCCGTTTCATCTGCCCCAGTTGGTACGTGCCGGGCAAGCAGAAATGGGGCGCTTTCTAGGCTAAAACGGGATAAATGGACATAAAAGTGGGTGCTAAACGGGTGAAAGTGGTGGCGGTAAAGTTGTACATCAAACCCCGAGGCGAACATAGTGGACCATTCGAAGTATAGAAAAACCCAAGGGGAAAAGTGTAAATTTATTTGTAATCTGGAGTAAATAATGGCTTTATCAGGTAGGCGAGTTGCTTTTGTTGTTTTTGCTTTTGCAGTTGTTTTGCTGTCAGCGGGAATATGTGCGGCACAACCGGTCAAGTTTGCCCGCTATCCGCACACGTTCGAGGGCAAGCTGGCGTTCACTTACCACGGCGACATCTGGGTCGCCAATGACGACGGCAGCGATCCGTACAGGCTGACAAACCACATGGCTCGCGACATTTACCCGCGTTTTTCGCCGGACGGCCAATGGATCGCGTTCTCAAGCAACCGCATGGGCAATTACGACATCTACCGCGTCCCTGTCACCGGCGGCGAACCGGAACAGCTTACATTTTTCAGCGGTATCGACGTGATGGCCAACTGGACGCCGGATGGTGAACGGATCATCTTCCGCACCGACCGCAGGGGCACGTGGGGCACGCCGCTTTATACAGTCGGCATGGACGGTGAACTGCCGATGCCGTTAAACATGGACCGCGGCTATCACGGCATGATGAGCCTGGACGGTAAGTACCTGGCGTTCAACAGGCAGTCGTTCAGGTACTGGCGCAAGCACTACAAGGGCAATCTGAGCACGGACGTATGGTTGCAGGACCTTGCAACGCATGAGATCACCCAGCTTACAGATACAAACCTGAAAAACTTCCGCGAACACCGTCAGGACGTGTACCCGATGTGGGGCGCGGACGGAATGATCTACTTCATGAGCGAGCGGGACGACACATATAATATATGGAAGATATCTCTCGAAGGCGGTGATCCCGTGCAGGTAACCAAGCATGACAAGGACGGCATTCAGTATCCCGCGATGAGTCCGGACGGCAAGACGCTTACCTATGAGTGCAATTTCCAGATATGGAAGCTGGATATCGAGTCGGGCAGCACCGAGCAGGTGCATGTGGACCTGGGCTTCGACCCGAAGGAAAATCTGATCGAGTTCGATCACGTCAACAGCCAGGCGGACGGCTTTGCACCGTCGCCCAAGGGTGACTATACGGCTGTCGATTATCACGGCGAGATATTCATCGTGCCGACCGATCAGGAAGTCGGCGAGAAGAAACGTGTGACCAGATCGCCCTGGCGTGATCGCAACGAAAAGTATTCGCCGGACGGCAAGTACCTCGCATTTATGTCGGACGAGACGGGCGAGGAAGAGCTCTGGATATACGAGACTGAAACAGGCACCACACGGCAGCTTACCGATCAGGAAACGCTCAAACGCGGATACATGTGGTCGCCTGACTCGAAGCAGATCGCCCTGGTCGGTTCGAACAGGCTCTTCATCGTCGACGTCGAGCAAAGCACGGTCGAAGAAGTCGGGCACAACTCGGCCTACGGCTATTATCTCAACGACTGGTCGAAAGACGGCAAATGGCTGATCTACACCAGATGGCGCGACGACTACAACCAGGACCTGTACCTGTTCAATATCGAGACCCGTGAAGAATACAACATCTCGCAGAATCCGTTCTATGACGGTGACGGCAAATTCAGCGAAGACGAAAAGAAAGTCGTGTTCCGCTCGACACGTAACGGCGACCGGGCGAGAGTCTTTGTCGTATCTCTTGCCAAGGTGACCGTTGACAGGGACGATCCGCTGTGGCGCGAACGTGAAAAGAACGGCGAGAACGGCAAAGAGAAAAAGGAAGAAGATGAGCAGCAAGAGGATGCGCCTGATGAACCTGAGGAAGATGACGAAAAGAAGGACGACGAAGACGAACAGGCTGCAGTGACCGACGACGGCGGAAAGGCTCAGCCCGAAGATGAAAAGGAACAGGCCGAGGCGGATGACAGTGACGAAGGCGAAGAAGCCGCTGAAGCTGACGAGGCCGAGGAAGAAGAGCCCACACTAGTGATCGATCTGGACGGTATAGAACGACGTGCGGAGCAGATATCTGATAACTGCTATGACGTCGACAACCTGTTCGTCAAAGGTGACAAGGTTTACTTCACGGGTCGCGACGGCAGCGGCAGCGGATTCTTCTCACTGAAGCTCAACGGCGAAGGCGAACGCAAGATCGCCGGCGGCAGTTTCCACAACATCACGCCTACGGCGGACAAAAGCAACGTCTTCTATAAGAGCGGCAATCATGTTTACAAGATGCGGATCGGCTCCAGCCGTGGTTCGCGAGTAAACTTCAGCTTCACCGTCGAGATCGACAAGCCCAAGGAATGGGCACAGATACTCAACGAAGCATGGCGCGTCATGAAGTATCACTTCTACGACGAGAACATGCACGGCTATGACTGGGACGCTATCAGGGCGAAGTACACACCGCTGCTGGATTATGTCGGCAGCTACGGCGAAGTATATGAACTGGCGAACGAAATGATCGGCGAGCTGAACGCTTCGCATTGCGGCGTCAGCGGGCCGGAGAAGAGAATGCCGAACGCTTACAACAGCGCGATCCTCGGTTTCGAGATGATACCGGACGGCGATTACTACAAAGTCGATCATATCTACCGCGAAGGCCCGGCAGACAAGGAATGGGTCGAGCTGGAGAAAGGCGACTACGTGCTGGCGATTGACGGCGTGGACGTTCGGGCAGGTGAGAACTACTGGAAAATACTCAACCGCACGCTGAACGATTATGTAACCGTAAAGGTCAGCGACGATCCCGCAAGCGGTGAGACGCGTGACGTGCGGATAGATTCGACGAGCACCGGCGCACTCGGCAATATTAAGTATGAGGAGTGGGTCGAGAGCAACCGCGATTATGTTGAGAAGATCAGCGACGGCAAGATAGCCTACGTGCATATCAAGTCCATGAACAGGTCCTGCCTGGAAAGGTTCACGCAGGAGATCAGGCGGTTCTATGACTATGAAGGCATCGTGGTTGACATCCGCTACAACGGCGGGGGCAATATCGATCAGCAGCTTCTGGATATCCTGTCGAGGCGTGCGTACCAGTACTGGACGAATCGCTGGGCGGCTCCCGAGATGGGCAGACGGCATCGTGAGAGCATTGTCGGACCGAAGGTGATGCTGATCAACTGGGGCAGCGCGAGCAACAGTGAAGTGACCCCGCTTGGCTTCCGTGATCTCGAGCTCGGCAAGATCGTGGGTAATCCCACAGCGGGTGCGGTCATCGCGACGGGCAGCTATCGCCTGATCAACGGCGCGAGGATACGGACACCGGGCGGCCTGGTGGTTCGATACAACCCGCTGCGTGAGAACAATTACGGGCTGAACCTGGAGAACTACGGCGTCGCTCCGGATATCTGGGTTGAGAACACGCCCGAGGACCGCATGAAGGGTTATGACCGCGAGCTGACTGTTGCAGCCGAAACGGCGATGGATATGCTTCGCGAACGAGAAGAGAAGATAACGGAAATGAAAGAAGCTGAACGCAAGAAAGGCGTTGAGCACGTGAGGTACATCAATTCGAATCACGAAAGTGAGGACGATGGCTAAGCCGGAATTCAGACTTGAGCTGCCGGGGTGGGTCGAGACTTACCTCGGCAGTTACGGTGATAAGTTCGACAGCAGCGAGTCACGGATGCGGCTGGCTGTCGGGCTTAGCCGACGCAATATCGAAGAAGGCACGGGCGGTCCTTTCGGGGCCGCCATTTTTGCGCGCGATACGGGACGGCTGATCGCGACAGGCGTGAACATGGTGACAAGTCTCGGGTGCAGTATCTGGCACGCGGAGATGGCAGCGATCGCGCGGGCGCAGATGCGGCTGAGGACGTATGAACTCGGACGCGATGAGCCGATGGAGCTGGTCAGCAGTTGCGAGCCTTGCGCGATGTGCCTAGGTGCTGTGCCCTGGTCGGGCGTGAGCAGACTCATCTGCGGCGCGCGTGATGAGGACGCGCGGGCTGCCGGGTTCGACGAGGGAGCGAAACCGGCGGACTGGATCGATGAGCTGGCGCAGCGGGAGATTGAAGTAATTCGCGATGTATTGCGGAACGAGGCCGCAGCGGTACTGGCAGACTACGCAGCAGGCGGGGGCGAAATCTATAACGGTTAGCGGCCGGCTTTTTTCGGCACCGCCAGCAGAGATTTTTTACTTGACTTTTTGCGGTTTTTGGGTATTAATGTAATTGATAACCCTTAAGTAAGCCATGGTCAGGTTATTGTGGCAGGGCAAGATTTAATATAGTCCTATTCGGAGGAGCATATCATGAGATTCAAGGGAGTTTTTCTAGGCGCGGTTCTGATTGCAGCAGTTGGCGGGTTCTCTCTGGCGGGTGTCGAGACGAGCTATGACATCTCTGTTTATTACGGCTATGACAACCAGTTCGAATCGGACTCGGCAACAGACGGCAGTCCGGTCAGCTATGACGGACGATGGGCGGGCTACGAGCCGGGCCAGATCATAATCGCAGGTTCCACATGGGATGCGACGGCGGCGGCCGAGATCGATACCGTGAACGGCACTTACAGAACCAAGGCAAGCGCGATGGCGTATGTCGATGACAGCAGCGCCGAAGACGATTACTGGGTGATGTCCGAGGGCGTGATCAATATTCGCGAGACACTGACCTTTTCTCAGGCCACCACGGTCACACTGACCGGTTCGGTGCACGGCAATCTGGCGGCACAGGTGAGCCATTCATGGAACGGCAATGCAAGTGCGTCAACTGACATTTCGTGGAACTTTGAGAACCCCGAGATATGGACGGAGGACCGCTGGTTCGGCTATTACAGTGACGGCTGGTCGGCGGACGTGATTTGGAACGATGACGGTACGGCTTCGACTCTTCCGGGGACAGTGCCCAGTACACCAGATATAAATGAAACATTCAGTGTCGAAGTGGATGTGCCGGCGGGTACCATCTTGTTCAACATGGAGATCGAGTCGGCGGCGATGGCACAGGCATATCTGTACGGCGATGCGACAAGCGCTAATGCGGATGCACTGAGCGACTTCGGCAATACGGTGCTTTTCGAAATGCAGTTTGAACCAGGCGTGACGGTGACGAGCGAAGGCGGCCTGTTCCCGGTAAACGTAGTTCCCGAACCAGCGAGCCTGGTGTTTGTGACTGCTGGTGCGGCCTGCTTAATCCGTCGACGAAGAGCATAATACATTCAGTTAAGCTTCTAGAGAGGGTCTATGGGTACGACCGGCTGGGTAGTTCTTGGCGTGGTGAATATCCCGATCTATGTCGGGCTGGGCTGGGTGTTTTTCAGGGACTGGGACGGTTTCTGGGAGGCGATCCGGTTCTGGCTGACGCCTGATGTTTTTTCAATGTTCACCGGTGAATTTTTCGATGACTGGTGGGCGGAAAGCAAACTTGCGGCATGGGTGATTCTCTGTGGAGCGTGCGTGATCGGTGAGGGACTGCTGATCAATACGATGTTTGGCTGAGGGGTTTGAATGGGGCTGGCTGGCAAGCGGAACTTCGTCAACTTTTCCTTACCCACATGCGTTCGTTTGCAAAATCCAGCACAACAGTGGTGTTGCGGAAAAATTTCATGCTGATGGAGTTCTCGGCCTCCATGTATGGGCTGTTTTCCGGCAGTATGATCAGCTCGGCGCTTGGGATTTTGAGGTTTGCGATTTCCAGGTTCTTGATACGCGCCTTGCGACAGGGAAGCTCGCCGAGAAAACCCGAGCGGAATGTCGTTTTGCGTATGTCGACCGAACCCTTATCGAGTCCCAGCGTTTCGAATCCTTTTTCGCCCACGATCATGCCGTAGCGTCCGCATGTGTCGAACATCAGCTCCATGGTACGCCCGTAAAAAGGCATTTCTACGAACAGCTTGTCGTCGCTTATTTTCAAAGGATAGCTGTCCCAGTCCGCTGGCGTGTCGGGCTCGAAAGCATCCGCTGCGGACAGTTCCACTTCTTCGCTGACGTTGTCGAAGCCGACATAACTGAAATTCCTGAGCATGCCCAGGCCGATCAGAAAACCCTTCTGCCGCCAGACGGGCAGTCCGACAACTTTCACTTCCCACTGCATCTGCACGTACATGCATGGCGGCTCGACTATCTCAGCAGAGCCTATGTACAGGGCGGGCACCTCACAAACGCCCATGTGCGCAGAATACCAGTCAGCTTCGCCGAGGGGCAGGACAGAAAGTTTGTTTTCCAGCACGGTCAGGCTGTTGGTGAGCACATAACCGGGGAAACCCGTATCCAGGAGTACCGAATATTCCCGTCCGTTGAAAAGTCTGCCCGGCACGGCAATGAGATTGATGTGATCAAAATAGAAAGATTCATATCCGATGCGGGTCGGCTCGGGAAGCCTTATTTCACTGTAATCGAGCTGCTTAAAGGATGTAGAATTCGCATCATCCGAGGTTTTTTCATACCCGTTGCTGTTAATCTGCGGCAGAGAAAGCAGTTTTTGGTCCTTCACGGCTGTCTTTTCGAGTCTGATAGTACAGCCCGCTGCCATTGTCACGGTCATAATAAGTAATAACCTGATCAGATGTCTGAACATCGCTTCCCCCCGGATTCAACCAGTACATTGCCGATTCTATCGAACCGCTCCCGTTGGGCAATGTTTCATCAGAGCAATTACTTGGGTGAGGAGCATATTTGGGGTTTTCCACTATAAAAACAGGAAGAACCTTGCCCTTTTGCTGGGATAAGAGGCTGGCGGGGTTGCATTTTACGGCTGTAACCTTATAATACATCCAAATTTAGCGGTCGTAGACCGGGCGGTATCTTTGCATCCTTCAGGGGGCCAGTTGCCGCGGAACTGATGAACCTGAACGAGTCTGATATTCAGGTCCGAACCCGAACAGTTTCGCGTTCATCCAATTCCCGGCCCCGGACGGATCTATTGTCGAGCCCCGGTTATCAAAATAGTCTGGCAACTATAGGAGCATTGTTCGATGAACAACAATTTTAGGAATTTTGGTCTTGTTTGCGGGGGAATCGCAGGTCTTGGTTGTGTAGCGGGCGGAATCGCTGTTTTGACAGCGGCTGTTGCCTCAGGTGATGCGATTTTCTGGGGTATGGGTCTGTTTTTCGTTGGTATGGGCTTTTTCGTTGGACCGGCAATGGTTATTTTGACGCTGGCGAATACCGAAGCCGTTGAAAAAGAGGTCAGAACCGCTCAGAAGACCGCAGGCAAAAAAGCGAGCACGAAAAAGGCTGACACGAAAAAGCCGGCTAAAAAGGACAGCAAATCCGAGGCCAAAGGCGGTGAAGATGAGCCGGTGGTTATTTATGCAGGCAATCTGCCGCACGAGGCTGGCGAAGCCGAGATCAGAGCCGCATTCGAGGCATTCGGCAAGGTTGATTCTGTCCGTGTGATCACGCACCGCAGCGGCAAGAGCAAGGGTTACGGCTTTGTGGACATGCCCGACCGAGCCGAGGCTGAGGCCGCGATCGAGGCACTCAACGGCAGGGATTTCGGCGGCAGAAAGCTCAAGGTCAGCGAGTCCCGCTCGAAAGTATCCAGACAGCGGGCACGCCGTAAGGGCGGAAATGATCGTCCGAAGGGCAAGAGTCAGCCGAATAACAAGCCAGACAATAAGCCAAGTGACGAAAAGCCGGTCGAGGTCAAACGCGAGCCGGAAGTTGTCGACTGGGACGCATCTGTAGACGACGACAGGTAATGCGAACGGACGATCTGTCCGGCTGGCGATAGGAGAACTGCGATGACAGTGGTTTCGGCGATTGTGCTGCTGTTTCTGATGATGGACCCGATCGGCAACATCCCGGTGTTTGTCGTCACGCTGCGCAAAGTCGAATCGAATCGCCACACCTACATCATCGTCCGTGAGATGCTGATCGCGCTGGCCGTGCTGGTGGTGTTCCTGTTCGCGGGCCAGTACATACTGGACATACTGCAGATATCGCAGGCATCGGTAAGCATCGCGGGCGGGATAATCATCTTTCTCATCGCGATCAAGATGATATTCTCCGGCAGCGAGAAAATATTCCGCGGCAAGATCAAGGGCGAGCCGTTCGTCGTTCCGCTGGCGATACCGCTGATCGCGGGACCCGCGGCGATGACGATGCTCATGCTGATGATGGCCAAAAACCCGCAGGAATGGTACAAATGGCTGGCAGCGCTGATCGTCGCATGGACGATCGCGGGGCTGTGCCTGGTATTCGCGGGAAAAATATCGCGGTTCATGGGTGAACGAGGCCTCAGCGCAATCGAACGTTTAATGGGAATGATCCTGACGACCGTCGCGGTGGAAATGTTCATCGGCGGAATGCGTCAGTTGCATATGATAAGTGAGTGACAGAGTATTTTTAAATGGATGACAGATTTGAAAATTCGGTCGGCATAGTCGAGACCAAACGGATGCGGGTGGTCGAAGAGGACAGTCCGCTCGTGCTGCGTTGCGGCAAGGAGCTCGGGCCCATCGACGTGGCGTATGAAACGTACGGCAAGCTCAGCGAGAAAAAGGACAACGCTGTGCTTATCTGTCATGCGCTGACCGGCGATGCGCATGTGGCGGGCTATCATAAGGAAAACGACCGCAAGCCGGGCTGGTGGGAAGACATGGTCGGCCCGGGCAAGGCGATAGATACGAACAAGTACTTCGTGATCTGCTCTAACGTTCTGGGGAGCTGTTACGGCACGACCGGGCCGGTAGAGACCAATCCGAAAACGGGCGAGCCGTACGGGCTCGATTTTCCGATCGTGACGATCGCGGACATGGTCGAGGTGCAGAAGCTGCTGCTGGACAAGCTCGGCATCAAGGAACTGCTGGCGGTAATAGGCGGCTCGATGGGCGGCATGCAGGTGCTGCAGTGGACCGTCACATATCCGGAGATGATCAAGTCGGCAGTGGTAGCGGCGTCCACGACGAAGCTCGGTGCGCAGGCTATCGCGTTCGACGCGGTCGGCAGGCATGCGATACTGGCGGATGGAAACTTCGCAGGCGGCAGATATCACGGCAAGGACACACCGGACAACGGTCTTGCGATCGCGCGGATGATCGGGCACATAACGTATCTGTCCGAGGAGAGCATGAGGCACAAGTTCGGGCGGGAGCTTCGAGAGAACAGCGAATACAGCTACGACTTCGACTCGGAGTTTTCGGTCGAGACATACCTTGACTACCAGGGACAGCGGTTCGTCGAGAGATTCGACGCGAACAGCTACCTCTACATAACCAAGGCGATGGACTATTTCGATCTGGCGCAGGAATACGGCACACTGCAGAAGGGTTTTGCGAACGCAAACTGCCGGTTCATGGTCGTCAGCTTCACCAGCGACTGGCTGTTCACCGCCCAGCAGAGCGAGGAAATCGTCAACTCGCTTGCGGCCGGAGGCAAGGATGTCAGTTACTGCAACATCTATTCGCCGTATGGGCATGATGCATTTTTGCTTGAGCCGATCACACTCGGTGCGATACTGAGCGGATTTATCGGTTCTACATACCGGCCATTGAGCGAGCGCACGGGTGAACCCGAAGAAAACGAAACTAGATCCGCTCTGCCCAAGGGCGTCAAACCCGGTGATCACGCTCGCCGGGCTCGGGTGGATTATGAACTGATCAGCTCGATGATCGACGAGGGCAGCAAAGTGCTCGATGTCGGTGCCGGCGACGGCGAGCTTCTGACCCGCCTCATCGCGGACAAGGGTGTTCGCGGCGAAGGTATGGAACTGAACCAGGACATGGTCGTTCACTGCATAAACCGCGGACTGAGCGTGGTGCATCGCGATATCGAGCGTGGCCTGAGCTATTTGCCCACGGATACTTTCGATTACGCGATCCTTTCGAAAACCGTGCAGACGCTGGACAATCCTGACAAGGTGATCCGTGAGCTGCTGCGTGTTGCGAAAAAAGTGATCGTCAGCTTCCCGAATTTCGGTCACTGGCGTTGCCGTGCAGGGCTGATGTTCCGGGGCAGGGCACCGCGAAACAA
Organism: Anaerohalosphaera lusitana; assembly: GCF_002007645.1. Taxonomy (GTDB): domain Bacteria; phylum Planctomycetota; class Phycisphaerae; order Sedimentisphaerales; family Anaerohalosphaeraceae; genus Anaerohalosphaera; species Anaerohalosphaera lusitana. The sequence continues at coordinate 98,534 of NZ_CP019791.1, forward strand.
GCAACTGCCCTTCCGGTGGTACAGCTCGCCGAACAAACATTTCCTGACGCTGAAGGATTTCGACGAGTTTTGCCGTGAACAGGACATACAGGTGGAAAAGAAGATACCCCTCAAACTGGCGAGCCGGCGCCCGGCCAGATTCTGGTCCAACATACTCGCACAACAGGCAGTTTATCTCACCAGCAAATATGAAAATCCCGCTGGCTGAAGACACTTTAAAGTCAATTCATCAGGACCAGGTATTTGCTGGTCCTTTTTTACGCGCATCAGTCTGATTACCGGTAATATACCCGACATGACTCGGGATTTGCACCCAGTAATTTAATCTTTAAGAGCATAAATCGATTACATTTCCCGTATTTTTTCGGGACAATTTGCTTAAAGTCCTATATTCCATAATGTCGATTTATAGAATAACAGAACCTTTTATTATCGGCCCCTGGTGTACATATTCCCTGAAAGGACCTCTGCATTATAAACCGTGGCGGCCAGTTGGGTGATTGGCGGATGGCATGTGACTTGGGCTTTTTGGATGGGAGCCTGAGGAATCTATGGATTGCGGGCGGACTATGAGTTTACTTCGTCCGCAGGATGCTTTTTGTGTGTTTAGATCAATTAGGATGAGGAAATGCTGACAATTAAAAACAATTTAATGAGTACCAACGCTGCCCGCCATCTTGGGAGCTCGTACAGTGCACTTTCCGAATCGGTGGAAAGGCTTTCGTCGGGATTGCGGATCAACAGCGCCAAAGACGACGCTGCAGGCATGGCTGTCCGCGAACTGATGAGGGCGGATATCGCGGTATTGCGTCAGGCATCGCGAAATGCCCAGGACGGCATCAGTCTGCTGCAGACTATGGAAGGAGCGCTTTCGGTTATGGACGGAGTGCTCATACGCATGAAAGAGCTCGCTGAGCAGGCGGCGACGGGCTCCTACTCACAGGACCAGCGAAAAATAATGCATGCCGAGTTCACGGAGATGGTCGAAGAGATTGACAGGATCGCAAATACGCACGCGATCAACGGCATCGAGATGCTCAACACCGCTGACGGTTCGATCAACATCCACATCGGAACTGCAGAGACGATCGCCATCGACAAGTCCAATATGACCAGCAGCGGCCTCGGTGTAAGTATCGGCAACAGCGGCTACCAGGCGGTCTCCGATCACGGCGTGGACAGCGCAGGTGACACATGGCTGACTGTGGACGACGGCGGCAACGGCGAAAACCTCACGCTCGACATCCAGTTCACGGATACAACCAACGGCAACGAATCGGCGGTCAGCGTCGACTTCGCAGGAGCAGGCGGCGGGGCAAATTACTCACTCACTCAGGTGGTCGATGCTATCAATGCCCAGGCCGGCTTCACGATGGCTTCAGTGACAACCGACTCTGCTACCGGCAAGCAGCACCTCAAAGTCGCCAGTGAAGGAAGTACCGCTGACGGCGTTACGATCACTGCATCCACCGGAGCAAACACGACAGGTGCCGGGGGCCTGGCGGTCGGCGCGGGTGTGACCGATGCCGGCGTCACAGAGGCAGACGGGGCCAACGGCACGGATGACGGAAGAATGCGAACAATGGAAGGTGCGGGCATCAATATTCTGGATACTGCTTCAGCCGAAGATGCCCTGTCAGTAGTCGGCAGTGCTATCCACGCCAAAGATACGGTTCGGGCATCGCTAGGCTACAAAATGAATCGTCTGGAAAGCACCCGCGCGGTACTGGACATACAATCGGAAAACCTTCTCACCGCTGAGTCAAGGATATCCGATGTTGACGTTGCGACCGAGATGGCCAAGATGACCCGAAATCAGGTGCTGGCCCAGGCGGGAATCGCGATGCTCTCGCAGGCAAACGGCATGCCGCAGATGGCCCTGAGCCTGCTTGGCAGATAACAGACGCCAATACCAAAGGAGTATACAAAGGTCCTGACCCGCCCGGGTGAGGACCTCTTTTTGTCATTTTATTAGCCTCCCTTCAAATAAAACTGATCCTCAGCTAAACTCAAATCATAGACATTCGTATAATAGTTTGAGCGAATAAACTGAGTACTGATCTACAAGGAAAGGAAACTATCATGATGGGGTTGAAAACCAAAGCCGCTCAGGCCTATTTCCACGCGAAAAATGAATTCACCACGGGTCCTGTTGAAGTGGATGAAATGATAAAAAACGACGAGCCTATCAAAATCATTGATGTAAGAGGGCCGCAAGATTATGCCCAGGGACATATTCCCGGCGCAATAAACCTCCGCAAGGGAGAAGGCTTCGAATCCCTGAGCAAGGACAAAAAAAGCGTCGTATACTGCTACGATGAAGACTGCCATCTGGCAACGGAAGCATGTGAAGAATTGGCTTCAGAGGGCTACCCGGTGATAGAGCTTCAAGGTGGATTCAAAGGCTGGAAAGAACACAATTTCCCGATCGAGAGTTGATCTTCAGACAGTAATATTTAGGTTGCGGGTCATGAGAAATAAGACAGCCGTGTGGTGCGGCCGCATCTCGTGACCCGCGATTTAATGGCTTGTTATGCAATCGCCCTCACGCGGGAGCTAAGAGTGAGTCAAACCTTTCGCAGATTGTATCAACTCTTTTTACGGCTCAGAAAATTGTACAGCCATGCAAAGATGGCCCCTCCGATCAGAGCGTCAAAGAATCCCCAGACCATAGCGATAACGCTGCCCAACGCGGTGAGATTGTAGCCGAGGTAAAATCTCCCGAGGAAGAACTTGTCATCGCTGGGCCCTTCTATCGCGATCATGTACCATGTCATCAACAACACTCCCAAACCCCAGATCAGCCCGCATGCCAATGCGAATGCTTTAACATTAAGCTTCATTAGAATCACCTCCCTTCATGCTATGCGCACAAACACAGGCCCTGCTCAATCATATCGAGCAAGACCTGTTCGCCTTGTTAAAAGGCTGTTACTACCGCGCGATGTAGTAAATACATCGCAAATCCCCACACATATTTATTACTGATTTTATGACAATTGTTTGCGATCAGGCACTGATTTTTTCGGATTTCTGCCCGGACTCCAGAACCCTACTTTACAATCAGTGAAGGCCCGAATCGCAATGTTCAAAAATGTCATACCTCCTTGGACCGAGGCTACACGAAAGACCTAATACTTCCTAACCATTGCCCCGCTATTGTGTTTAAGGCCCACATAAAAGTAACGCAATGCATCGATGTGATGATCATAAACACCATCCTTGTCCGGCAGCTCAGCACCTCTGCGTCGCACATCATCCGGATAATGATAGCACTGCATCGCCTCGATAAGACGCACACATCGGGGATCGATGACCAGCGAACTCTTGCCGTCGCCTCTCCGCAGGGCCCGGCGGATAAGCTCTACCCCTTCCAGAATACCGCTGCGTCTGTATTTCGTGAGTATCCCGTAGGCACGCAGCTCACGAACAGGACTAGTCCCGGTCACATCGTTTCGACCGGCACCGGCCGGATCACAGAACGTCGCGGCAACCTGCTCCTCACGGCAGGGCGTTCGCTGCTTGAGCTGCTCTGCATGGCTGGCGATCGTAGCACGCGAACGCTGGTACTCGTCGATCACACGTACATTGCCCTCTGCATCCGTCTGCAGCCACAGACAAACGAAGGGGTTCACAAAGCCGAAATCCAGCGTACGATACAGCGGCAGATCAGGATCATACGCAACCGGCTTGACGTGTACGGCGGGCTCGAAATCCGCAAACACCACGTTCTCTATGGACGGCCGACGACAGAGCATCTCAGATTCAAAGCCTGCCTTGCTCGACCGTTTCATCTGCGTAATACAGTCATCGATTTTCAGATAGCCGTCGGCATGCCTTGCCTTGCCCCCGCAATATCCCCACAGCGGACACGTGCTGCAGCTCCGCGAAACACAACGCTCGATAACTTCCCACATACACCACTTGATGGTCGGCACCGCCATTTCTTTAGCCGAACTCACAACCTCACCCATCAGTCCATAGGGCCGGTGCATCGTGCTGATCACTTCCATCGCCGCCTTGATGCCCTTGGTACTTTGCGTTATGAATTTGGCCGCCTCGAAAACGTCACGGTCGAAAAGCTCAACCTCATCACATCGCAACTTATGGACATGCGATCCCCGCACACTTTTAGCGGACTGCGTGAGCACCTGCACTTTCGAACCGTTGATGAACTGACACCGTTCCTTGAGTATGCGTCCGTCGACAAACTGCTCGAACCCGCGACCCAGAAAACCAACAAGATAGTCGTACATCCTGCTGGCCTGCTCACCCGATCCGCCAAGTATCCGAACATCACAGCCGGGCTTGAACAGACAGTCGAGCAGCGTCGCGATCGCAGCAATGTGCGTCTTACCGCCCGCCCGGTTCGCCCAGACCACCGCGTCGCCGTTGGCCCCGGCATTGTCATCAGACGCCATGTTCGCATCATCCGCCGAAATCAGCATAGCGTCCGCGTTTGTTTTGCCCGTCGATTTGTCTGCAGACCAGCAATGCCACAGGTAATCCATCGGTGTATCATGATCGCCGCAAACCCGGACGTCCGGAACATCCACACCCAGGAAAACCTTGATATAGTTCTTTATATCCGAACGGCCGGCAGGTCGGATCATCCGCAGGTCTTCATAGATTCTATTTGCGCGCCCAACCTCTACATCTCGCCCCATAAAACTCCTCCTCTATCTGAAATGCTTTTAAGAAATGGTCCTACCGACTGAGCCGTGTCAATGGCTCCGTACTGCACAAGAAAAAGACCGCGTCAAATGTTGCAATTGGCCCCGCCTTCATTCATCCAGTTGCTGTATGCGCTGCACGTGTCTGCCGGCCTCGAACTCTGTCTCCAGCCACAGCTCGACGATCTCCAGCACCTCCTCTATCGCCAGCATCCGCTGACCCAGCGAGAGAACATTCGCATCGTTGTGCTCCCTGCTCAGCCTTGCGCTGCGAAGATCCCATGCGATCGCACAACGAATACCTTTCACACGATTAGCGGTCATAGCTTCACCGTTACCGCTGCCGCCCAGTACGATGCCCCGTTCGAACTTACCCGCCGCCACCGCCTTGGCAACCGGCCGAATAAACTTCGGGTAGTCCACCGATTCCTCGCTGTAAGTGCCGAAATCCTTGACTATATGACCCTTCTCTTCAAGTAACTTCTTTATCCTCTCTTTGTATCTGTAACCGGCATGATCTGATCCGATCGCGATGTTCATGGCGTCATCCTGTTGAATAGCAACTTCGTTTTCAAGACTTATTAAAAGTCCGCAATTATACGCCCGAGCCCGAATCGCTCAAGCCATCTTTATCATTTTAATGCAATTATTAATATTTTTGCCCAGGCCCACTCTCTACGCAACCGTAAAAATCATCAAATTATCCGAAACAGGTGACCGCCGACAAATATCTCACAGCCGCAGAAATTTCTCGCTCGAAATCACATCATTAACGCTCGCTCAGCTATCCTTTTTCGCTTTACCACCTCCCGCCATCACTTCCAGCAATCTGCTGGCCATTTGCGTCGTCAACCCCTCTGCCAGTCGGACATCATCCGCATCCTCGACAGGTTTATCCTCGGGCATCGGCAGCGAAATTATATCCAGACACGCCTTTCTCGCTGTCTCCTCCTTCTCCGAATCCGTAAGCTGCACAAGCTTCATCGCCGCCATCTGCGCATACCGACTGATCACCATCTCGCTCTGCAGCTTCGCCGACCGCATCCGACATCGCAGTTCGCCCATGAACGTTTCTTCATCCATCCACCGCCGGAATACCTTGCGACTCAGCTTATGCTTTCTAAGTATTTCCATCTCATCCACACCGGTGAACAGATCCTCTATCACGCGAAGTTGTTTTGGCGTCAAACCGCTGGATTTCTTTTTAGCCATTCTGCTCTCCCGCCTCCTCGTATGCCCGACATATTTTCACCAGCGCTGCTGCCCGCTTCTGGGCCTTAGTACCCGCCTCTGGACACGCCTTCGCGATCGAATCACGAACAGCCTCTTGCTGTTCCTCTCTCAGATAGAATACCTCGGGCACCAGCATCTCAGGCTTTGCCGGCTTAGCTTCAATACAGCTCTCACGCAGATCCTTGAGCGTCTGAATACTCGCCTGCGTTTCGTTGGTGATCTTCGCAAGATCATCGCTTGAATACTTTTTCGCCAACTGCTCGATCAGTTCACGCTTCTTCTGCAGATCATCCTGCCCGCCTAGCCGATTCAGCGTCGCCAGCAGAACCATCGTCTCATCATCATCCACATCCCAGACGACACAATCCGCATGCGTACGGTCAAGCTCCATCAGAGCCTTACGCCTGTGATGGCCGTTAATGACCTGATAGTCTCCCGCCCGCGATGGGTGCTTCCGGACGACGATCGGTTCGTAATTACCCGTCCTATCGATGTTTCGAACAAGCTTTTCAAAAGTTGACTTGTTCATCCTGTTCGGATTGGCTTCATGCTCGACAAGCCTGCTCAAAGGCAGACGACAGATCTTATTCTGTGCCATACTTTCCTCCTGTTAGATCAGCGTTTCGACTTTGTTTATCGCCACGTTTCCAGCCGGGATCGAACCAGTAATAATATACCGGCCGTTCCCCCAGCTTGCTTATGATGTAGGCGGTTCGTTCAACACCGTCCGGCATGTTCTTGCGCCGACCGTACGCCTGAAGGAATCGCCGAAATTCGTATTCGACGATCGACCGCAAATCCGGCTCGAGCGTTCCCAGCTTCGCATGCACCGCCGCCGGATCGACGAACTCTTCCTCTTCGATACCCGCCGCACTCAGCAGCTCGATCAGTCTCGCCGCCCGCACCGGCACGGCTCCGCGTATCGAACTCATGCCGGCCCGCTCCAAAAACGGGTTGACCTTGCCCATCACCGCCTGTGCCTCCACGAAAGGAACGTTCATCTTCGGCATGGTTTCGCGAACCAGCCGAGCCGCAAGACCAAGCCCCCGATACCTTGGCTCGATCACGACACGGCTGATCAGACGCACTTCCCGATTCAGCATCGCCAGACCGAGACGCCTGTCCCCGAAACCGGCATACCGACCATCCGTCACGACATTTCGCAGCGCAAGGTTCGGCACCGGCATCGAGTAGACGATCGCACCTACAACACCGCCCTTTTCCATCCCCCACGCCCGCTTGTCACACATCGCGAAGATAGCCGCATAAGGCCCAAGAGACGTATCGCGGTAGTGAAACCGTGCCAGCCTCTGATACTCTGCCCGACCCGCTCGCTGTATGATCAGGTTGTCCGCAACGCTGCACGTTTTGCGCTTTGCATCCATTCGCCTATCGATCCGCCCGGCCATCACCTGCCTCCCTCTCGCGCCTGATGACCTCCGTTCGCCCGCCCAGCTCGATCTTGACGATAACATCCGGCCGAAGATCCGCCAGAAAATCGTCACGCGCGCCGGCCAGCACAAATATCTTCTTGCTTCGTCTCGCAAATCGCGCGATGTTGTGAGCTATCACAGCCGCCCCGATGCGATCGAGGTTAGAACAGAACTCATCCGCGAATATCACTTGCGAATCACCCGCAATCGCACAAGCCAGTCTGTAACGATACTTTTGCCCCTCACTCAGATTCGCCGGCTTGTTCAGCACCGTAAATACATCGCTCAGACCCGCCTTGCTCAGTGTCAGCAATTTACCCAGCGTGGTCTCTCCCGCAATGCAGTCGACTAGCGTTTGCGTTTCGCTAAGCTCGATATCCTCCAGCCGCACCTTCTGCTCCGTGGTCGCTTCATACAATTCCCGCAGCAGCGTACTCTTTCCCGATCCGCTCGGCCCCGACAGATAGCATATCTGCCCCGGCTCAATCGCCAGATCCAGCTCATACCTCAGCCCGCGCTCGCGCATCGTACCGACACTGATACCGAACATCCGCATGACCTTGCAGACCTGCTCACTGATCTGCCCATGCCATGGATACACCTTCGCCGCGTTCAATTCGATCATCTTCTCCTCCTTTCAAAATCCTCGACCCCCAAAATGACAGAACCTTCATCTCCCCCTTTTACCCTCCCCGGCTCACCTTGCGGCCGAACCAGATATGAACGTAGATTCGGCTCAACGCACAGTCCGTATCATGCCCCCTGACCAGGCTTGACCAGTCGCTGAATATTCATCAGCGCCTTCCTCACACGATACACACTCGTGCCGCGCTTTCTCGCAATTTTCCGCTGACTCAGCCCTTCCAGAAAATAGTCCCTTGCCACAAGCAGCTCAAATCCCTCAAGCGAGCTCCTGTTCCTCAAACAGGTCAGATACTCGCTGTTGATAAGCCTGGCCACCAACCGATTGATCCGCCGTGCTATCGTCGCCTCATTCACTCCCGCAACCCTCGCCATCTTGCTGAAGGTCTCGCCGTGGTCCAGATACATCTCCATGATCGCCCGGTCCTTTCCGCTCAGAACCTCCGCCCGAGCTCGAAGCATATCGATCCTGCCCGCAAAAACACTACCACGCCCGTCAGATGCCTCGATCTTATTCAGATCAACTGTCACTTTACTCATCTATTCTCTCCTCACTTAGTTGGAAGACTCCTTCCAGCTATTTGACTCAACAGTCTACCTCGATTTTGAACAAAAACCTGTAAAACTCACATACCCCCTTAGAATGCAACCCTCAAAACAACTCACTGCTTAGTATGTTAACTATTTACTTAACATAGCTGATATTTTACTATTTCGCAAATTTTATGCAAGCACAATCTTCAAGAATGCAAAAAAACTCTATTCATCCCAAGCTTCAGCCACCTTAGAATAATCGCTGATAGTCCGGTTTTATTGGGATATTCCTTCTCATTTCAATTGCCGGATAAAGCCCTAAATGTCGTAAATTAAGGCATTTATGGGAATATAGTGGAAATCCACCAACCGATAGCATATAATAAGCTAAGTGACGAAGGAAACAGGGTGTTGAAAGGTTTTGGCGTGATAAAATATCATATTTTATTGCTGTTCGTTTTTTGCGGTTCTTCCCTGGCACAACTTACGCGTTACGTCGACAAGGCTCAATTTGTAGATGCCGTGCCGCCAATAGTTGCCACCGAAAGCTTCGAAGACTTAGCGACCGATGCATCTTCCGCGCAGAGAAACACCATCGAACTCGCACAGGTAACCATCAGTACCCTCGACACAAGTCTTTCAGTTCACAATACTCCTGAATACGGTCAGCAGCCAACAGACGGAAGCCAGTACGTCCGCATCAGCGGCGGTGATGAGCCGGGAGGCAGAGAAATTACGTTCGACTTCATAACCCCCGTAAACTGGTTCGGTCTGAACATAATCGACTGGGGTGACGGCACCGTCAACGGTTCCGGCGAACTGGTCGCACGCGTCGACTGCACCGAATACATCGACATAACACAAGGTACCAAACCCGACGGCAACGTGACATTCTTCGGATTCAGCTCAAACAACCCGTTTGACTGTATCACGATTTACAACGACATACCTACTGATTCGTGGGCCATCGACGAGCTATATTTTGCAACGCCAGAACCCGCAACGGCCGTGATTTTTGCAGCGGGCACCCTAATGCTCGCCCGCCGTAGAAAGAAATAAGAAGTTTTTACGCCGCGGAAATAAAAAAACAAGGCGTGGTCATTAGAGTAAGTAAAGGTAAACGCGTCTTTACACTTGGGTAAGGCAATGTAGTTCACTTCTATGAATACTGCTTCCGATTGCCTTGGCATACTCGCCGAAATGGAGGTGAGTCATGACACAGAAAATTATCGACTTCGATAACTTCAGTCCCGTAGTCCGCAAACTCTATCATTTTATGAGCCCGTGCATCCTTTGCCCACGAAAGTGCGGAGTTGACAGGATTGCAGGCGAAAAAGGTTACTGCGCGGTCGGACCGGAACCGAGGGTCAGTTCCGCAAGTTCTCATTTCGGCGAAGAGTCCATCCTGGTTGGACGAGGCGGCTCAGGGACCATATTCTTTGCCGGCTGCAATCTCGGCTGCATCTTCTGCCAGAACTACCGCGTCAGCCACCAATGCATCGGCGACGAAATTACCGTCCATCAATTGGCGGACACCATGCTGGACCTGCAGGTCAGGGGATGCGAAAACATCAACCTGGTTTCACCAACCCATCAGATACCTCCAATAGCGGCCGCCATCGAAGACGCACATAAACGAGGCCTGACCCTGCCGATAGTTTACAACAGCGGTGGATATGATTGTGCAAATACCTTGAGTCTGTTGGAAGGCCTGATCGACATTTACATGCCCGACATGAAATATTCGAATGTTCAGCACGGCTTGCAATACTCCGATGTCGGTGATTATCCGGGCATAAATTACTCTGCAGTCAAAGAAATGTACAGGCAGGTGGGAGATCTGCAGGTCGAAAACGGGATCGCGCTCAAAGGACTGATCGTGCGTCACCTGGTTTTGCCTCACGATCTGGCAGGCAGCACCGCTATTATCGATTTCCTGGCCTCCCAGGTAAGCCCGCATGCAGCGATCAACATAATGGATCAGTACTACCCGGCTTATCACGCGGGCGAATACGAAGAGCTGTGCACAAGCCCCCAAGCCGACGAGATCGCAAAGGTCAAAGAGTATGCGCATAAAAAAGGCTTGCGGATAATCGACTGACCATCCACAAGCCGTTCTGTTGCAGAAGGCTTCTCTTAGTTATCGCCTTCGATCTCTTTTTCCATCTCGTCTACAGCATCTTCGAGATTTTCCTCGGTGACCTCACCGGCCTCTTCCATTTCCTCGCCGGCCTCTTCCATTGTTTCTTCGATGTTATCGCCCGGCTCTTCTTCGCCGCCGCATCCCGTGATGCTGAACGAACCAAGAACCATGATCATAACGATCGCAAGTAATTTCCTGACCATAATTTGCCTCCAAAAATAGATTAGTTTTGCAAAAACGTTTATTTCCGTTAGTCCGCTTTACTGATCTGAACCTGCTTCTTTATCTTCGTCGTCTCTGTCGTCATCTTTATCTTCATCCTCATCCTCGTCCTCGTCCTCATCTTCATCATCATCGTCCATGTCGTCCTCATCATCCGCTTCATCATCGTCATCTGCTTCGTCGCGGTCAGAGTCTTCTTCCTTATCCTCCTTGCCCTTTTCTTTTTCAGCCTTGTCCGCCTCGCCCGTAACAGCCTTTTCCATTCGGCCGGCAATCCTTTCCATCTTGCTGTCGTACCGCTTCTGCTCCTTTTCCATCAACTTCTTAACACGCTCAACGACCTTCTCGTTTCCCGTTTCCTCAGCGACCTCCAGCATCTTTTCCATCCTGGCCTGCCGCCTGAGATGCTTGGTCTTTTCGCGATCGAGCTGCTTGGCTATGGCATCCATTCGCTGGCTGAACTTGTCCGCCTCGGGACTCTTACCTCTGCCCCGCTCGGCTTCCTCTGACCTGCCTCTACCTCGCTGGGCTTCCTCACCCCGACCCCGGCCCTTACCGCCGTCACCTTCGCGATCGCGTTCACGCTCTTGTTTTCGTTCTTCATCCCTTTCCTGCTTCCTTTGCCTCTCACGCCTCTGCTCACCACGCTCCTCGTCATCACCTTCATCATTGCGGGCTCTTCTGCCCCGGCCGCCGCCTCCGCGACCCCGACCGTTTTCCTGATCGTTATCGCTGACTTGTCGACCTCGGCCCTGACCCCCTCTGCCTCGACCCTCATTATCATTCGCCCCCATTACCGAGCCGCTCAGCCAGAAAAGCACTGCCGCCGTCATCAGAATTGTTACTGTACGTCTCATTCTCTTCCCCTTTTGCTCAAGATCATAATTGTCACATGCGAATAAAAATAGTCAAGCATCAGCCCTTCATCATCTCGTCAATGAATGCCTCCGCCTTCTGGATCGCTTCTTCCATGTCATCGACCAGCACATCGACTCGCGACCTCATATTCGCCAGTTCATCATCCAGTGAAGCTATCGCGACTGCGTTTAGATTATGCTTCAAAAACAAAACCTGATCCTCGAATGACTCCAGCACCGGCTCCATTCGAGCCTCAGCCAGCCGCATGGAAGTGATCAGACCGTCATAATTAGTACGGGTCTGCCGCAACTGTCTCGCACTTGCACGCCGCAGCTCATCGCTGGAATAATCGTCGAGCTCCGCCTCCCATTCATCGAACAGGTCCTCAGCAACGTCTTCCACTTTATCGATACGTGAGCTGAGTTTGTTTGCGGCATCCTGACTTGCATCATACTCCTGCTTCATACCGTCGTACATCTCCTCCAGCTCACCGCCTTCGAAGTCGACAACAGCCTCGAACTGACTCAGTGCGGACCGGAACTGGTCTTTCGCTTCGTTCTGACTGTCGCGTGCCGCCTGAACGCGGTCAACGAGTATATCGCGTTTTTCGACGTTGAAACGTTCCATCACCCCATAATAGGCATTCTCACAGCCCGAAAGAAAAACACCCCCCGCAAGCAGCAGTATGCTCATCAGTGAGTTCAGTGTCATTCTCATAAATACCTCGCATCTCGTTGCAAACTCTTGTGCCCAACTAACTATCCAAGCGACAACCTTGGTCGCCATAGGTATCCAGACACTTAAACTGTACTGAATCTAACACGTCCATGCTCGATTGTCCAGCATATAAAACCAATCCATGATGAATACATTTGTAGATTTTATCCCGCGACCTGTAGAAATAACCGCCAAAATGAATTGTTTGAGGTGCCCGCAAGCTATGGTTGGAATGATTTGCACCCGGATAGAACTGCCTGCCCCTCAAAACCTTAACTTTCCCGGCTCAGCAAAAGGGTTTTCACCCTGCATTATTCAAGATATGCGCGCAAAAAAAGCCCACGCAGAACGTGGGCGGGTGTCGGGTTCGGAAAGGGGGAACTGAACGAACCCGACCGAGCTATATGTAACGAGGAGATTTTAACTTATTATCGTACTTTACACTTGCGCGTTGCCGACATACCAAGCATACCAATACCCAGCAGCGCAATCGTTGCCGGCTCAGGAATGACAGGGTAGAACGGATCATCATCATCGCCGCCGAAGTAGATGGGCGTTCCCCCACTTGCGGGGCTGATACCACGGCCGGGATAGAAACCGGTGGACGGCACAAGATTCGAACCGCCAGCAGTAGCTTCACCCGTCGCATCGGCGTCGTCGAATTCCTGGAACAGACTTTCAGGAACCGAAAGATCTGCCACGGTTTGCGTAGTATCGCTCGTGCTCTGGCTGTTTTCATTTACAGCGCCCGTCGTATTCGGATCTTCTGCCATACGCGGCACGAATACATATTCATCCGCCCTCGGCAGAGGCTCCGCTACAGGCGGCACTTCATCAAGAGACAATGAAACATCTGCTTTTTGCGGGCCGAGATCGAAATAAGGCCCGGCAGCTGCGGTGCCGGCAAACGCAAGCAACGCCATAACTGATAGAAGGATGTTGATTCTCATGTTCCCTCCCTCTGCGCCAGTCGGAAACCGGCTGGCTGGTTCATCATTATCTTATGTCTTTCTTCCGATTAACATTATAACAATGGTGGTATATACATATCTATAAAAAAAGGCCGCAGGAAACATAAAAATGTCTCCCAACGGCCTCTGCGCGATGTTACGGTTGTTTTTATGGGCGGATCAGGTGAAATTTTTTGCTGTATCCGCCATTTTTTTCGGGAAAATCGCCATTTTCAGTACTGCTATTAACGATCTCCTCAGATAAGCGGAGTCTTACCGGGTGTTGCCGCCGGACGGGTCTCCACAGGTCCGAACTCGTATGCTTCCGGTGAAAGATCAAGCTTGGATGCGTTTACGAGCCATTTCCAGCTCAAAGCCTTGCCCGTGTACGCACTCATGCGACCCATAATAGCGGTCAAACAGCTCTCAGCCACCCGCTGTCCCTCGTTGAGCGGTTCCCCCGCACGAATACTCGCAATAAGGTCAGCGTGTTCCACCACGTACGGATTCTTCGCCTCACCAGAAAATCGCCATTCATTCTCGCCGCTGATCCACTGTCGCGGATCCGAAACGCCCTTCGTACCCACCAGCCGTTCACTAACCCGGGTCGCGGTATTAGGCGTCTGCCGGCACATGCTCATAACTCGGGCGCCGTTGTCGTATTCAAACTCGATCGCGAAATGATCGAAAATATTGCCGTACTTGTCCTCGGTACGGACCTCTCTGCCGCCCATACCCATGGCCTTTTTAGGCGGCCCGCCCATGGCCCAGTTGATCACATCGATATTGTGCACGTGCTGCTCGACAATGTGATCGCCGCTCAGCCAGGTGAAATACAGCCAGTTCCGACACTGCCATTCCATCTCGGACCATTCGGGTTTCTTTTCCTTCACCCACAGCCCGCCCATGTTCCAGTAGCACTGCCCGCCGACTATCTCACCGATCGCACCGTCATGGATACGCTTCATGGCCTCGATATAGCTCGCCTGGTGTCTCCGCTGCGTACCGGCAACGATACCCAGCTTCTTGGCTTTAGCCTGCTTGGAAGCCTCGATCACCTTCCTTGCCCCTACAGCATCCACGCATACGGGCTTTTCCATAAACACGTGCTTGCCCTGACGGACACATTCTTCAAGGTGGATCGGCCTGAAATGCGGAGGTGCGGCAGTGACAATAAGGTCCACTTCTTCAATGGCACAGACCTTCTTGTAGTTGTCAAAGCCCGTAAACATGGTCTCAGGAGTAACCTTGACGCGGTCAGCAAAATCCTTCTTCAGCCGCCTCAGCGAGCCGTCAAGACGATCCTGGAAAAGATCGCCCATCGCGACCACCTCGACCGCCGGATCGGCCCGAAGACAATCGATAGTGGCTCCTGTCCCGCGTCCGCCGCAGCCTATCACACCAACGCGGATCTTCTCTTCGCCCGCCGCGAACACGCTTGCGGGCCCAGCCACCGCGGCCAATGATACCGCAGAAGTTGCTTTGATGAAATCACGTCTTGAAAAAGACCGTGGGGTGCTGATATTTCGCTCCATTTACATCTTCTCCGTTTAAACTATCAATTTTCAAACGTATACCCATAACCGCACGCCCATGCGGCCGTTCAGAGTCGGACAGGCCAGCACCCTCGCCTTGCCGTTTCGACATCTGTAAAAACAAGACGTTTATTTCGCAGCTTCTCTTCCAAAAAAACTGCGAAGGATGCCATTTTTTTAAAAAGGACCAGATTTTCCGGCCTCATACGGACCTGACCCACCCTGCTAGCCGCTCAGCGTCCAGCCCTTGCGGTACTCTTTAGCTAACAGACTGTTTGCCTTGGCATTATTTGTTCGGCCAGTTTCGCCGTTGTATTCGATCTTCTCGCCCGCACGATACGCCACCAGCCCGAGCATCATCTGCTCGATCATCAAACCCGCATAATCAAAATCACACGAAGTCTTCAGATCGCCTTTGCAAGCATCTATCCACTCCCTCTGGAAGTGCCCCATCGGCTCGGCAACCTCTTCTTCCTTGCGAGGCTCGAAATACGTCATATCCGCATCCGGCCCCCACGGTATGACCAGCCTGGAGTTGAAATCGCATACGATAAAGCCCTTAGTGCCCTTGAACATCGCACCGTGACCTATCCGGTTCAGATTGACGTACTTGCGCGGCGAATTAGGCATCATCCCGCCCTGATACCACATGACGTTGATCGGGCCCCGCCAGTCATTCGCCGGATGCCGCCACGTCATCTGCAGTTCCACCGGCGTCACCTCCGGATCATACTTCTCGCCTTTCGCTTCAGCAGTCTCAGGGCGGCCCGCATCGATGGCGTTCCATATTATATCCATCGTATGACTGCCCATATCCCCGACCTGGCCCGTACCGAAATCCCAGTACATGTTCCAGTTCAGACAATTCGCACCCGGCCGACCGTCAAAATAGCCCGGATTGTACGGATGGTGCTGCGCCGGCCCGAGCCACAGATCATAATGCAGATTCTTCGGCGGCTTGCCCTTGCCAGGCAGATAACCGTCCTTGCGAAGCTGCCGGTTCCCCCACGCTCGTGCATCCTGCAGTTCACCTATCGCACCGTCACGGATCAGCTCGCGAACCCGTTCAAAATTCGGATACTGGTGCCTCTGCGTACCCACCTGCGTCGCGATCTTGCCGCGATTCTTCAGATACGTATCACGCACCACCCGAGCCTCTTCCACGGTATTCGCCAACGGCTTCTCACAGTAAACATGCAGCCCACGGTTCATCGCCCAGTTCGCAATAAAAGCATGCGTATGGTCCAGCGTACAGCAAACTACCGCATCCAGATCCTTCTGCTCGAGACACTTCCGCCAGTCTACATAATGTTTCGCATTTGGAAAAGTCTTCGCCGCATGAGCGATATGCTCCTCGTCCACATCACACAGCGCAACCACGTTCTCACCCTTGAGCACGCCGTAATGCGCCCGCGCCCTGCCGTCACAGCCGATCAGCGCGATATTGAGCTTGTTGGAAGGAGCGTTCTCCCCCGCAAGTACCCCGCTGGGAAGTATCACCAGACCTGTTGCTGCCGCTGCGCCCTTGAGAAAATCACGACGACCAATGTTTGCCGCTGCCATATCATACCCTTCCATTTTGACATCATGAAACATTCGCGAGGCCAACATCTGCCGCGCCTATCCTTTTAACGCCCTTGCCCTTAATCTGGGATCAGGTCCTTCAGCGGATGCGTACTCACACTTCGAAGCTGTCCGCCTCGCGATAGGCCTCGATCAGTGCCTTTTCGCCTTCTTTTCCCTTCTTGCTTCGCCCGTGCTCCATGCACAGCACACCCTTATAGCCCTTCTTGTAAAGATGCTTGAAAATATTCTTGAAGTTGATCTCACCCGTACCAGGTTCCCGCCTGCCCGGATTGTCGCCCAGGTGGAACGCCGCGATCTGATCATACGCCTTGTCAATATTGCGGATCAGATCGCCCTCTGTGATCTGCTGATGATAGACGTCATCCACGATCTTGCACGCCGGATGATCAACCGCGTTACATATCTGATAAGCCTGGGGCATCTTTGTAAGGAACAGCCCCGGATGGTTCAGCTTGTTCAGCGGTTCGAGCACTATGACCATCTCCGACCCTTCACATGCTTCCGCGCACGCCTTCATCGTATCTACCACGTTCGCGGTCTGATAACCCCAGTCGGTCCGCTGATTGTACCGCCCCGGCACCATCAGCGCCCACTTACAGTTGGTTCGTTTCGCAACCTCTACGCCCTCTTTCACGCGATTTACCAGCATATCGCGGTCTTCCTTCTTGCCGGTAACCATCGATTCGGTCCCGAAATCGGCATACAGAACGAAAGGCCCCATCTGCATCTCATGTTTGGCAAGTTCCGCGGCGATCTTCTTCTGCAGCTCGGGCGGCTTCCGCATAAGCCCATTGTCAAAAATCGCCGTAAACCCCTGATCCGCCATGAATTTGATCTGCTCGATCGGATCCGTACCCGCATGCTCCTTGAAAACACCAAGCGAAGGCGCATAGCCAAGCTTGAATTTGCCCGGAGCAGGCTGCTTTTCCTCGGCCCCCAGCACGGATGAAGAAGTTGCGGTTACCGCTGCTGCACCTGCAGCAACGCCGGTTGAAATGAACGTTCGTCTATCCATAATTAATCTCCAAATATCGACCTTAGATTACGCCGATTGTATGAAATATACAGCCAAAACGCAAAGGCCGCGTTCAAAATATGCCACTGGTAGATTTTCGAAGGCCGGCAAACCACAAAACTCTTTGTTTACATCCGAGTGGTTTAGTGTATTCTTAGCAGTGTATGACAGCAAAAACAGACACAGAAAGTATCAGAGAGATTGACCATGGCTGACCAAAGAAATAGATCTGATGCATGTCGCTTCAGCGGCCCCAACTCCACTTTCACTGCGATCGCACTTTTTGCCCTGCTCGTCCTCGCGGTCTTTTTCATGTGGCTGCTTCGCGGACTACTCATGCCCGTCTTCATAGCCCTGCTGCTTGCCTACGTCTTTCACCCGCTTATCTCATGGCTCGATAAACATTGGTCCTGGCCTGCCTGGCTCTCCGTCGTCGCCTTGATCCTGCTGACCGCAGCCATCTTCGCCGGCTTCACCGTCTGGCTCCTGCCCGTAGCGATAAACCAGACATCCAACTTCCTGCAGAATCTGCCCGATTACACCGAACGGGTAATAAGCCCCATAACCGAAGAGTTCCAACTGGGCGACGAGGTTCGAAATCAGATCGAAAAGTATTCCCAGGACCCGAAAAAGCTTTTGCCCTTCATCGTCAAAGGCACAATGAGATCCCTCGACGTTCTGGGCAATTTCTTCGCTTCGTCCACCTACGTGCTCATGTATATCACGCTGATGCTCGTATTCTTCGTGATCTTCTCCATGCACCTCGGCCCGTTTGCCCAGTGGTTCACCCAATTCCTGCCGGCCTCGAAAAGGGATGAGGCAATGACAGCACTCAACAAGATAAACGACGCAGCCTACGCATTCCTGAGAACACGCCTGCTCGTCGCTCTCATACTCGGATCCATGTTCTCTATCGGCTGGGCCATTGCAGGCGTACCCTACTGGTTCCTGCTCGGCGTCATCTCCGGCCTGCTAAGCATCATACCCTACGCAGCAGGCATCGGCTGGATCGCTGCCGTGCTGCTAAACGTGCTCGAAGCTCAGAACGGCATCGCAGGAGCCATCGTCTGGCCCACCGTCGTCTACGGCGTCGCACAGATGCTCGAAGGCTGGCTGCTCACACCATACCTGCAGGGCGAAAAACTCAACATCCACCCAGGCGTGGTACTCTTCGCGGTCCTCGCCGGCGGCACACTCGCGGGCCTGCTCGGAATGCTCCTGGCAATACCAATAGTCGCCGCAGCACAAATAATCTTCACCGACCACATCAAACCAAGAATGCTAGAATGGGCAAAAGCAAACTAAGACTGACGGCATGTTTTGCACCGATAAGCACCGACAACTTCATTGCTTATACCGCTATTTCAGTCCCCAGTCGCACGGACAGTAATCGAGCCACAGTTTCGCAAACAATGCAAAATCCGCAAAGTCCACCTGGTAGTCACGATTGAGATCAGCCGCATAGATGTAGCCCGATCGCAGCCATTGACTTGCAAACCGCTCGAGATCCTCCAGCTTCACAATGCACACCCTTGCTCCATATGGAGCCAGCGAGGCGCTGTTGAAATTGATCCAGCCGATGTTCTCCCCCCACGCCCAGCCGGAGAAATAACCATCGGCATCGATCTTCACCCCGTAATCAACTTTTGAATTCGGGACCTTGGGATCAAAATTGATCCAGCCGACGTTCTCGCCCCACGCCAGACCGGACAGATTCCCCTGCCCGTCATTTTTCACCCCGACTGCCGGATCCGACGAACGCGGATATAGATTTATCCACCCCACAGACGAACTCCACAAGTAGCCCATGACTTTGCCGCTGGTAACTTCCATACCGTCACCGTTCGCCTTAGCGTCGATCCAGCCGACGTTTTCCGACCATACGTACTGCTCTTCTTCATCATATGGATCTATATTCGTTGCCCACGCAGAAGCACCAGCCAACATGACAAGCATTAAGATAATTAGTCCGGTACGCATCGCTCACCCTCAATAGCTGAAGTTTGCCCACGGACCCGCGGTCGTCGGATCGGAAGTTATACTCCCAACGGTATTGCCCCCGACAATGGTGTACGCAGTCGTATTCGAACGGGCACTGTTCTGCACGATCAGATTACCCGTCGAATCAATATCGATCCCGCGATCGTTTCCTGTCACGTGATTGCCCTGGATGCGATTGTTCGAAAGTGCTCGAATACCCGCCCCGTCCCCTTCAAGGCCGTTGTTGAAGCAGTTGTTGTCTTTCACGGTACAGTCATTGCCCGCGTATATACCGTCCTTGACATTGTTGCGGGAAGTGTTGTCGCTGATCAGGCATCCGGCCGCGCCGGCTATGCCGAAATTCTGATTGCCATATGCTGTGTTGCCGATAATGGTCCCGCCGTTGCCCCCGTGGATACCGATGTTGCCGTTTTCATACGCCGTGTTGTTGGTTACGGTACATCCGTAGGTAACTGCTATTCCATGAACGCTGCTGCCTTTTACGCAATTGCCCCTGACCACGCTTCCCTTCCCGACATAAATACCAACATCGATATTGTTCATGCAGGTGTTACCCTCGATAATCGAGTGATCGCCGACAGCTATTCCACGCCACTTGTTATCTTTGACTATGCAGTTGCGGACCGTGTTGGATATACCTCCCGTTATACCCTGGCCCGCGTTGTTCGACGCCATACATTCGGTTATGGTGGTGCTGCTGTAAGCGTAAATACCGGCTTGACCGTTGAATGAAGCCGTGCACCTTCTGACCAGATTCCCATGTCCCCCGCCCAAGCTGATCCCCCGGTTGATATTTCCGGAGACATTGAGATCTGTCAAACGGCAGTTATCCGTAAAGAAATCACCAAACACCCCAATGGAAAAATTAGAGACGCTGCCGTTGCGAATTTCAACCGCATCTGCGCGATATGTAGCTACTCCGTGTGCAGTGCCCGTGTTCATCCCTCTAAGCGTATAGCCGTTCATGTCCAACACGGCACTAGTATAATTGATCGAGATTGCTGTGCCGAGAGTCTGATTATATTGCAGATTCTCAGTCAGATAGTAGGTCCCCGGCTGATCGATCACCAGCGGCAGGTCTTCCTGCGAGATCGGAATACCCGGCTCTATCTCGTCAAGCGTCTTCATGGTGGGCCCAGGCGGACTGGTTGGCTCAAGACTGCCCGCGAACACAGGACCGTTAAAAAACAGAAAAGCCGACAACACGACAACCGCAAACGGCGAGGACCGGGTAAGTGTAACTTTCATCACGCTACTCCAAAAACGATTGACCCAAGAACAAATACTGACACCAGTACAGCATTATACCTAAAGTCGCCTCCCAATACAAGAATTTGTATGTACGATGGGACTTGTTGAGACACAACTGCTGTAAAAATAACATGCTGCGCGCAAAAAAGGAGGCCGCAAAGGCCTCCACTATAATCATCCTGGATGATCTGCTGCTCTTTTTTTGTTGCCCATAAACTAAAAACAAAGTAGGGACAGTCACCCTAACAAACTAGGGACAGTCACCCTTTGCGTGCCCCGGCCCAACTGGTGTTCCCAGAATCCTATGACGAACCTTATTCACTCCGCGGCATTCGGATTCCGTTTCGGCATCTTCGCGTCCACCTCTTCCTGCCATTCGTGCAGCATCATGCGAAGCTCTGCCGTCTTCTCTGGCATCTTCTCCGACAGGTCATGCTCCTCACTGATGTCCTTCTCCAGATTATACAGCTCAACACTGTCATCCTCATACCACTCGATCAGCTTGTACTCACCCGCCCGAACCGCTGCTGACGGACTACCGCCCTGGTTCCCGTAATGCGGATAGTGCCAGAAGATCGCCTCCCGATCCAGCGAATCACCGCCCTCGAGCAAAGGCACAATACTAACCCCGTCCTTATGCTGTTCCGGCATCAAAGGCAGTCCCGCCATATCCAGCATCGTCGGATAAAAGTCCGTACTGATAACCGGCTCATCACACGTGCTTCCCGGCTTCGTAACGCCCGGCCACTTCACGATCCACGGCTCACGTATCCCGCCTTCGTAGATCCATCCCTTGCCCGCACGCAGCGGCACATTGCTCGTCGGATGCCCTTCCGACGTACTCAGCCCGCCGTTGTCCGACATGAACATCACTGCCGTATTCTCAGCCAGACCCTGCTCTTCGAGCTCATCCAGCACGATACCAACCGCCGTATCCATCGCCTCGACCATCCCGGCATACACAGCATGCTCCTGTACGAGTCTTTCTCGCCGTTCGCCCTGCTTGCCCCACTCAGCCTCCAGCCCCATTTCCTTTTTCTTCTGCTGATACTTCTTCTTCAGCTCCTCCGTCGTCATCAAAGGCGTATGCACCGAATAGAAAGACAGGTACGCCAGGAAAGGCCTCTCTTTGTTTTCAGTTACGAACTTGGCGGTCTCCTTACCCAGGCGGATCGGCAGATGCTCGCCCTCGGGCCCGTTCTCCATCTTGGGATTATCATAAGGCGAAAAGTAGCGCTTACCGGTGTAAGGCCCTCCGCGGAAATAACCGCCGATGTTAACATCAAACCCCTGATCCTCAGGATAAAAACCCTCATGGCCAAGATGCCACTTACCCGCAAAGAATGTTTTGTAACCGTGCTGCTTCAACGCTTCCGGGATCGTAACCTCTTCAAGAGGCAGTTGCGGCACGTAAGGAGCAGGCAGCAAAGGTTTCTTCAGCCAGTGCCCGCGCACATTATGCGGCTGAGGCGCACCGAACCAGTCGGTCGTATCCATACGCGCCGGATACTTGCCCGCCATGATGCTCGCTCGCGTCGGCGAGCATACCGGACACGCTGCATAGCCGTCCGTAAACAGCATCCCCTCGCTTGCAAGCCGGTCAATATTCGGCGTCTCATAAAACTCACTGCCGTAAACGCCCAGATCCTTCCACCCCAGATCGTCAGCCAGAATAAATACAAAATTCAACGGCTTGCCGGACTTGCCGCCATTGCTCCCAGCATTCTGCGCAGCTCCCGTACACCCGGTCACCGCCGCACCCGCAGCAAAACCCGCCAGCTTCAAAAAATCACGACGGTTATACCTGCCTGCATTCATGTCTACACTCCCTGCCTGTTCGCAATTCAATATTTCTGTTAAGCCCGGACTATACTACAAGCTGTTTCAAAACTGCTTCTAATCAGCTTTCTTTCGTATCCAGTGCATTCGCGTCCTTGAGCAGTTTATACTCGATACTGTCCACCAGCGCCTTCCAAGAAGCGTCGACCAGGTTCTCACTAACACCGACCGTCCCCCAGATGCTCTCGCTGTCGCGCGATTCGATAACAACCCGCACACGGGCAGCGGTCGCGGCACGTGGATTGACCACCCGCACCTTATAATCGATCAGCCGAACATCCTTGAGCTGCGGATAAAAATTCTCAAGCGACTTACGCAACGCAAGGTCCAGCGCATTAACCGGCCCGTCACCCTCACTCACCGTATGCTCGGTCACTCCATCCACCTGCAGCTTGACGGTCGCCTCGGTGATCCGTTCACCGCTCGGCCGCTGCTCCATCGTAACGTGATACCGTTCCAGATCGAACGCGGGCCGATACTGCCCCAGCGCCTTCTTGATCAGTATGTCGAAACTCGCTTCCGCAGCCTCGAACTGATACCCCTCGTTCTCCATGTCCTGCACCTGCTTGAGCAGCCCGCGTGCAAGCTCCTTGTCCTGAGCCAGGCCGCGCCGTTCGAGCTTCGCCAGCACATTCGCCGAACCCGAAAGCTCCGAGATGAGGAAACGCCTTTCATTACCGACCAGCCCCGGGCTGATGTGTTCATAAGTCGTTTCGTTCTTGCGAAGTGCATCGATATGCAGCCCGCCCTTGTGAGCGAACGCGCTCTCACCAACATAAGGCATCGACGTGATCGGCGACAGATTCGCGATCTCGAACACGAAGTGACTCAGCTCCGTCAGCTTGGTCAGATCCTTGCCCGGCAGCACATCGAAGCAGTTCTTCAGCGCCGCAGCAAGCTTGCCCTCGTCACTTGCGATTATCTCCAGATTGTTATCGATCGCGGCCCGCACCTTCTCGACATCCTGACCGCCCTGACCGATATTCTTTATCGTTGAACCGATGCTCCGCTTTTCAGGACCGTAAACCACCTCACTCGTAAAGCGAAGATTTTCCGACATGGCCTTCTTATCCGTCGCTGGCAGATTATACAGCCGCCTCAGCGCCGTCATCGCTTTTCTCTTATCCTTCTTCAGCGCCGGGAAACTCATCTTGAACGCCAGGTTCGGAATGATCGTGCACAGATTCGCATTGCCCGTCCGCTCGCCCAGCCCGTTGATCGTACCCTGTATGTGACGTGCCCCGGCAGCGACAGCCGTAACGGAATTCGCCACCGCACAATCACTGTCATTGTGAGCATGCATTCCCACCGTAACGCCCGGGAACGATTTGCAAACAGCCTCGGTGATATCGAAAACTTCCTGCGGCAGACATCCGCCGTTGGTCTCGCAAAGAACAAGCGCATCCGCACCCGCCTCAGCAGCCGCAGCCGCAACCTTCATCGCGTACTCAGGATTCGCCTTATAGCCGTCAAAGAAATGCTCAGCGTCAAAAACAACCTCGCGCCCCTGCGACTTCAGATAACGCACCGATTCGTCCACGATCTTCAGGTTGTCCTCCAGCGAACACCGCAGCACATCCGTCACATGCATATCCCAGCTCTTGCCCACGATCGTCGTCACCGGCGCGCCGCAGTCCAGCAGTGCCCGCATGCAAGTATCCTCTTCGACCTTCACGCCCTTGCGTTTAGTATTGCCGAAAGCACATATCCTCGCGTTCGCCAGATCCATCTCCATGACCTGCTTGAAAAACGCCTCTTCCTTCGGATTGCTCAGCGGATACCCGCCCTCGATATAATCCAGCCCGAACTCGTCCAGCCGGCGGGCGATCAGCAATTTATCCTCGAGCGAAAAACTCACGCCCTCGGCCTGCATTCCATCTCGTAACGTCGTATCGTAGATCTTCAGTGTTTCCATGGTATTCTTTCAGCGTTTGTAAAATTATCTTTGCGCAGCCGATTATTCCGCTAATACGAAGCGGCAGAAAATCATTTCCGACCTCACAACTCCCTATATAGCTGCAATCGAAGGCGATTTTATCGAATAACGCCCATAAAGTAAAGACCTATCGATATCCTTTTTGCACTACTCCTAAAGGGTAACTGATGGACTTTTTCAAAAAAACTGCATTTTCAGCACTAATCTGCCGCATCTGCCGCCTGTTTATATGTGAAGAGCGTTAATATCCCGCTTTTTGCGGAAAGAGAGAGGTTATTTCGGGAGAGAGAACCATGCGAAGACAAGATAGACCAAAAGCGTTTACTTTGATAGAACTACTTGTAGTAATCGCCATTATTGCACTCCTTCTATCTATAATGATGCCGGCACTGGGGATAGTTAAGGAAAAAGCAAAGGCAGTCGTCTGCCAAAGCCAGGTACGCGACTGGGGTCTGGCATGGACCCTCTATGCAAACGACCATGACGGCACAAACCTGAACCACGAATCCGCCTATTTCTGGTTCTACAAGATCGCCCCATATTTTTCGAGCAGTAACTTTGCCGATAACAGAGGTTCCGCCGAAGGTGCAATGGAAGTACTGGTGTGCCCTTCAACAAAACCGTGGAGCGATGCAGGTAACAACAGTTTCGGTTGGGGCGGATACGGCAGAGCTGATATGTGCTGGGAATGGCGAAGATCTGCGGATCAGGGCGATGACGGCAGTTACACACAAGGCTCTTACATCGCAAGCAACTGGATGATGAGTAATACCGGCAATGCGAACGCTTACGAAAATATCAGCGAGGCCAAAAGTGATGCACCCATTCTCGCAGACGGAGGCTTTCTTCGTGTATCACCAACATCAGAAGAAGCAGAAACTTCCACAGAACTCGTCAATTTACAGGGAGACGGCAAGGGTGATAACCTGCCCATGAGCGACTCGATAGAAAGACTTCTGCTGGACCGCCACGGCATGGCCACCAACGTCGTTTTCGCCGACGCACACGCAGAACGCGTTGATCTCGAGGATATGTGGTCGCTAAAATGGCACAAAAGCTTTGAGCGAGTGGATAAACTGGAGCTGCCCTCACGGTAAAGGATGATGATCGTAATTTTGACATTTTTCGAAGAATCGGGTAGAATTTTTTCATCAATGCCGCTTTTTCTCTGGTTTTCAATATTTATAGCACCAATGCTGGCAACTAAATTCCTATCATATTGGTTAGGTTAAGATGCGGGCAAATTAATAGAATTTTTTGCGGAGCAATAATTATGAAGTCCAAAAGAAAGCAAAAAGCTTTTACTCTCATCGAACTGCTGGTCGTAATAGCCATCATCGCACTCCTGCTGTCGATCATGATGCCCGCACTGGGCATGGTAAAAGAAAAGGCCCGAGCCGTCATCTGCCGATCTAACATCCGGCAGTGGGGCACTCTCTTCGCGCTCTACACAAACGATTACAACGGAACCTTGCCGCCCCATTGGAGTGACAATAGAACACCCGGCAATCCCAGCGGCACATGGATTATCTCGATGGAATCATACTACGGAGGCGCAAACGTAGATGATGAACAGATCTCCGTATGTCCTTCGACCAAAAAAGGCAAAGAGACAGAAGGCGCGACTGACCCGCACACATGGATTTGGGAGGAAACTGCATCCGACGGTAGAATTTACAGAAACAGCTATGCAATTAACAACTATGCCTCTAGTACCACAAGTGGGATACAAGGTCTCTGGGAGAGAACAGGCCAGAAACAAAGTAACAATATACCGCTGTTCATGGAAGGCTGGCGGTGGGGTGGAGGATTTAGTGAACGTCACATGAGCGACGATGTTCCCCCAACCAGGGACGAAATAACAAAGTCTGTTAACTATCCGACTGGCCGCTATCTTGTTGACAGACATGACCTGGCTATCAACGTGCTTTTCATGGACAGCCACGTCGAAGAAGTCGGCTTCAAGGCCCTCTGGGACCTCAAGTGGCACAAGACCTATGACACTAATGGCGACTACCCTGACTGGCCCGAATGGATGAAAAACGCAAAGGGCGAAAAATAAAACGCCCAGGCACATTTCTGCTCTGACCAGATAAATGCACTAAAATATACCGTCCGGCCTGGTCTTTCCAACTGGGCCGGTTCTTTTTTTGGACCCATCAACCGGTCCGATCCCCCAATCCATGCCCAGCCGTTTAAGCCCCTGAAAAACCATACAAAACCATACCTCCGCAACAGTCATTTTTATCAGCAGAGCCAATCATTTATGGTGGTTTTAAGGCGGGTAATATTATTGCAAAATCCCCTTTTTTGCAGTTGCACAGGCTATTTCCGCATGTTACAAGGCCGCGACAAATTCTCGCGCGGATCTGTTCCGAGACGTCTCGCAGCAACCCGCGCGAACCTGTAAAAGGGTTGGCTCAAAATGGCTGAGAACACACGAACGGTCCGGGCATTCGATTACAAAACCGTCCTGCTCACCTTCGGCTGCGTTGCCGTATTCTGCTTTTTCGGCACCGTAATGGGCGTCTCCAATTTCTGCTCGACGGTCATGGAAACCGCACACGACCTGCTCATAAACACCGTACTCCTGATCGTATCCATTTCCGTCCTCGCCGGCGGATTCGGAGCATTCCTCAGCGAGTTCGGCATCCTCGCAATGCTCAACTGGATACTCGCCCCCTTCATCCGCCTCCTCTGGGGCCTGCCCGGCGCCGCCGTCATGGGCGCCGTCAGCACATACATGTCCGACAACCCCGCCGTCATCGCCCTCGCAAACGACAAGGAATTCATCCGCTATTTCAAAAAATACCAGAAACCCGCCCTCACCAACTTCGGCACCAGCTTCGGCATGGGCCTCGTCCTCACCGCATTCATGATGAGCAAGGGATTCTTCCGCGAAGCCATCATCGGCAACGTCGGCGCGGTCGTCGGCTCTATCGTCTCCACACGCATCATGCTCGCCTTCTGCAAACACGAATTCAACGGCAACGGCTACCACATAGAATCCGACGGCGACCCTGCCATCCTCCGATACCGCCAGATCCGCGAAGGCGGCGTACTCCAGCGCGCAATGGAAGCCGTCCTCGAGGGCGGCAAAGAAGGACTCAAAATGGGCGCCCAGATCGTCCCCGGCGTACTCGTCGTCTGCACACTCGTACTCATGCTCACATTCGACGCGGGCCACAACGGCTACGACGGCTCAGCCTACCAGGGCATCCCCGTCCTCTCGAAGATCGGCGCCCTGTTCGCCAAACCCATGCAGCTCCTCTTCGGCTTCGAATCCCCCGACGCGATCGCCTTCCCCCTCACCAGCCTCGGAGCAGCAGGCGCCGCCCTCAGCCTCATCCCCCGAATGCTCGCCGAAAACCTCATCGGCCCAAACGAAATCGCCGTCTTCACCGCCATGGGAATGTGCTGGTCCGGCTACCTCTCCACACACGTCGCCATGATGGACGCACTCGGCTACCGAAAACTAACACTAAAAGCCATCCTCTCACACACAATAGGAGGAATAACCGCCGGCGTCGCCGCCCACTACATCTTCGTACTCCTCGGATAAGTTCCCCCCCCATCAACAAGAGCAGCATCAAGAGCAAATCACCGATGCCAACCGACCTTCTAGCCCAAACAATCACCGCCCCACCCCCCCCCAAGAAACAAAACAACCTTGCATTTATACTTCTCCAAACACGAAACAACCTTGACTTTCTACGATTAGTTGTTATATTGAAGTTAGATATTAGCTTTTATAGGGGTTTGCTTTTGAAACGAGCAGTTGAAAAACAGGTCTTAATGTGGAAAGATTCATCACGGCGTAAGCCTTTGATTATCCGAGGTGCACGTCAGGTGGGCAAAACATGGCTGGTTGAGAACTTTCTGGCCAGGCAGTTTGACAGTTTCGTCAAAATTGACCTGGAAAAACGACGCGATATTCATAACTATTTTGAAGGCGATCTTGACCCTGAGACCATACTGCCCTATTTGGAACTGGAGTCAGGCAGGATCATTCCCGGCAAAACGCTGCTTTTCTTCGATGAGATCCAGGCCTGCCCCCGAGCTATCATGGCCCTGCGGTATTTCTATGAGCAGATGCCCGAGTTGCATGTAGTTGCAGCAGGTTCGCTTCTGGAGTTTGCTTTTGGCGAAATATCTATTCCGGTCGGACGTGTGCAGTATCTGTACATGCATCCGATGACATTCTATGAATATCTGCTCGCAATGGGCAAAGAAACCATGGCGGAGTTTATGCTGAAACCCCCATCTGAAGTCGCTCCGGAAATTCAGAGAAAGATACTCAGTGAACTGAAAAGCTATTTTTTTGTCGGCGGCATGCCTGAATGTGTAAAGACCTATCGAGATTCCAATTCGATGATCGAGGCGTTCAATGTGCAATCGGAAATACTCGATTCATATCGCGATGATTTTTCGAAATACACCCCCAGCATCGACATTACCTGCCTGGACTCCGTTTTTCTCAATGTAGCTAAAAGCATCGGCGAGCAGTTGAAATATACCCGGCTAAATGCCGCTCACTCGGGGCAGATGAACCATAAAGCGTTTGACCTGCTGGTAAAGGCCAAAATCATTCATAAAATCCCCTCCTGTGACCCATCAGGCCTGCCACTGGGGGCTAGTGCCAACCAAAAGAAATTTAAAGCCGCAATACTGGACATCGGTCTTTTGCAGCGATTGTGCCAGGTTCCCGTTGAACTGGAACTGAAACAGAAAAACCTTCTGGCTATGTATCGAGGCATTTTAGCCGAACAGTTTGTCGCACAGGAACTGCTGGCAAAAGATGGCTCCGAACTTTACTATTGGGCAAGACAAGCACGCGGAAGCAGCGCTGAAGTGGATTACCTCGCAGTTCGTAACGGTCAGATATATCCCGTCGAGGTCAAATCCGGCGCAGGCGGAAGTCTGAAAAGCCTTCACCTTATGCTTGCCAAATATTCAAACTGCCCCGAGGGCATTGTGCTTTACAGCGGAACTTTCAATGAACTGCCGGAACAAAAAATCGTCTTCATGCCGCTATACAGTGCGACCACGATTAGTGATTGACAAAAGCACAACGGTACCGATTGAAGTAGTCCAAGAAATTGAAAGACTTGACTGGTCGGATAAACGGTGGCCCGTCCTGCTTGATGTACGAATGGCCCAAAACAGTCTTTCATATTAAACTGTTCATTGACCACCTAACGGCCAGGCCGAACGGTCTATTTCATAGTAACAATCCTCATCAGGAAGATATCTGAAGATTTCACCGTCATTGCGATACAGCAGCAGGTAATCATCCTTCCACCCTTCGATCATGCTAACGTTTGCCAGAAGAGGCTTCTGAGCATTTGGGTTTTCCTCATCGTATGGGCTAAAAACAAATACGAACACATCCCCAGGCTGACTACTCAACTTGGTAAGTTCTATTGCATCATTGAACGTGCAACGCTCCAAATTGCTTGGCCATATTTCTTCTGCTTCGGCATATTTCACAAAAGCTGCGACCCATTGCTCATTAGGCAGCCCGGCCTGCTCAGGCCTTTCACAGAACACCTCTACTGCCCGCCCAAGTTTTTCGGTCATGAGATATCCACTTGTGACGTCATAGGTCATCCTAAAGGATCGAGAAACCAAAATAGGAACTTGAAGCACTATAAAGGCAGTGACAATGAAATATACAACTGCCATACCAAAATGCTTTCGAACGGCACTAAATAAAAACAGCAGGAGCATACCTGCCGGAACCAGCACGATAAAGATTCTGGCAAAATACAATGCCCGTTCCACCGCATGATTGTATATACCTTGATCAAGACTCGATCTTGCATAACTAAACAGCAGTACAAGCACGAGAACAAAGCACACGATTACCGAAACACCTGCTATATCTATTCGCCATTTCTTCGACACAATTACCTCCATCAGCCAGCTTTATCACACTACTCACATTGAATCGGTCAACAAAAGCAATGTTTAAATATACCGCCAACCTTTTACCGCACCACCCAGCCGCATAATATCACCAAACAAGTTCGCGAGAATGGACTCAGCGGAAAGTTCGTCGGAGGCGCGGCTGTTAAATTCGGCGGCGGCACAAATAGACCCTGCCAGTTACTCCGCAGTGAAATAGTTTCCGAAAAATACTGTAACAAAAGAAAAACTGTGTGCGTCTGTTTTAGCCGCCCACTACATCTTCGTACTCGTAAGCTGAGCTTTTGCAACTTCAGCTTCCATCTACTTCTTCCTTATCATCTCAGGCTCATCAGGCATCGAGTCCATAACCTTTTGCAGTTTCAGACGAACGGCCCTGGTTTCTTCAGTATCGCTACTTTCAAGAACAGGATGCTTCTCGAGCACGTCTTTCTCTACATCGTAAAGTCTGCCGTCGCCATAAAGCTTAAAGCGTTTGTCACGAGCAAATCGGGTCTCCGGTTTCCACCCTTTAATGGGCCATGGATAGTAATACATGAAAATAGCTTCACGCGGATTGGCTTTCCCTCCCGTCAATCGAGGTAAAAAACTGCAGCCATCGATTTTTACATCTGAAGGCATTGACGCACCGGCAAGCCCAGCAACCGTTGGGAAGAAATCACTGAAATCAACAAGGTCATCGCAGACCTGCGAACCGGTTTCCCCAAGAGTGCTGGAAATAAACGGAACCCGCGTCCCGTAATCTGTCGTCTTGCCCTTACCGCCCCTGATCGTTTGCGAACCAAGCTTAGACTCAATGCTCCTATTGGTACCGTTGTCTCCAACGAACATTACCACAGTATCTTTCTCCAGCCCCTCATCCTTTACCGTATTGATAATTCTGCCGACGAGTTTGTCCATATAGGTGACCATGTCCGCAAAATTCTTCTGCTTATCACTGCTTTCGGGGTTCTCACTGTCGGGTGTCACAGGGAATGGATTGTGCACAAGTATCATTGGGTAGTAGGCAAAAAACGGCTTCTCACCAGCATTTTTTATGAAATCACATATGTGATCACAGCACACGTCAGGACCATAAACATCTTTAGGGAACTGTCTGTTGGCCCCGTCGATATGAAGCAGAGGCCCCCAGTACCTCCCGCCCAGCTTGTCTACCTGCCACAGACAGTGCGTATCAAAGCCGGCATCTTCTGGCAGCGTACCTTTTCCTCTTGTCTCTTCAGAGTAATGCTCGGCCCCATAGAGCTGCCATTTGCCCGCCACACACGTTTTGTAGCCAGCGGACTTCAACAAGTGTGCAAAAGTTTCCTGGGATCCGTCAAGCAGACTGAAACCCACATAATTGCGAATATTTGACTTCCCAGTCATCAGTTTCACGCGGCTGGGAGTGCACAGAGGCTGAGAATAGCAGTGAGTAAAACGTATCCCATTCGCTGCAAGCCGATCGATATTTGGCGTATCGTACATCTCACTGCCGTAACATCCAAAACACTCAAAACCGATGTCATCTGCCATGATCAGAACAATATTTTTCCGCTTACTCTCCGCTGCGGAAGCAAATCGCGGCAAACATGTTGACGCCGTAATAATAGATGCAGACTTCAAAAACTCTCGACGACTGAGACCTGCCATATTTTTCATCTTCCAGCCCTACCAAAAAAAACACTAAACACTTGAAATACTATTATAAACCATAAAACCACCCAATAAAAGTGCATTCCAATTTTGTCAAAATCTATCCTTGAAAAACACTACGCCCATTGCGCAATAACACAATAAAGTCTTTTAGTTTCGCATTCTCTGCAAACCCCTAAACCTATTATCAAGAGCAAAATATATTGCAATCCCCTCGCCAACCGGCTAACATAGCCCCCAAAGGAGGGTTTTCGGATTACTTTTAACGGAGGTCTTACAAAATGCTCTGGCAATACGAATTTATCGTACGAGGCAAAAAAAGGTCCGACGAAGGCCTGCCCGACTTCAACCAGCCCGACCTCGGCTTCGAGCGAACCGTCCGCGCAGTCGCCAAAACAGAACGCGAAGCTCACAACATCATCAAGCCCCTCTTCACCGACCGCAAGGAGATCCAGCCGCCCTGCACCTACACTCTCACCGCCCAGCAGGAAATAGCCGCCGCAGACGAATCGCACGAACGATACACCAACCAGGGCCCTTTCATCGCCTTCGCCCAGCCCCTGGAATTCACCGTCAACCAATCCGCAAGCTATCTTCCCATCGGCAGTTCGACCATAGCGATCAGCGTCCCAATACTCATTTTCGGCACCCTGGCATATCTGCAAGATAAACTCCTCGCCCCGCTCATCCTCGGCACCGCCATCGCAGCAGCAGGCATATGGATAGTCGAGAAAAGCAGACCGGCCCTGAAGATCGCCGCCCTTCTCCACTGCGTCACAGTGGTAGTCGCCTTTGTCGCAATGGCCCTGTGGGGCGATCGCGGGTCCGACGAGATGGCCGGCTTCGCCGCCCTGACCTGGCTCTGGGCAATCACCAATTCGATGTTCCTCATAAAATCACTAATATCGAGCCGACCCCCAGCCAAAACAAAAACCCAAAACCACCACGCAGCCTAGGCTCTCAAACAACAAACCATCATTCAGGAGAACAAAACATGCTATGGCAATACGATTTTCTGGTACGCGGCAAAACAGGTGGATGGTCCGAGCAGGCAGCCGACAAAGAGCAAACCCCCGAAGATACCGACAATACAGAGCCCGGCCAGGCGACAAACCCCGACGCATTCCCCGAAGCAGCACAGTACCAACGCCCCATGCTCCGGCTCGAGCACATCTACAGCGTCGTCGCAAAAAGCGAAAAACAAGCCGAGCACTGCCTCACCGACACATTCAAATCGGCCAAAGGCGTTGACAGCATGCGCCTCATCCGTCGAACCGCCAAAAAACAGATACTCCCAGACGATGAGCGAGTTACGAAATACGAACAGATTGGCCCCTTCGTGATCCTCGACACGCCCATGGAGTTCACCAGCTACGACCAGTCATGTCGCGGCTGCGGCATCTCCGCCACCATCCTCGGCATGGCAGCGTGCGTACTCGCCCTGATCATATACATCGAAGAAGCACTCTGGCTGCCCTGGCTCCTCGCGATCCCCGTAACAATCTCCGGCATCTGGATGATCGACGGCAGCCGCATAGGCCTCAAATGCGCCGCCGCCTCGCACGCAATACTCATAACCCTAACCGCCTTCGCAACCGTCGTCTTTCTTATCAAAGAAGGAGTACTGGCCTTGCTAGCCCTCCTGATAACAGTCTGGGCATCCATAAACCTTATCCTCATGCTAAGCACTCTCATGCAGAAACGCAGCTAAAGGCAGAACCGAATGCATACCAACACCAACAACGAAAAACCAAACGACATCCGCCTGCACGAAATGTCCACCGCCGGCCAAGACAAAGCAGGCCGCGTCTTCAAACACAAAATCTGTGTCGTCGCAACCCGCTGGGATGAGGTGAACGCCCTCGCAGAAGACATGTACAAGCCCATCGGTGCAGTTGAATGGCGATGCACGAACACCAGCAGACTCCCAGCAACCGATGAACAAAAACGCAAATACAACTCCGAAGGACCATACTGCGCTCACAGCGAACCCATCCACCAGAACCTCGGCTACGAAAAGGACTACCACCGCGCGGGCTGGGCCATCATAGGATTGGGCATAATCGCGGCATTGGGGTCAAAACCGGCCCTCTGCGGCGGAATAATCATACTGGTCATACTGGTCTCGGCAGGCCTTATAATATCAAATGATCGCAACCTGCTCTTTGCAAAGGTCATGCTGGCCTTTTTCAGCCTCTGTACAGCAGCATCCATCCTCGCCGTGATCGATGATCTGCTCGACCGCGATCCCGCAACCATATCCTGGCAAACAATTACCACGGAAGAAAATGTCTTTCTCACCTTCTTACTGGCCTGGCTCCTGATCACAGTCACCCTGCTCACAAGACTCATCTGGCGAGCACACCGCTGCAAAACGAAAAGCTCATCCAGCAAAAACGCTCCAGGAGCACAACCATGACAGCAAACACACAACACCAAACCCAACACCCAAACGCAGAACGCTACGATTTCAAAGTAATAGGCCAGGACCAAACCGGCCGAATAATTGATCATTATTTTCAGATCGTCGCGTCAAAAGAATCACAGGCCGAAAAACACCTGCAATCGATATTCAAAAACAACTCGGGTATAAAAAAATGGACGGTCCTCAAGAAAAGAGTCCTGCCAACCACAGCCGAACAGAAGCGGACCTATGAAAACGAAGGCACCTTCTGTTTAACAGGCGACCAAATTCAATATCGACCTGGAAATGTAAGAGACTACAAACTCGCAGGCAGCGCTATAATTGGCTTTGGAGCATTCTTGGCTATTATTTCACTCGGTGCTGGCATCATCCATTTTTTGATTCTTGGGTCGATCGGCATATATCTGATGCGAAGCTTCAGCCTCGGTGCTGCACAACTATTGCTGGTTTTCTGCGTCTTGCCTTTAATCATAGGTACGATCCAAGTCATCAATCACATATTAAAGCACGGCTGGGAGCTTTCCCAATCTCTTAAACAACCACATATTCTAATACTGAACACCGCATTCGTCTTATTCATAATTGTGATCACCATCCTGCTCATCAGGCTGCTCTGCAAAGCTCACTACGGTAAAAATGAAGCAACAAAAATAGCATGAGACCTTTTTGTTAAACAAATTTAAAAAAGGCCGGCGGGCACAAAGCTCCACCGGCCTTACATTTCACATCGATCTACAGATCATTCATGCCAGTCCATACGCTCCAGCCACGCCGATGCGAATATCGCCAGGTCGGCCATATCCACAATCCCGTCCCTGTTGAAGTCCTGGCTCATTGCCCATTCATTCATGCTCGCATAATACATCCCGCCGTACGCACCCATATTGATCCTGCCGCCGTTCGGCATCCTTTCATCTGAAGGATTTGCCGTCGGATCACCCGCATCAATGCATGGACTGGTAACGTCATCCAGCACCCACTTCTCGACAGCAGGGTCATACCTGCCCCGCTCGGATCGCAGATGATAGTCCTGACCTGCCAGATCGACGAAGGCGGGCTCATCCGTGATATTTGTCTCGCCCGGCGAACCCCTTTCAATACAACTGTAGCGCACCTCGCCGCCGCCGTAAATGTCCGCAATACTGTTGCCCCAACTGATGCAGTTCTCGATCAGCGGATTGCCCGCCTGCCAGATGCTCAGCCCGTACCCATTGCGAACAAGTGTGCAGTTACGGATCGTAGGCGAGCCCGTCCCGCAGAAGATCCCGTTCATCGATCCGCTGACAATGAAATTCTCGAGCACGCTGTCTCTGCCCTCATAACCATCAAACGTCGCACAAGTCAACGCACGTGAAGTGCTCGAAGCTGCCGTAACCGATTCGTCAACCGGCGCCAGCGCCCCGCCGAACAGCTCCGCCGGCATCCCGCTGGATTTGACATGGATCGCCTTGCCCAGAAAATCGATCGACTCCTCGTAAACCATACCCCCGGCAACCGAAACAGTATCCCCGTCCCAGGCCTCCTCGATCGCCCGCTGAATCGTAGCAAAAGGCTCATCCTCACTGATCCCATACCCGGCATCATCACCAACCTGCCCATCGACATAATAAGTCATCTCCGGGTGCACGATTTCGATGGTTTTTACCGTTGATGCTGACTGTCCGTTTTTAGTATATTTCGCCGCCAGCTTTGTGACCCCGACCTGATCGAAAGTTGTGATCTTAGCCGGCGGATCCATAATAGCAAGACCCTCAGGCATATTGGGGTCCATGATCCAATCAACTTCTTCGGTCACATCGAATTCATGTCCCCCTTCATAAACTGCCACAGCCTGGTAACTTTCCGTCGAATAACAATTGATTTCTTCGGACCCACGAATCTCCAAACCAAGCAGTTGCAAAGTCTTACTGCTCGGTGCCGATATGGCAGTCAGATAATTTTCATGCGATATGTAAAGTCGCTCGTCGCTAAGTGCCATGTGGCCCACAAAAGGATAAGTCCGAACTGTTTCCAAAGTGTAAGGCGAAATTACATGCGTTTGCGTCGATGTCTTTGCAAAAAGGTGCGAATCTGTGGCAATAATTTCACCGATAAAGTCATCTTCAACGCTGTATTCCCAAAGTAGCTCACCATTGATCTCGTCCCGGGCTTCGATCACACCGCCGTTTATTACATACAGAATACCGTTCGCAACTGAAGGCTGGTACCTATAGTCTCCTTCAAGAACGTAGCGAATAGATCTGGTTTGCAGATCAAAACAAACTATCCGACTCACGGTATCGGAAATGAAACGATCCAAACCAAAGACATTGCCATCTCCTCCAAGCACAGGGGCACAGTACATTTCTCTGGCATATGAGAAAAAATCGGGATCCTTAATTCTGTACGCTAATAAACCCGACTCCCGATCTAATACATATAAACCTGCTTCATAGCTGGGAGTGTCACCCAGATATGCGTAAACAAAGCTGCCATCAACTGCCGGCGTCCATTGATCATACATCGGCAGTTCTGCAAACCATTGTCGTTCCCCAGTCGTCGCATCAAAGCTAATGCATCCACCGTAAGTTCCGCCGTTTAAATAAACATATCCGTCATATGGAGTCGGCGCATAATAGTTTTGCCATTGTGCTCCATGAGGGCTCTTAAAAATGTTTTCACCGCTCTTTGCATCATAAGCCACTAGCCACGTATCTGAAGAGCTGTTGCCTATCTGTTCATATACGATACCGTTGGCATAGCTTGGAAAAGACCCCTGGTTCTGACTGAAAAACTCGGACCATAAAACAGCCCCTGTAGTTCCATCTACAATATCGAGGCGTTCTCCCTGACGGGAAGTATATACCCGGCCATCAGCAGCAGTTATCCTGTTTATATAACCCCTTGTACCTATCCTGGTGGTCCAAAGCTCCTGCATGGATTGAACATCTATCGTTACCGGCAAATAACTATTGTGTTTGGGATTTGCCTGATACATTGGCCAACTCGTATTTGTCGGACCTTCATCTTTGGGAACACACGTAACACTCAGTTCCCCTGTGCGATTAGCTTCTCCGGCACAATAGCTTGCTGAGATTGTGGTCTCAACTGTTGTATCGAGAGGATAGGTCGCAAGCATATCGG
This sequence comes from Anaerohalosphaera lusitana, assembly GCF_002007645.1. Lineage (GTDB taxonomy): Bacteria > Planctomycetota > Phycisphaerae > Sedimentisphaerales > Anaerohalosphaeraceae > Anaerohalosphaera > Anaerohalosphaera lusitana. The sequence continues at coordinate 136,214 of NZ_CP019791.1, forward strand.
GCTTATTAAATCCTCCCACACCACTATCTGAACAACTCCACTGAGCCTTGCCTGAGATCGGACTGATCGCATTATTAGCATATATCGCAAAAGGTCTGTACTCTATACAACTGTCTTCAGGCACAACAGCAGGCCCGATTATTCTCACTCCGTCCAAAGCCGGATACTCGATCACATCATCACAATCTACTTCAATATTGCTAACCTTGTATACAAAATTGCTGTCAAAAAGATCAGCGGTGAACTTCTCACCATACAACACCGTAAAATCGAGACTTATAGGTATTCTGGAACCCTTCGGCGCAGAGAGATAATGAAACCTGTTGCCCGAATAGTTGTTTACATTATCATCATATACAAAAAGCTCACCGCTCAGAGTACCCGTGGTCGACCCCTCCGTCGCAACAAGTTTCATAGGGCCTGCAAAATGCAACGAAAAACCGACAATCTGATGCTCTTCCGAAAAAACCGAGATGCTGTAAAAATGTCCCGTAGACCTCATGTGATATGTGATGGTCGGACCGTCAACATCGACACTATCAAAAAAGACACGATTCAATATGCTGTTGCCCGAAGTTCTTTCGATTTCAGATCCGTTGCTAAGAACAAACTTATCTACATCTTCCGCTATACGAAACGCATAACCAGAACGGTAGTTCTGCGTGCTGGTTGTTGTATCCATGCAAATCTTGTCAATTGTGTAAGGACTGCACTCAAAATAGCCCTCCAGAAGCGAAGCACCTTCTCCGGTAGGTTCTGCAAACACCTGATCGCCACTGTAATCAGTTTGCGACTCGGCCGACTCTGCAGCCAAAACACCGCCCCATGAAACACATACAAAAACCATCACAGCAAATAACACTCTGACTCTCATACTCCACACCCTTTCAACCAAGAATAGATAACGCCAACTTCATCCGCACAAGAATTCGGACAATTAACGCTACACTTATACAGCAAAAACAAACATCATCGCAACACAAAAAACATAAACCAGCCCACAAAAATCTGTTTTCATAAAAATAACGACCTAGGCAATTATAAACTCACAATACTTGCAAAATCCGCCCCGCATGTTATGCTCACCCGCATCGTTACTAATTAGAAACTGTCCTTTCACACACAACCCACAACGTGCCCGAAATCACGATCACAGACTACATAATCCTCGCATTCGCGGGCCTGCTCGCCGGCTTCGTCGACTCCATCGCAGGCGGCGGAGGCATCATCACCGTCCCCGCCCTCATGGCCGTCGGCATCCCACCGCACTTCGCACTCGGCACCAACAAGCTCCAGGCCTCCTTCGGCAGCTTCACCGCATCCGCCCACTACATCCGCAAAAACCTCGCAAACCTCCGCGACTGCATTGCCGGCGTCCTCTTCACCGCAATCGGAGCCGCACTCGGCACCTGGACCGTCCAGCAGATCTCCCCCGCCTTCCTCCAGGCCGCCATCCCCCTCATGCTCGTCGCCATCTTCCTCTACCTAATATTCTCCCCCGACTTCGGCACCCTCGACAAACACCCCGTCATGCACACCCAGGCATTCTACTTCACTGCAGGCCTCGCCCTCGGCTTCTACGACGGCTTCTTCGGCCCAGGCGTCGGCAGCTTCTGGACATTCGTCTTCGTCCTGCTCATGGGCATGAACCTCCGCACCGCCACCGCCCACACCAAGATCATGAACTTCACCAGCAACATAATCTCACTCGTCGTCTTCATCGCAGGCGGCCACGTCCTCTTCACCGCCGGCCTGATCATGGCCATAGGCCAACTCATCGGCGCCACCGCCGGCTCACACCTCGTCATCACCCGAGGCGTCAAATTCGTCCGCATATTCTTCCTCACCGTCGTCGCCCTCACCATTATCAAGCTCATCTACGACACCTACCTCGCCCCGGCCCTCTGATCGACCAACCAACCGGCAACCCCTCCCCAAAGTTTTGAAATTGACACATAACGCACAGTCGTTTATAAATTGATTGGCCGAAGCGAGAGCATTTGCCCTCGTTGCTGAACATCAAAAACGATCAATTTAAGGAGACCGCATATGCCATTGGAAAAACACGTTATTTTCGGCGTACACATCACCGACCGCATCCATCACGTCGACCCCGTACAGCACCTCTTCACCGAATTCGGATGCAGCATCCGCACACGCCTCGGCCTGCACGAGGCACAAAAGGACTTCTGCTCGCCAAACGGCCTGATCGTCCTTGAAATGGTCGGCGATGATGACACGCACAAAGAATTCATAGACAAACTCAACGCCATCGAAGGCGTCGAAGCCCAGCAAATGGTCTTCGATCACCCATAAACCCAAAATACCTACCGCATCGAATCAATAACCGGACCGTTGATCCACCCATCAACGGCCATATCATATTCCACAGGAGCACAAAGTGAACGGACAGGAAGTCACAGTCATCGCCGAACTCAAAGCAAAAAAGGGCAAAGAAGAAGACCTGCGTCAGTTCCTGCTCGGCCTCATCGAACCCAGCCGAGCCGACCAGGGCTGCATAGCATATTTCCTCCACGAAAGCGCCGAAGAACCAGGCCTGTTCATGTTCTACGAGCGCTGGGAAAACGGCGAAATGCTCGAATCGCACATCCAGCAGCCCCACCTCCAGGCCCTCATGGACAAATCCGACGAACTACTCGCCGAACCACTGGACGTCACAAGCTGGAAACGCCTCGCATAAACTAACCCGCACACAAACGTATGCAGCCAGCGAATAATGCGAGCGGCGCCTAAGGTTCTCATCCGCCGTAGGCGGACCCAGAGAACCTAACGCCGGTCAAATAAACCATACTGCTGCACACCAGCGTTAATCAAACGCATGAAGCCAGCGAATAAATGCGAGCGGCGCCTAAGCCGCGAGTCCCCACGTATCGCCATAGACACCAACGCCTCATCTGTCATCCGCCTCTCGCGGACCCAGCATAAATCACCATCGCGAAGCGATTCCATATTTCGCAATTTTCACTCACCTTCATTTCCAGCCTCTAGAACTTGGTCAACCCCGACTAGCAAAACCTCCGCAAAAAACACGCGCAATTCATGGCGTTTTCCATTAAAATACCAAGCCTTGAAGCAAAAGTTTGTTTTTCAAAGAAAGGATCAGCACATGGGCGTTAAAGGGTTACGAAAAATGTACGTCGCAGCCATTGTTACTTTGATCGGCCTCCAGGCAATCGCCGCACAGGACAAATCCACCAGAGACGACATCCTCGCCGGCCTCAAAGCCGATCATCCCCGCACCATGCTCACCAACGACCGACTGGCCGAACTCAAAGACATGGCCCAAACCGACACCGTACTGCAGGACTACGTCAGCGAAGTTATCTCGCGTGCCGACCGTTACATGGACAGCCCCAAACTCGAACACAAACTCCGCGGACCCAGGCTCCTCCACATCAGCCGCGACTGCATGAACCGCGTGCACAACCTCGCCCTCGCCTACCGCTGGACGGGCGAAACAAAGTACGCCGACAAAGCGATCGACAACATGCTAACCGTCTGCGACTTCCCCGACTGGAATCCCTCGCACTTCCTCGACACCGCCGAAATGTCCAACGCCGTCGGCACCGGCTACGACTGGCTCTACCATTACATGGACGAGAAGACCCGCAAAAAGATCCGCTCAGGATTAATAAAGCTCGGCCTCGATCCCGCCATCGAACTATATGACAAAGACAAGGCCTGGTGGACAAAGTCCGCCTTCAACTGGAACCAGGTCTGCAACGGCGGCCTAACCGTAGGCGCCCTCGCCGTCGCCGACACCCATCCCCAAAAAGCCGAACAGATCATCAAGAAAGCCGTCGAAACCTTCCCTCTCGCCCTCAGAACCTACAGCCCCGACGGAGCATGGGGCGAAGGACCCGGCTACTGGCACTACGCGACCATGTACACCGTCTTCGGCCTCGCCTCCATGCAGACCGCGCTCGGCACCGATTTCGGCCTGACCAACATCGAAGGTCTCGACGACTCCGCACTGTTCCCCATATACACAACCGGACCAACCGGCATATACGTCAACTTCGCCGACGCCGGAGAACGCAGCAGACGCCGTCCCATGGCTTGCATGTTCTGGCTCGCTGGCAAATACGACCGACAACTGTATTACAACGCCGAACACAAAGAAGTGCAAAAAGGTCGTGCCGACCCCGGCCACGTCATGTGGTACGCACCTCAAAAACCCACCGACGAAAAAGTCAGCCTCGACAAGCACTTCGACGGCAAGGTCCCCGTCATCACCATGCGAAGCGCCTGGGAAGACCCCGACGCTCTCTTCCTCAGCATCAAGACCGGCTACAACCAGGTCAACCACGGACACCTCGACCTGGGCAATTTTGAAATAGAAGCACTAGGCCTACGCTGGGCCCGCGACCTCGGCCGTGATGACTACAACCTCCCGGGCTACTGGAACAGCCGAAAAGGAGGAACCCGATGGACCTACTACAGACTCAACAGCCTCAGCCACTCCGTCCCCCTCCTCGCCGGCGAAGGGCAGGACCCAACAGGCAAGGCACATTTCATCGACGTTGAACTCAACTGCGACCAGCCCTGCGCGGTACTCGACATGTCCTCCGCATACAGCGACCACGCAAAACGCGTCCGCCGCGGCATCGCCCTGCCCAACGGCCGAAAGGGCCCCGTACTCATCCAGGACGAATACTACATCCCCAACGATAAGCCGACAGATGTAGTCTGGGCAATGACCACCGACGCCGACATCAAACTCAACGGCAGCGAAGCGACCCTCACACTCAAAGGCGAAAAGATGATCGCGCGCATCATATCGCCCTCAAATGCTGCCTTCTCAAAAGAGTCCGCCGCCCAGCAGCCCCCAGAAAAAGATAACAAAGGCGTAAGCAGACTCCTCGTAAAACTCGACCAACCAAGCGGCAAAACCACCATCGCCGTCTCACTCGCACCAGTCTGGCCCGAAGGCCCCCCGCCTCAAATAAAGAAGATCATGCCGCTCTCCAGATGGTAAACCAGACCCCCATCGAGTTCAACATCCAGGGCCCCTGATCGTAGCGATCCGGGGCCTTTTTTATACCACCGAAAACATCTCGCGCAAAACGCAAATATCTGTAATTCTTCCAGTTACATTGACGCAAATTTAGAAAAAATCAGTATAATATAGGACAAGGGGGTATTAGTAAGGAGAGATGGCAATGACTGATATCAAGAGGTTCATTGCAGGAATGCCCTTGCATTATAAGCTTTTTTGCGCCTACACCATGATCTTTGCCTCCATCTGGCTTGTAAGCACAGCCTTAGTCTACGCAATGGCTTATAGAACGATCTCCGCAAGGGTGGACAGCGAACTGTCAAACACAACCACCGCGCTTCGAAACCTGGTTGAAACATGTGCCTCGACCGCCATAAAGAACACCTTAAAGGCAAGTGCCCAACGCAACCGCGAGATGATTAGCAGCATCTACGCAAAGGCTCTCAAGGGAGAGATCTCCATGGAGCAGGCAAAAGCTCAATGCACCGAAATATTGCTCTCCCAGAAGATAGGCTCAACTGGGTATCTCTATTGCGTGGACAGCAAAGGCATCGTCCAGGTGCATCCGTTCCCCGGCGTTCTAGGCCGAGATGTCTCAGAATACAATTTCATAAAGCAGCAGATCAAGAAGAAACAGGGTTACATCGAATATGACTGGAGGAACCCTGGTGATCCCGCGGCACGCCCAAAGGCTCTCTATATGACATACTTTGAACCGTGGGACTGGATTATTTCAGCATCCTCATACCGAAGTGAGTTCCTCGATCTGGTCAATGTCGATGATTTTCGAGACACAGTTCTCGCACTCAATTTTGGCAAGAGCGGCTACTCATTTGTGGTCGATGTAGACGGCAACATGATAATTCACCCTAAGACCAAAGGAAACTTCTCCGACACCGACTCAATAAAGACCATCCTCCGCGAAAAAGAAGGCACAATGCGATATAAATGGCAAAACCCTGACGAGCACCGGCCACGTGAAAAAATTGTCTGCTTTATGCCCATACCTGAATATGGCTGGTTTGTCGGCTCAAGCGGATATGTGGACGAAATGTACGCCCCCATTAGCAGAATACGAAACGTTCTGGTCATCACCTTTATAACCGGGGTCGCCGCCATAATTGCATTGTCCTTGTGGCTCAGCTCGATCATTACAAAACCTCTCAGCAGCCTTACGGACCGTGTTGTCAAGGCATGTGGCGAAGAAAAACCCGAATGTGACCTCGAACAACGTAACGAAATACGAAAACTAACGGACTGCTTCAACTGTTTTGTCGTTAAGATAGAGGATTATCAATCTAAACTAAAAGAATCACTGGCCCAAAAAGAGGAAGCGATGCATCAACTTTCTATAACCAACGAGGAACTGGAAGAGATTGTGTTTGCCAGCTCACACGACCTGCGATCCCCGCTTGTCAGCCTGGCAGGGTTCAGCCATGAGCTCGAAGTTTCCTGCGGAAAGTTGCAGGAAATGATAAGTAATACGCATTGCGATTAATTCTCATGCTTAGTCCATTCAGTATTGCATATTGAGCAGAACATTTCTGAGGTTATATTGTTCCATGCAACTGTTCCTGCGTTGAATATTTCCTCATAATTTTTGTAAATGCGGTTGCTCAAGTAGTGACTCTTCATATAGGCCCAAAGACGTTCTATCGGATTCAATTCCGGACTGTATGCAGGCAGGTGAAGCAGGCTGATATTCTTCGGCACAACCAACTGTTTAGCGATATGCCAACCAGCCTGATCAAGAACCAGAACCACATGTACATCTTTGCCTGCCTCCTCGCTTATAAATCTCAGGTGGTGATTCATATAATCAGTGTTAACAGTCGGAGTAATCACAGCCGACGATTTGCCATTGACAGGATTGACAGCTCCAAAAATATATACCCAATCATACTCGGTCTGCTTTACTGCTGTAGGCCTGGATCCTTTTGGAGCCCAAACATTGGTCAGTGTTCCTTGCTGGCCTATTCGCACTTCGTCCTGGAACCAGATCTCAATTTTCTTTTCGGGGTTTTCTGTTCGGACTTTTTGGACAAAAAGGGGGCTTGCTCCAACCACTGCTGCATTTTTTCCGGATCGTTCTTTCGGTGCTTAGGCCTTGGTTTTAGACATGAAAGCCCCAATCTATGCATTAGATCATAGACGCCGAAGAGCGAATATTTTACGCCAAATTCTCTTTCAAGAATCCGTCTTATGTCTCTGCCGCGTAGCACACATACACCACCGTCTGAATCGGTTGGTCCATCTTGAATTCGCTTGATCAACTCAGGCTCTTTTTTGCGTGGCAGTTTTGTAGGCCTGCCGCTTTGACGTTTTGGTGCGATAGCCTCAATGCCGCCATCACGGTAGAAATAACACCATCGCTGAACGAAGTTTTTGCTGCGATCAAGTTTTGTCATGATCGCTTTTGTTTGCCATCCCTCCAATGCCAGGGCTACCACCCGATATCGATCTCGCTGCTTTGCATTGGTTTCAATCTGAGCTTTTTCTTTTAACTTTTGCAGGTCACCGTACTTGATCTCACTGATGTGCATGCCATATTTCCTTTCATTTTTTAGGAATTATGACACATCATTAGCGATGGCGCAAGTCTAAAACCGTGGCGCGCGAAAAATTTTCACAATGCGTATAAGCTGTTGCACGATAAAGCTGCGGCCCAACAAGTCAACCGGCTCATCTCCGATGAAGTCGGGCAGGAGGTCTCGTTTATAACCGCCAGCGTCAAAAAGCTCGATTCACTGCAAAGAGGGCTTCTGGCACTTTCACGATTGGGTAGAGTCGAACTGGATAAGGACCTGATCGACATGGACGAACTTGTCAAAAAAATATTCACCCTGCAGGAAGAACAGGTCCTGGCCGCAAAAGCAGAGATTGATATCGATCATTTGCCCAACTGCTGCGGCGACCAGCAGCTTATCAGCGAAGTCTTCTCAGCCCTGCTGGACAACGCTCTCAAGTATCTCGATCCGCAGCGAAAAGGGCTAATACGCATCTCCGGACATGCGAGGGACGGCATGTGCAGATACTCCGTCAGGGATAACGGCATTGGAATATCGCCGGAGCATCAGAAAAAAATATTTGAAGTTTTTCACCGCCTCACTCCAAATGGCGACACGATGGGCAGAGGCCTGGGTTTGACCCTTGCTCGCCGAATAGTACTGAGACACAAAGGTCATATCTGGGTGCAATCACAAGAAGGACAAGGCAGCACTTTCTGGGTCGAATTACCCGCAGCAGACACACAAAATAAAACCGCCCACTAACACCCTTACTTGCGAAAGATCAGCGGCGCACACAAAACCACCTCACGGATTGCTGCAAATCTGCCAATAAATCAGCCCGATGGTCAAGTCTTCTTTATCAACGCCTCATATCACGGGTCACACTGAACGGATACGCAAACTCAAAAGCTTCGGACACATCCAGATTACTCGCTGAGCCGTCAGCAAAAACCGTGTTCGCCCTGCCCGTCGCCGGATCCCCGTTTTTCATACTGTGATACCCCGAAGCGGCATCACAATAGTCCTCCCGCCCAAGCGGATACCACCGCGCAAGCATGACATTGTCATTTATCCCGTACCTCGAAACCCCATCGATCGGCTCCAAAGTTTCCTCTGTGAAAAGAATAGTCGAACCGGGCCTTTTCAATGCCGAAAGCCTCACCACCCCGCAAGTAGGATTGTCCTTCACACTGCCCGGCGTCGGATCGTTCCGCCACCACACCGAACGCGTACCAAGATACCCGTTCATCGCATAACTGTAACGAACATCTATCGGGACCGAAGCATCATGACCCGCATGACCCGAACCTTCACTTTTCGCGAACCGTTCGAAAGACGGACACACATGCACCTTCTCCGCCTTCAGGTACGGCCAAAGCAATCCGTCCGGCTCGATCTCCGCGTCATGCCATCGGCACGCATTGCTCCCCCGCAGAGCAAAATATTCCTCCACGGCCTTCTCAGAATAAAGCCAGTTGTCAGGCCTGGGAAGCTCACCCCCGTTCCCCGCTGCATATGCGTTAACGGCAATACCATACTGCTTGAGATTAGAGCTGCAAACCGTCTGATAGGCCTTGTCCTTCACCTCTGCCAGCGCCGGCAGCATGATCGCAAGGATCAGCCCCATGATGGATATCACCACCAAAAGCTCTATCAGCGTAAATGCCCTAACGCTCCTTGCCATTTTCCGCAACTCTCCAAAAATTCTCTTACGACACAATTATAGCCCTTAAACCTCTTTATGTCAATAGTGGCTTATACCGTAAAAATCTAAAATCCCGCAACACATACCGAACACCCTCAGTCTTTTTCTTCGATCGTCGCCCGCTCCTTCTGAGCATCCACAAATTTCTCCAGCGCCTTCTGCTTCGCCTGCTCCGTCAGCTCCTTGACGATAACTTCCCGCACATCATCCAGTGGACAAGGCGTCGACTCCTTATGATCCGTCACCTTCGCGATATGATACCCGAATTCCGTCTCAAATATCTCGCTCGTCTCGCCCACCTTCATATTGAAAACGACATCCTCGAACGACTGCACCATCTGCCCCCGCGGAAAATACCCCAGGTCCCCGCCGTTCTCCGGACATGCCGAATGCTGCTGCGCCAGCGTATCAAATGCCTCACCCTTCTTCAGCTTTGAAAGTGTCTCCTCCATCTCCTTATACTGCGTCTCCCGGTCCACATCCGGACTCGGATGCAGCACGATATGCGACGCCCGGATCATCTCCGGAATAGTAAACCGCTCCAAGTTCTTCTGATAATACTTCTCGATCTGCTTTTTCGTAGGCTCACCCACATCCGCGGTGATCTTCTCGATCAGCTTCTCCGTCTTCATCCGGTCCGCGATATCCTGCCTCACCTTATCCTCACTGCCCGGTGCCAACCCCGCCTGGCTCAGCAGCTCAGCCTTACCCCCCGCCTGCTCGACGAGGTTCTCGAACGCCTTCTCAACCGTCTCATCATCCACATCCGTCACCTTCGCACGAGCCGCCTGCCGCAGCAGAACCCGCTCGATCACGTTCTCCTTCGACCAAGCATAAAGCTGCTCGTACTGCTCCTCCGGCGACTGATCACCGAACACACGCTGATAATCAGGCTTCAGCCGTTCGACCTCCGCCTGTATCTCTTTTTCCTCTACCCGTTCACCATTCACATATAACGCCATCAAAATCTCCTGATTCAAAAAACAGATGAAGGCCAATTAAACCATATTTACCCCCGCCTTGCAACCCCACTCTTCCATCTCGCGCGCCCCAATCCCACAACTGGCCGCCTATTGCTCAAACCGCGTCCCGTCACTCCAGCTCATCGCCCACACCCCAAACCATCCCCTCACATATACCGATCCTCCGAAAGCTCCACCCGGCACTTCGGCACAGCCTCCAGAAACAACCGCCCATACTGCTTACTCACGATCCGACTGTCCAGCACCACCACGATCCCCCGATCACTCTGCGATCGTATCAACCGCCCGAACCCCTGCTTGAATTTTATGATCGCCGTCGGAAGCTGAAACTCGAAAAACGGATTCCGCCCCTCAGCCCGCATCTTCTCGATCCGTCCCTGCACCAGCGGATGATTCGGCACCGCAAACGGCAGCCGCACAATTATCACATTACTCAGCGCCTCCCCCGGCACATCAACACCCTGCCAGAAACTGTCCGTCCCGAACAGCACACACCGATGCCCGTTCTTGAACCGCTCCAATATCGTCGCCCGATCCTCACCGCCCCCCTGGCACAGCAGCTCCATCCCGTGCTCAGCAACAAACTCCTCCATCCGCCCCGCCATATCCTTCAGCATCGAATAGCTCGTAAACAGCACAAACGCCTGCCCCTCGCTCTGCAATACATATTTCTTGATCGCCTCAACCGCCCGCGTAGTAAACTCCCCATGGTTCGGCTCCGGCAAGTCCGGCTCGATATAAAGCGTCACCTGATTCTCATAATCGAACGGCGAACCCAGCTTCAACGCCTTAAACTCCTCCAGCCCGATACGCTTCGCAAAAAAGTCGAACCCGCTCCGATCCTCCGCACCCGCACAGCTAAGCGTCGCACTCGTCGTCACCACCGACTGGAACGGCTCGAACAGACACCGCTTCACGTGCGGCCCAACGTCCAGCGGCGCCGACCGCAGCGCAGTCCGCTTCCGCCTCCCCTTACTCGCCTCCACCCAGTAAACGTTCCCCTCCAGATCCTGCGTCAGAAAATTCTTCAGCGACACCTCCAGCGCCTTGCACCGGTCGATATACCGCGTAAGCTCAAAACTGTCATCCTCATCATCCGCATCCTTCGACAGCTTCGCAAGCTCCAGCCGCAGCTCCCGCAAAGGCCCCGTAATATTGTCATCCACAAACTCCTTCTGACACCGCCCGTTCGTCTCCCGATACGCATGCTCATACCACGCCTCCACCTGCTTGAAAAACACCTCCCCAGCCTTCTCACACTCCGCAACCCGCTCCCGTGCCTTCGCCGCCTCAGAAAAAGCAAGCACCCCCTTCCGGTTCCGCTTGTTAAACAGATTCCGCAGCAGATACGTCAGCGTAAAATTGCTGATGTTTATCCCGAAATGATCCTCCGCCACATGCTCGATGTTGTGCGCCTCATCGATCACCACCAGCTCATAGTCCGGCAGTATCCCAACCCCCTGCTCCTTCAGCACCAGGTCACTGAACAGCAGCGCATGGTTCGCCACGATAATATCCGCCGTATTCAGCCGCCTCCGCGCCCGCCAGTAAAAACAGTCCCGATAATGCGCACATTTCCGCCCCCGGCAGTTCCCATGCTCGCTCTGCACCGCATCCCACGCCTTCGCAGAAGGCACTATCGGACAGTCACTCAGCGACCCGTCCTCCGTCTCCTGCGCCCACGCATTGAGCTGCTGCAATTCGATCCCTAAATCGCTGAACAGCTCACGCTGCTTCTTCTGCGCATACGCCAGCCGACGCAAACAAACATAATTCTGCCTCCCCTTCGCAAGACACGCCGAAAACTCCACCGGCACCACATCCGCCAGAAAAGGTATATCCTTGTTGATCAACTGCTCCTGCAGATTGATAGTGTACGTGCTGATCAGCACCTTGCTGTTCTTCTTCTGCACCTGCTCCAGCGCCGCCGCCAGGTATGCAAAACTCTTGCCGACCCCCGTCCCAGCTTCCACCGCAAGATGCTCACCGTCCCCGAACGCATCCCGCACCGACATACCCATGCGCAACTGCTCGGGACGGTTCTCAAACGCATGATGCGCCTGAGCTATAAAACCGTCTGCCCCGAGTATACTCTTGACGTCTATACCGCGATCTTCCTGAAACGATATCAACTGCCGGACCCGCCGCTGCTCTTAACCGCCTTCTCGATCGCGCCTTCGATCAACTGCACAGCCTCGCTGCCCTCGACCGTCTCGCCTGCCTGCTCGAGTATCGCTCTCGCCTGATCGTAATCGCCCATCTGGTAATGAACATAACTCAGCAGCAGCGCAAGTTCCGGCGCGTTGTTCCTATCGTACCAGCTCTGCAGGTCCTTGACCCGCTCGCTCAGCTTCGCCTTGCCGCCCATCAGCTCTTCCAGATCGACGTCTTCCTCGACATACCCCGGTTCCATCTTCAGCGTACGCTGCAGCAGATACGAGCTTGTAACGTAACTGCCCGACGCGAACAGCGCCAGCGACTTGCCGGCATAAACATCGGGCTCCTTGCTCTTGTAGATCGCAGCAAGATCGAACGCATCCGCGGCCTTGTAGAACTTACCCTCTTCAAGCAGTCCATTCGCCCGGCTCATATGCTTGTCGTAACGCTCCTCTGCAAACGCCTCGAAGCTGCCGTATTCTTCCAGTATCTCACGAGCACGCGCCTTCTGTGACGGCGTAAGCTCCGGCTCCTCGACCGGCTCTTCACCTTCCTCAGGCTCAGCCTCTTCCATTTTTTCTTCCGGCAGCACCTCCATGCCGTCGCCTTCTTCCTCATCGAGAACCTCGGGCTCTACAGCCTCGCGGCGCTCACGGATCACACGACCCTCCTTCTGCATCTCCACCATCTCTTCAGGAGTCAATGGCTCCAGCGGCTCATCAGGCTCGATGGGTTCCAGCGACTCATCAAACTTACGCTCCAGCCTTTCAAGCTCACCCCGCCTCAGATCCTGTTCATCTTCGTCCATATCCTCGATGCGCTGCGGCTTGAGATCATCGCGTTCCACAAGTGATGTAATGTCCGTCGGCGAAAGCTCCCGCTCCTGATACTCGTCAACCTGAAGAACCGACAACTGCAGATCGAGCTCCCGCTCCAGATCGTCCGTCGAACCGGTAAAATAATCCCTCGTACCCGTAAACGTCAGACTCTCCAGATCCTGCGGACGAGCAACCTGGTATACGTTCATGACGCTCGGATCCAGCAACGTCGGACTCTGCAACCCCGACTGACCGCTCCTCTGAAGAGTCGTAACGGTCTGTGAAGGAAGGTAATAAGGAGTATATGTCCCTGGATTCCGGTCATAAATAGGATCCGCTGACCGGCGTATAAAATCATTCAGATCATCCGATCCAAGCGAACCGCGGAACTCGTACTGCGACTGATAAGGCACGTTCCCCCGGAAGTTCCGGTTGCCCGCAACGTTACCGGTTATAAGCAGATTTCGGTTCTGATAATCGATCTCGCTTGTAGACCTCCGCAAACCCCTCTGCCCCGCCGTCACCGGCTGAGTCGGATTCAGCAAATGGGACCGGTTGGACCCCCTTTGCGGTTGCGCGAAAGTCACAAAGCTTATCAAAACCACAAGTGCTGCTGCCAGGATCTTATATCGTAAAGTCATTTTTTCACCTCGTCTTTTTCGACGTCATCTTTGGGTGATACACGAGCTAATTCATGTTTATATCGGTATTTTGGCTTCTCTGCCCAACTAAGTTTTTCAGCCAATGTGTCCCATTGTGTGCGCATCGGGTTGTTCACCACCAGAAACGATCCGTGGTGCCTAAACACTTTTACTACGTCGTTTTTCTTCAATTTGTGCGATATCTGCCCGTCCAGCGTTATCGTCGTATTGTCGTTAACCCGCCCCGACTCCACCTCTATGATGCTCTTATCACTGATTACGATAGGCCGAAAGCTCAGAGAATGCGGACAAACCGGCGTCACCACAAATGCCGACAGATTCGCCGACAGTATCGGCCCGCCTGCGGAAAGGTTATACGCCGTCGACCCGGTTGGCGTGGAAATGATCAGGCCGTCCCCCACACAGCTTGCCAGCGACTGACCCTGCACCGTCATCTTCAGATCTATCATGTGAAACGGCGCACCCGCCGAGATCGCTACATCGTTAACCGCTGTCGACTCGAATATCGGTTCCTTCCCCCGTGAAATGCTGCAGTGAAGTATCATCCGTTTTTCGATCTTCGTCTGCCCGGCCAGAATATCCTCAAACAGCTCCTCCAGCTCGTCAACACTGAACTCAGCCAGAAAACCCAGCTTGCCGACATTCACTCCGATGACCGGCACGTCCGCCTCGCAAAGATCCCGCGCCGCAGAAAGGATCGTCCCGTCACCGCCGAAAACAACCGCAAAATCCGCTTTACGCAAAAAATCGACCGCACAGTCACCCATAAAACAGTTCGCAAGGATGTCCACACGGTCATCGACAAATCTGATGAAACGCTCACTCGCTTCGGTGGCGTATTTTCTCTCAGGATCTCCGAAAATTATGATCTTTGCCTTTGGCATAGGCCCTATCGCCCGATCTTAAGATTTAGGGGAGTTCTAATAATTGCTTTTGAGCGACAAGTAGAAGGTTTTTGCATTCCGGCAAGGAAGACAGATCAGCTTTAGTTGTAGCTAAATCGGTTTTTGTCTGACACCGCCCGGAATCAAAAAGATTCGCTTGGTCGCCAAAATAAATTGTTAGAGGTTCCCTTTAGCGTTTATTCTCCTGACTGTCTCGGCTATCCGCTCAGCGGTCACTCCCATTTCGTCAAGCTGCACTTTCCTGGCTCCAGCCCTTATGAACTCGTCGGGCCCTGCAAGATTCACGATCCTGCCCAGATTCTCAAAACCATCCGTAGCGAATCTCTGGGATACCCGCTCCATCAAAGCCGAGCCGAAACCGCAAGCGGCTCCGTGGTCCTCTACCGTTATTATACACTTACCCTCGCCGATTTTCGAGACTAAACTCTCATCCACCGGCTTGGCGAATCTCGCATTTACGACCGTGACATCGATCCCTTCTTCCGCCAGTTGTTCAGCCGCTTTGAGCGATTCAACCACCATCGGCCCCACAGCCGCAATAATTATATCCGAGCTCCCCTCGCGCACGGTCACGCTCTTGCCCATCTCAAACGGTGCATCGCACCCTGCCAGCTCAACCTGCTCATCGGTCACCCCGTCCCTTGGATACCTCAACGCAACAGGCTTGCCGCAATCCAGCGCAAACTCAAGCGCAGCACGCATTTCCGCGCCGTTAGCGGGCGCAGCCACCACAAAGTTAGGCAGCATCCTCGCATACCCGATGTCACACAACCCGTGATGCGTGGGCCCGTCATTGCCCACCACGCCGCTTCTGTCGATACAGAACACGCCCGGCAGGTCCTGCAGCGAAAATTCCTGGAACATATGGTCGAATCCGCGCTGCAAGAACGTCGAATATATCGCCATCACCGGCTTCATACCCTGCTTCGCAAGCCCCCCGCCAATATCCACAGCCGCACTTTCCGCGATCCCCACGTCATAATAGCGATCCGGGTTCTTCTTGCGGAAATTGTTAAGCCCCGTACCGTCCGGCATCGCAGCCGTTATAGCCACAACCTTATCGTCCTTGTCCGCCAGATCGACAATTGCATCCCCGAACGCATCAGTGAACGTATACTTGCCCCGCGTCGCAGGCTCTATCGAACCGTTCATCTCGAACGGACCCGTCGAATGGAACCGCGTCGGATCATCGTCCGCAGGCGAATACCCCTTGCCCTTCTTCGTGTAGACATGCAGTATCGCCGGACTGTTAAGATCCTTCAGCGCCCGGAAAACCTTTATCAGTGAACTGATATCGTGACCGTCCACCGGCCCGAAATACGGTATGTTCATACTCTCGAACAAACGGTTAGGTGTCACCGCCAGACGCACCGTCTTGGTCAGATTGTGTATCGCCCCCTCCATTTTCTGCCCTATCAACGGCAGATGCTCCAGCATATTGTCTGTCGTCTTGCGTATATCCTCATAGGTATGCGTCAGCCGCACTTTTGAAAGAAACCGCGCGATCCCGCCCTGGGTCACGTCTATCGCCATCGAATTGTCGTTCAAAACCACCAGCAGTTGACGCTTGACAAGATTGAGATTGTTAAGCCCCTCAAACGAGGTGCCGTTTACCATACTGGCGTCACCCACGAAAGCAACTATCTTCTCATCGGACTTCTTATGCTTCGCCCCCAGCGCCATCCCCACCGCCGTCGGAACCGCCGTCCCCGCGTGCCCGACCGAAAATGGGTCATATTCACTCTCCGCAGGACTCGGAAATCCGCTCAAACCGTCCCGCTGGCGCAAATGTTCGAACTGCTCCTTACGCCCCGTCAGAATCTTGTGCGCATAACACTGATGCCCCACGTCCCACAGAAGCTTATCCTTCGCGAAATTAAACACGTAGTGCATCGCGATGGACACTTCGACCGCACCGAGATTGCTCGCCAGGTGACCGCCGTTCTTGGAAACCGAGTGCGTAATATGGTGCCTTATCTCCTCCGCCAACTGCTTCAGCGCCGCCGGAGACAACTGCTGCAGGTCCTGGGGACCATTGATTTTATCTAATATCTCGGACATAAACTCAAACTATTTAGACACTTACATTTTTTTAGTTCATCCAGCCCTTGCTGCTGCAGGATCAAAACCCTGCATAAGGGGAGCTCTAATAATTGCTTTTGAGCGGCAAGTAGAAAATTTTTGCGTTCCGGCAAGGAAGACAAATCAGCTTTAGTTGCCGCTAAAGCGGTTTTTGTCTGACGCCGCTCGGAATCAAAAAGATTCGCTTGACCGCCAAAATGAATTGTTAGAGGTGCCCATAAGGCTTATCTACCGCTATCTCTCTGCTGGGCACCGCTCCGCGTCCGGTAATAACCAGCTTATCGGAACTGACATGCACGATCGCATACGAATTCTGCGACTCGCCGTCCACCATCGCAGGCATCGTCATATAATGCACACCATTATTCTCGCCGTAACTGCCCGCATGGTTGTGCCCGCATATATACGCCGCAACGTTCCCCGGCGCTTCTAATACATCGACTATCTGCCTTGAATTCCACAGATTATGCTTATCCCCGGCAGGATAAACCGGGATATGACCGAATACAACTACTTTTTCGCCTTCCCGCTTAGCTCTGCCCAATACTTCCCGCAGCCACGCAACCTGCTCGGCCCCTATCCCGCCGTTCCATTCCCGGGCAAATTCTTCACCCGCATCAGCGGTTTCTTCCAGCATTATCATGCCTTTTCTGTAATTCTCGCTGCTCTTATCCCAGCCGCCCTGCACCGCAAGATCCATCGTATCCAGAAATACGAACCGCCACCCGGCGTAGCTGAAAGTATAGTACGGATCCTGCATACCGGTATAGGCCATAAATTCCGACCGGCTCAAGCCTTCAAAGTCATGATTCCCCGTCACATGATAAACCGGCGCTTTCATCTGCGCGAGAACCGCGTTCACGTTCTGCAGATCTTTCAGGGAATTATCACTGCCGTCGATGAGGTCGCCCACTTGAACAACGAACGCCGGTTCAACCTTGTTCAGCTCTTCTGCGCATTGCAGCAGTTTTGCCATCGACTGCCGGTAATACCGCGAGCCCTCTGCCTCCTTATCCGCATACTGAACATCCGCAATAACAGCAAAGTCAAATTCCTGCATACCAGCCTTTCCCGTTGGTCCGCATCCGCAATCCTGAACATGGTTCCTGTGGCAGCCTGAAGAAAAACAGACCGCCAAAGTCGCCAGAATTATTGCCATACTTTCGTTTAGTTTTGCCCTGCTTTTTCCCACTTTTGCCCTACTTTCGTTTAGTTTTACCGGGTTCTGTCCAGCAGAACTCGGGGCAATTTTCGCAGTATTTGTGCCCTGTCGCCGAAATTTTCGAGCCGTTTTATCGCGTCCGCAGCCAGGTTTTCAGCCGTTTCACGCGACCTTTCAACCCCTATCAGCGACGGATATGTCACTTTTCCCTGCTCCTGATCCTTGCCCGCGGTCTTGCCCAGCTCCTCGCTCGTCGCTGAAATATCCAGCAGATCGTCCGCCACCTGAAACCCTAAACCTATGTCCAGACCGTACTTATATAAACTGTCCACCTGCTCGTCCGTCCCCCCGCCGGCTATCGCACCCATCGCAGCAGACGCACCAAACATCTTGGCGGTTTTGTTGAGGTGGATATATTCCAATGTTTCCCTGTCACCCTTCTCCGATGTACTCAGCAGATCCTGCATCTGCCCCCCAACCATACCCGCAGGCCCCGCCGCAGCCGCCAGTGTGCGTATCAATTTCACTGAAATATCCGCGTTTTTGACATCATTAGCAAGGATATCGAACGCAAATGTCAAAAGCGCATCACCCGTAAGTACTGCCGTAGCCTCATCATACATCCTATGACACGTCGGCTGCCCCCGCCTCATGTCGTCATCGTCCATCGCCGGCAGATCGTCATGCACCAGCGAATATGTGTGCACCGTTTCCATCGCCGCCGCCGCTATCTTCGCCGCGTCCGTCACCTCGCCCGCTATCAGTTCCGAGCACCAGAAGATCACCGCTGCGCGGATGCGTTTGCCCGGTGCGCTCAGCGTGTAACTCATTGCCTCAGCTAACTTTGGGTGAATATCGGTCCTGCTTGCAAGTACCTCGTTGAGCACCTGGTTTGCAAGCTCTGCTTTACGTTTTAGTTCTTCTGAAAAACCTGTATCCGCTGCTTCTTGTGACATTTCCCTTTTCCGCAATAATACTACAGCTTGTTGTTTCACACTCGAATGTGTTATTATACCCGCTTATCGCATGAATCGCATTAATAAAAGGGCATGTGAAAAACTTGTTTTTGGGCTGAAAATCGAATTTGTCTGTTTTGGGTTCTTCAGCTTTGGTTTTTCTAAGTGCCTTAAAAGAAACTACTTGGGTATCCATTATGATCCTGATATTGGGTGTTACCGCTTCCGGCAAGGGTAAACTGGCGTTCGAACTTGCTAAACAGCTCGACGGCGAAATTATCAGCGTCGATTCCATGAAGGTCTATCGCCGTATGGATATCGGCACCGCCAAACCGCCTGCCGAACGCCGTGCGCAGATACCGCATCACCTGGTGGATGTGGTCGAGCCCAGCGAATCTTTCAGCGTGGATAGATACCTTGAGCTTGCTGAGCAGGCTGAAAAGGACATTCTCAGCCGCGGTAAGACGCCCATCGCCGTCGGCGGAACCGCCATGTATATCAAAACCATGCTTTACGGCCTGTTCGAGGGGCCCGGTACCGATGAGGCTATACGCGACAAGCTCCGCGCCGAAATGGAGGAAATCGGAAAGGGTAAAATGCACGCCCGGCTGGGCGAGGTCGATTCCGAGGCGGCTGAGAGAATACATCCCAACGATAAAAAACGCATTATTCGTGCGCTGGAGGTGTATGAGCTGACCGGCAAGCCGATAAGTTCGTTCCAGACGCAGTTCGAATCCGGGAGCATTCGGCCGGACTGTACGGTGATCGGGCTGCGCCGCGAGAAGGATATAGAGAGCAGACGCATCAATGCGCGGGTCAAGCGAATGATCGATGAGGGGCTGGTCGATGAGGTTCGCGGATTGCTTGGTGAGGATGAGCCGTTGAGCAAACAGGCAGCGGTTGCGATCGGGTATGCGGAGATGATCGAGCATCTGCAGGGGGAGATGTCGCTTGATGAGGCTGTCGAAAAGATAAAGATCAACACGCGGCGGTTCGCGAAGTCGCAGCGGACGTGGTTCAAGACTTTTCGTGAAGTGCAGTGGATCGATATTGCGGAAAACGAGGGCATCGACAGTGTTTTGCAGCGGGCGCTGGAGATCGTTCGGCGGTAGGTACTGCAAAAGATGAAAGGGCCAGCCGGGCGCGTCGGCTTTGAGATCGCCACGTCGCTTCGCTCCTCGCGATGACATTTTTCGTTAGAATGGGGCGCTGGTGTTGGGTGGGGACTCGCGTCTTAGGCGCCGCTCGCGTTTTGGACGTGCATGCCTTGGAAAATCTGCTGACCCAAGCCTACATCATGACCAGATGACCTTTACATAAACTGTGTTCGTTTCGTCATCAACCACAACTGTACCCCAGTTGTGGCCTGACTCATCCGGTTCTATTTCATAGCGTCTTCCTTTGACGCGCACCGTTGGCCGATACCACCGCGGCATCCGGTGGAAAAGATAATACAACTCGTGACCCTCATATATCAGTTGACTTCTTTCACGGTCATTATCGGGCTGAGGCAGGAGCATGTGTTCCGCATCGAAATGTTCCACCGTTTCTTTCAATCCCGGGGAAGCTGAAAGCCAAGAATCAACTTCGTCTGCTGGTGCATTGAACATTAAGTACTCCTCGCCAGTGAAAAGCCCATCCCATCCATCTGCACGCAGATTGCGAGCGTTGGCAGGAAGTTCCGCCAGCCGACCCGCATGAAGCATTTTCGAAACATCAGCGAGCTGCAGTTTGCCAAGCGGCTTGGGTGCTTTGACATTCGATATCCTTACAGGGATTGCCTGATATGCAATCGAGCAAAGAGAAAATCCCGACAGTGCTGAGCCGCCGACCGCAAAAACAACCATTAACCATTGTCGACGGTGTATCGCGATCCAAATGACGGCGGTGCACATCAGAAAACCCACAGCAATAATCATCAAAGAGATGTCAACCAATCCCAGTACGTATATGAATCCACCGACAAGTGCAAATATTATCCCGAAGACAACCAGCAAAACTTCGCCAATCGCGAAACGTGGCTGACCGCTTTGGGCGCTTTGGTTGGTTTTACCGGACTCGGAAATCATGCTAATTCTCCTTGTAATTCTCGTGGCTGAATTGAAGGGACGTAGATTTATGAAGGAAAAACTGTCAATGGCATTTAATGTTTATGCCCTAACTTCTCTCGCAAGTTTATTGACAACAATATCAAAGCATTAATGAACATGCAATGCCCTCTGAACCCTTTCACCACTGAAAGCCCTTTTTGACTTTATCCGGCTGACCAAACAACTCAATCGCTTCTTTGTGGTTAAGCGGAAAAACATATCGTTTTGTTTTGCCGGAGTTCCAAAGAACGGAGGGTTCCAGAAAACCGTCTTTCGTCCATAGCGCCCCGCAAGTAAGACCGAGTATCCGGCCGTCTTCTGAAACCTTGAAAGAAGCTCTTTCAGTGAACTTGAAGTTAGTAGTGTTTGGCGGCCAACCGTTTAATTCATTTGCGGGAATAGTTGTATCTGCATTTCTTTGCAAGTATTCTGCTGTGACCTCTTTTAGTGATATGAGTTCCCCATTCAATTTTTCAATGTAGATTTCAGGAATGTCCGCCATTGCATACAAGGGTTCAGCAGCGTTTCCTATTTGTAGCTTGTGGTATTTAACCTTCTCATCGACGATTCCGCCCAATAGTTCGATGCACCCTTTCTCATAAGTCTGTCTATTGTCTTTAGGCTCGCAACCACAAAGCTGTAGAATGCCAGCGATCATGACAAAGATGACTAACACAATGCCGCCAATCGTGAAATTTGCCTGACTGCGCCGGGCGCTTTGGTTGGTTTTACCGGATTCGGAACTCATGTAAAGTCTCCCAAAATTGAAGGGCTATAGATTGCTCAAAGAATAACTGTCGATGGTAATTAATGTTTACGCATGTAAGTTCATTTGTTTTCAAGCTGTTAATCGGCGATATATTTCAGTGTGTTTGTGAACGTTCTGAGGTTGTTGGCAGTGGGTGCAACGGGCGCAGAGTGGCGGAAATATGGAGTCGCTTCGCGACGGTTTTTTTATGCTGGGTCCGCCTTGGGCGGATGACAAGCTTTTGCATCGCGTATTTTTGTAAAGCCTTCTGTTTCAAATTACTTACCAACCTTCATAATCAAGATGGTGTGCCTCTCAGTAAAACGAACAACAATATGCCAATCACAACAATGCTCAAACTGATTCTTCTAATTAAAGTTTCTTTTTCAAGCTGCTTGTGCTGAATTACTGCTCGCACCAACTCTGCCAGCAGGTAAAATAAAATCAGCCAGTTTACGATTCGGGTATTTATGTCGACATAGAAAAGGTAAGTCAGCACAAAGACTAATATAATTGGTTCATAACGCTTCAGCCAATCCCCTTTCATATTGCACTCCTGTTTACTTCCATAGGGTTTCGAGTTCTTTTTGTACTTCTTGCATCAGGGGGGCGATGGTGGATTTTGTGAAGTCGAAGTTTATTTTTGCGGCGGTGAATAGGTCGGCCAGTGATCTCGATCCGCCCAGGGCGAGGGCGTGTCTGTAGTTTTGGAGGGCGTTGGCGGGGTCGGCTTTGGCCTGGAGCCAGATCTGGAGTGCGCCGAGTTGGGCGATGCCGTATTCGATGTAGTAGAATGGTGTCTGGAAGAAGTGGGGGACGCGGTGCCACTGGTAGGCTTTGGCTTCGTCGAGGCCGGTCCAGTCGATCTGGTCGGTGTCGAAGCGGTCGGTGGTTTCGAGCCACATCTGTTTTCGCTGGTCGCGAGTGTGTGCGGGGTTGAGGTAGATCTTCTGCTGGAAGAGGTCGTTTACCGCGACGCTTGCGAGGGTGGCGATGAGGCCTTCGAGGTGGTCGCGGCGTGAGCGGCGGGCCTGTTCTTCGTCGTAGAATACGTCGAGGTGCGGGGCGGCGAGCAGTTCCATTGACATGGAGGCGACTTCGCAGAATTCCAGCGGTGCGTGTCGGTAGGCGAGCAGCGGGTCGTGTCGGCAGGCGTAGGAGTGGAATGCGTGGCCGCCCTCGTGGAGGAGGACTCGGAGGTCGTCGTTGGTGCCGACGGCGTTGGTGAAGATGAACGGTTTGCGGATCTCGGGCAGTGCGCACTGGTAGCCGCCGGGGGCCTTGCCTTTTCGGCTGGCGAGGTCGAGCAGGCCCGAGTCGGCCATGTCCTGGAACTGGTCGGCGAAGTCTGGTTCGACCTTGCGGAACATTTTGCGGATGCCGTCGATGAATTGCTCGACGGTGTCGAATGGAGAGAGTGCGGGTTTGCCTTCGGCGTCGACGCGGGTGTCCCAGGGGCGGAGCTTTGGGAGGTCCATTTTCTGTGCGCGGTGTTCATAGATCTTTTGCAAGAGCGGGACGACGCATGTTTCTACGGCGGCGTGGAAGTCGCGGCAGTCGTCTGGGGTGTAGTCGAAGCGGTGCCAGGATTTGAAGCGGTATTCCATGAAGTTATCGCAGTCTGCGTTGGCGGCGATCTTCTGGCGGAGGGTGACCATTTCATCGAATATCTCTTCGATCTTGTCGCAGTCGGAGAGGCGGCGGTCGGCGATGGAGCGCCAGGCGGATTCGCGGGTAGAGCGGTCGGTGTCGAGCAGGTATTTGGTCATCTGGGGGAGGGTCTTTTCTTCGCCGGCGAATTCGACGGTCATGCCGCCTGAGATGGTCTGATACTGCTGGACGAGGATGCTGTCGCGGGTCTGTAGGGGGATGTTGTCTTCGCGGAACAGTTCGACGTCGGTGCGGAGGCAGCGGTCGTAGACGGCGTAGCGTTCGGTGTCGTGTTCGACGTATTTGATGGCTTCGAGGTATTTGCGGTCGAGCTTTTGTTCGTAAGGTTTTATCGCGGGTGCGATGTTCTCGACGAAGTGCTTGAATGCGTCGGCGCGGGCGGGGTCGTCGGTCTGGCAGGTCATGCGGATGTAGAGGAGCGAGCCGTGCTGGTCCATGGCGGCTTCGAGCTCGGAGCGGTCGTGCAGGAAGTTTTCGACCTGTTCGGCGGTGTCGAGTTTGCGGTCGCAGAGCTGCTGATAGAGGGCCGTGACGACCTGGACATCGTTCAGGTCCGCGTCCTCGGGGACGAATGTGCGGTCCTCGTAGAGGGGGATGGAGCTGAGGTCGACGTTTGCTGCCTTTGAAGAATTGGGGTTGTTTGCCGGTGTCATGTTTATGCCTCCATAAATTTTTTCGAGATTCAATCGCAGCCGTTTTGCCGGAGCGGTACGGCGACTTTTGATGCGATTATACTTTAATGGAGGACAAATGCAATCTGATAAAAGCAGATATAATTGAATACACTGACGGGGGTAAGCTTTTTGGGCGCGTAGAAATGGCGGCTGTGACGCAATCGCACAACCGCCATGTAAGTTACTTAAGGCTTGATCGACATTGTGCCGGGGGCACTATTTGTTTTTGTCTTCCAGTGCCTTTTTCAGTTGAGAATTCTCGCGACGGGTCGCTTCGAGGTCAAAAATGAGGTATTTGACGCTGAGCCGGAGCGAGTCGAGTGAATCCTGCAAGCCGTCGATGCTTTTGTCGAGTTTTTTCTGGCAGTCATCGGTTCTCTTGATGAGCGTGAAAAGTTTTTTCTTTTGCGGTGTCGGGATAGAGCCTATTTCTTTTACCAGTTCGTTCAGCTTTTTTTCTATGCCTTCGTTCATGATCTCCCCTAGATCTTAAATAAACATTTACCGATGTTTTGCCGGCCGACAGCGTGAAATTCGCATTCACAGCACTGAGAGGGGCGTTTTCAACCCCCCGCCGATCATCCATAAATGGATTATATCAAAAACACGAATGCGATTCAATGGCGGTCAAGTCGGGTGGAGCATTAAAGCCGATTATAGGCGGTATCGGCATCGTCACCAGTGTTTTTATCGGGCGAATGCTGAAATTTTTGCAGGGGATATGTATGCAGGCGATATAAGTGTTTAATCTACTTGAGCCTAAAAAAGGATTGGGTATAATGGGAAAATGTTAAGATGGAGCTGCCGATGGAAAAAATACAAAGAATAGGCATTTCGCTTGAAGGATCATTGCTCGATAAGTTTGACGAGCTCATTCACGAAAAGAACTATCCGAATCGTTCGGAGGCGGTGCGTGATCTGATCCGTGAGAAGCTGTCGGGGGAGAAGCTGCAGGATCCGGAGACCGAGGCTGTGGCGGCGGTTCACCTGGTTTACGACCATCATCAGACGCAGCTTACTGAGAAACTGATCCGGATCCAGCACAGCCACCTGCTAAAGACTATCAGCTCGATGCACGTGCATATCGGACATCACGAATGTCTGGAGGTGATACTGCTGCGGGGCAAGGTTCGTGAGATCACACGGCTGGGCGATCAGATCGTGAGTCTGAAGGGTGTGACCTACGGCAAGATCAACCTGATCGCGGCGGAGGAGTTTCTCAGCGAGGAGGAGCACTCGCACGGACATGATCATCGCGCATAAGAAGCATCGTCAGCTTCTCTCGTACTGCAGTGTGACGTGGCCTATGTGGAAGCGGTGGTGCAGGGCCTCGGATGCGTCGGTGAGCAGTTTGTCGTCGTTTTCGTGGCTGGGCTTTAGCAGGTGAGCGGTGAGGGCGGTTTCGGTGGTGCTCATTGCCCATATGTGGAGGTCGTGCACTTCTTCAACGCCCGGGAGGGATTCGAGATAGTTGCGGACCTCGTGTACATCGACGTGTTCGGGGACGGCGTCCATGGCGAGGTTGAAGCTGGCGCGGAACAGGCTCCAGGTGCCGATGAGGATGACGACGACGATGGCGAGACTGACAGCGGGGTCGATCCAGAGCAGGCCGGTGTAGCCGATGAGCATGCCGGCAAAGACGACGCCGAGCGAGACGCCCGCGTCTGCTGCCATGTGGAGGAAGGCGCCGCGGATGTTGAGGTCGTGCTTGCGGCCCTTCATGAACATCGCGGCGGTGAGGGCGTTTATGACGACGCCGATGAGTGCGACGGTGATGACGGTGTGGGCGTGCACTTCGACGGGGTTCATGAGGCGGCGGACGGCTTCGAGGGTCATTGCGCCGAGGGCGGTGAAGAGGATGACGGAATTTGTGAGGGCGCCGAGGATGCTGGCCTTGCGCCAGCCGTAGGTGCGGCGGTGTGTGGGTTTGAGGCGGGTTGCGTAGCTGGCGGCCCAGGCGATGAGGAGGCCGACGACGTCGCTGAAGTTGTGGCCTGCGTCGGCGAGCAGTGCCATGGAGTCGGAGAGCAGGCCGAAGATGACCTCGACGACGATGAAGATGACGTTGAGGGCGATGCCTACGGCGAAGGCGATGTCGTAGCTGCCGTGAGCGTGTGAGTGTCCGTGGCCGTGTCCGTGTGAATGTGAGTGCATATTTCGCTCCTGCTGAATTCCGTTCTACTGTTATTGTAGGGGAAGCTGCGGGAAAATCAATGGAGGATCGAGCGGGGCTGCGGAAGATGTGGTCGACGGTTTTCGCGGAGGAGGTTATCGCTTTCTGGTTTTTTTGCGTCTGGCGGCGGCGATGGCTTTTTGGGCCCATACGGCAAGAGTGTCGGCGGATTCGAGGACATCGACGGGGACCTCGTAATAGCTCATGGTCATGTCGGGGTCCTCGTAGGGGCGGAAGGCGTCGGTGCCGGCCGATTCATAGTCGGGGCGGTTGTGGTCGTCGACTTTGAAGTAGAGCACGTCTTCGTCGATGATGGCGAAGAAGTCGGGGCCGGAGTATATGCCGATGGCGCCGAACATTTTGCGGTAGGTTACGTCGTCCACGAAGCGGAGCTGGTCGAGTACGTATTCGAGGTATTCGTCACTGACGGTCATTGCAATCCCCCATTATAACGTCATGCAAGGTATATACTAATCATCTGCAATCAGGTGAAGAACGTCAAGTGAATATCCGCATTTCAAGGCAAGCTATTTTTGATGTGTAAAAAAAGCGACGACCTGGCGGCCGTCGCTTTTGGGTACTTTAACTGCTGTCTGACTTATGCGAGCTTTTCGAATGCTTCCTTTACGAGGCTTGCGATTGGCAGGTTCTGCGGGCACTTGCGTTCTGCTTCGGTGAAGTCGGCGTTGGCGAGGATGCGCTTGCGGTCCGCGGGCATTGCAGCGAATTCTGCTTTTGCACGTTCCGGTTCGCCGTAGCTGTTGTAGTACATGAGATATCGCATGGTGTCGCTGATGTCCGGTGAGCCGGCGACTGCGTTTTCGCAGATGTTCGCACAGCCTGCACAGAAGCCGCCGCATTCTTTGGCGTGGTCGCTTAGGACGGCCATGTCGACGTCCTTGAGTTCGGTCTTGTCGAATGCAGAGGCGATGTTTTCGGTGAGGATCTTGACGTTAGGCATCTGGGAGCAGATGTTGCAGAAGCGTTTGTCTTTCCAGATGGCTTTGAGCTTGGCCTGGTGGCTGGTGAAGCCTCGTTCGATGAAGTAGTCGATCAGTTTCTTCTCGTCCTCGTTGCCCATTCCTTTTGCCTGTGTCTTCATGGCGATCAGTGCGATGCCCTTGTCGTAGCAGGCCTGGATCGCTTTCTGGGTTCTTTCGTCGTCCATCATCTTGAAGTTGTACTTGAGCATGATGGCGTCGACCCAGTCGACCTTGGAGGCTGCTTCGAGGCATTCGGTTACGTTCGAATGGGTGCTGAAACCGAAGTAGCGGATTAGCTTGGCCTTTTTGGCTTTTTCGGCCCAGGTCTTCAGTTCGTCGGTAAGCTGCGTCTCGGGATTTCGCAGGCCGTGCACGCCGTAGTAAAGGTCGACGTACTTGGTGTTCATGCGGTCGAGTGAGAGCTGGAGCTTTTTGTCCCGCTGCTCGTTGTTGCGTGCGCCGCTGGCCTTGGTGACGATGAACAGGTTCTTGCGGCGGTCGGGGAAGCGTTTGAGCCATTTGCCGATACCGAGTTCGCTGTTGCCGCCTTCGTAGGAATTGGCTGTGTCCCAGTAGGTCACGCCCCATTTGTAGGCCGTGTGCAGAACGATCTGATTGTCGGGGATGGGGAACATGCCGCCCATCGAGAGGATCGGGACTTCTTCCTTGATCTTCTTGCTGAACTTGCGCTTCGGCACCTTTGGGTGCTTGTCTTCTTTTTCCTTAGCCTGTTCTTTTTCAGCAGCTTGTTCTGTTTTGGCCTCTTTCTTGTGCTCATCAGCGAGAACTTTTCCCGCTCCAAGGGCAGAAACCACTGAAGCTGCGCCAGCATTTCTTAGAAAATTACGTCTGTTGAGTCCTTCGCCTTCGGTTTTCATTATAACGCCCAACCTTTCTCAAAACTATCTAGGTTCAATTTTAACTAAAGCAACAATCTTCTATCGTCACTGCGGGATTCACCTTCTGCGCTTACTCGGATTGCACGTTTGCCGCTTACGGGGCATTCGTGTTCGCAAACACCGCAGCCGATACACTTTTCTATGTCAACATGGGGCCTTTGCAGGCTCACTTTGATCTTCACTTTATCACCCTGGGCCGGTTTTGTCGACCAACTATTATCCTTGCTGAGTTCAACTACGTTCTGGTCGGCGGCGACTATCTGGCGGGGTTTGTTGGTGCCTGCGAAGATGAAATAGTCGCCGGTAGCGATGGAGGTCGCGGGGAGCTTCTGTTCGAATGTGAGTTTGTTATCGTCAACCTGATAAACGACCATTTCGCCGTTGCGGATCGTTTCGTGTTCAACGGTGGTGTAGATGGCTTTGGGACTGACGGGGCAGTTTTCCTGACAGACGATGCATGGTTTGCCCATGGCCCAGGGCAGGCATCGTGAGCGGTCCACGAACGCGGTTCCGATCTTGAGCGGGCCCTGCTCTTCGTAATCATTGAGGCCGAGCTTTTGGGAGAGGGTAATCGGCTTGATCGCTGCTGTGGGGCAGACGTAGCCGCAAGCTGTGCAGTTCATCTGACAGCCGCTGGTGCCGATGCGGTTGTTTATGACGGGCGTTGCGAGGACTTCCAGGCCCTTGTCGAAGCCTGCGGGCTGGATGACGTTCGTTGGGCAGACTCGCATGCACTGGCCGCACTTGATGCAGCGGTTGAGGAATTCCTGTTCGCCCACTGCTCCGGGCGGGCGGATGATCTTGTTATTGTAGTTTTCGCCGATTGATTCATTCAGACGCAGTGCGGGGCCCGCCAGTACGCCAGCGGCGACGGAGAGGCCGAAACCGCGACGTGAGAGATCGGGCTTGTATGAAGTGAATTCAGTGCCTGCGGTCGCCTGGTATCCGATGACGTTGTGGACGCAATCGTCGTAGCAGTTGAAGCAGAGGACGCATTCGGGGACCTTGACCTGGCTGGAGGGTTCGCAGCCGCCTTCGCAGTGGCGGTCGCAGAGTTTGCAGTTCGTGCAGTTTTCGTTTTTGTGGGTGATGCGGAAGAACGGCACGCGATTCAGCAGGCCGAACAGTGCGCCGAGCGGGCAGACGAATCGGCAGTAGAATCTCGGAATCCAGAGGTTGAGCAGGACGGCTGTGGTGAAGACGGCGAAGAAGAGCCAGCCCAGTTCGTAGCTGCGGGGTGTGGCGGAAACTGCATGCGTGAAGGTATCGACGATCGGCAGGATGACGAGGTTGAAGGAACGGGTCACCAGCGGGATGGGGTCGAGCAGGCCGGTCTGCAGGCTCTTACCGAAGGCAGCGGGCAGGACAGCGAGGCCTAGCATGAAGAAAAGCACATAGTATTTGGCTTTTTGCCATTTGCGGTATTTATTTAGTTGGATCTTTTTGGCGGCCTTCTTTTTGCGGTTGGCGAGCCAGCCGGTGAACTGATGTATCGCTCCGAAGGGGCATACCCAGCCGCAGAAGAAACGGCCTAAGATGATGGTCAGTATAATGGTTGCGACAGCGAGCAGCAGCGGTGCATAGAATGTATGTGTAGTGAGGACGGTCCCCAGGGCCACGAGGGGATCGGCTGCGAGGAAGAGATTGATCGGCCAACCTCTAAGCTGATCGACTTCGGTGCCCTGCACGGTGATGAAACAAAACCAGACGAATACTGCGAAAAGCACTGCCTGACATATTCTTCTTGCGGTGACTATTTTCATTTATTTATCCCTGAACGTCTACGAAAATCGGCTTCAAAGACTGGTAATCTATCGTACCCACGCCGGCTTTGGCGGCCATTTCCAGATGGGGCAATTCTTCGATGGATCTTTCGAGCAGGCTCGCGCCATAGCTGTCGGCTGCTACCTGGTCGGTGCAGACTATGAGCTCGTTCTTCTTGCGGAGATCGGAAACCGAGCCGCCGGTCGGTCCGTTGGACATCATGACGGTTGTACCGTCGAGGATGACCATGGTCGGGGTTACCATGCGTGCGAGCTCTTCTATGATTGTGTGTATGTTCTGATGGAAGATGTTTCTGCGTCCACCGAGCAGGCCGTACCAGTTTTTCATGGTCATTGACGCTCCGCTGCGGTGATGGTCCTTTACGGGTGTAATGCCGATGACTTTGTCGACTCCGCCGAAGGCTTCCCAGAGCACGGGCCAGTCACGTATGAGTTTGCCTTCTTTAAGCGTGGTGTGCTCGAACATGCCGGGTCTTGGCAGGATTATGCGGGCACCGCTTTTTTGGGCAGCGTCTCCAACGCCGCTGAGCCTGAAGCAGCTTGCCGGGTCGTTGATCGAATTGTCAGTTACGATGACCTGGCTGGCTTTGCCCCGGTCGTAGCAGAGCTTGACCACGGCCTCGATGAGTTCGGGGTTGGTGGTCGCGCCGAGTGTCGGTGGGGATGCGAATGCGACGTTGGGCTTGATGAGGACCGTCTCGCCGGGTTTTATGAATCTTTCGATGCCGCCGAGCTGGTCGATAGCTTTTTTGACGTTCGCACCGCGGTCGGATCCCTTGGCGACGCACATGATTTTGCCTTCGAGGGCAGGCACGCTGAAATCGGGCAGGTGCACCTGTTCGCGTTTGGGTCTTATTCGCGGACCAGCTTTGTCGTACAGGAGGCCCGCACCGATGGCGGAAGCTGCGATGATCCCGGCCCCACCGGCGGCACGCTTCATGAAGTCGCGGCGGTCGATATTTTTATCGTTATTTGCTTGCACTGTCTGTCACCTCCTGGATGTTTGCAAGGATCTGCTTTGCGAGCTTTTCGGCTGGATCACGTTCGAAAGCTTCGTGGACGCCGAACAGAAATTCATCCTTATAGCAGACTATCTCGGTGGTTCCGTAGAAATCATAGATGCCGCCGTCGCAGCCTTCGATCTGACCTACCTTCTCTGCGCCGTTGTCAGTGAGGAAAGTCTGATATGCCTGGGCCATTTCTTCAGCAGCGTCGGGGTTGTCTTTTTTGGCTATGAATGCCTGGACCTCGCCGAAGGTCTCATACTCGACGGTGAAAATATTTTTGAGGGCCTGACTGCCGAACGTATTTGAGAGGTGCAGGTTCAGTGTTTGATCCATTCGGCCGTCTGCAGGCAGATATTTGAATATTTCGATCTGCTGTGTATCTTCGCCGCCCAGTTTGTCGACCAGGTTTTTTGCGACGTTCATCATGGCCTGCTGGAGTCTATTCGATTCCTCTGCGGCGACGAGCTCTATGTAGTATGGACCGAGTGCCATGAAGACGGCATTCGAAGTTTTGTAAGCGAACTCGGTCACACCTATCAGCTCACTTTCGGCGCGTCGCTGGATGCTGTAAACGGAAAAGGCGTTACGTGGTTTGGCCATATCGTAGACGAATATTTCCATCCATTTTTCCTGCGCATCTTCGGCTGCAAAACGCAGGCTGTGGAGCTGTTCGAATCCCGCGTCGAGGTATACCGGAGCCTTGCCGTTGATTTTCACGTAGAGGTCGTCCCGGCTGAACTGCTCGGGAGGAGAGATAGCCTGAAGGCCCTGAGGCAGTGCGGCTTTGAGGTTTACTGAGCTGTCGGCGGCACCGGCCTGCTCTTCGGGCAGAGCCGAGGCGGGATCAAACCTTGACTGGTCGTAATGGAACTGTTTGACCACAATGGCCGAGACGATGCCGGCCAGTGCAACCAGCGTCAGCGCAGCAAAAATCGTCTCCCTACCCTTAGTCTTCTTTTTCGGCATAGATATCCCCAAACATATACTATAGCTTAAGGGCACCTCTAAGAATTCATTTTGGCGGCCAAGTGAATCTTTTTGATTCCGAGCGGCGTCAGACAAAAACCGCTTTAGCTACAACTAAAGCTGATTTGTCTTCCTTGCCGGAACACAAAAATCTTCTACTTGCCGCTCAAAAACAATTCATAGAGCTACCCTTAATGATTATAGAATCTTAAATAAGGATTGTCAACTGTGGTTAACGGCAAAAGACATATCGGTTTACTAAACATTACGTCAAAGCTTCAAGCTCTAAGCAAGCGAGCTGAACCGCTAACGTTTCAACTTGAACAGTGGTTTCTGCTGTCATATAATGGCTGCGAAGCATTTCAAGACTCATAATTAGCTATTGTTAAAGAGTTTAGGAGTTGGTCATGGACCGAAGACAGTTCATCCAGATTGCGGGAACCGGTGCTGCACTGATGTCACTGCCGGGTTCAGTGACGATGGCTTTAGAGGGCTCAGACAAAGACGGGCGACTCAAGGGTTGCCGCCCAAATATTATTCTGGTGCTGACAGATGATCAGGGGTACGGGGACCTGGCCTGTCACGGGCACCCATACCTGAAAACTCCCAATCTTGACAAGCTTTACAGCCAGAGCACACGCCTTACGGACTATCATGTAAGTCCTACATGTGCTCCGACAAGGTCCGCTATTATGACTGGACGGGCTCCTTTTAAGAATGGTATAACGCACACGATCCTGGAACGTGAGCGTATGACACTGCAGGCGACCACTATAGCGGAAGTTCTGCGATCGGCCGGCTATACGACTGGCATATTCGGCAAATGGCACCTTGGAGACGAGGAACCATATCAGCCTTGCAACCGCGGCTTTGACGAGATGTTCATCCATGGTGCGGGCGGGATCGGCCAGGCTTATCCGGGCAGTTGCGCAGACGTTCCGGGCAACAGCTATTTTGACCCGATCATCCGGCATAATGACAAATTTGTCCAGACCCAGGGTTACTGTACGGATGTGTTCTTTCGGCAAGCTCTGGGATGGGTCAAGGATAACCACGAGAGGCCCTTCTTTGCGTATATCTCTACGAATGCTCCTCATGCTCCGTTCCACTGTCCCGAAAAGTACGTCAAGATGTATGAGAACAAGGTAGACCGCAAGCATCGTGCAGCTTTCTATGGCATGGTAACAAACATCGATGAAAATGTGGGGCTGCTCTTGAAAAAGCTTGACGAGTGGGGGCTGTCTAACGACACGCTGGTTGTATTTATGACAGACAACGGGACATCTGCCGGTGATTACAACGCCGGGATGCGAGGCAGGAAGGGCACTGTCCGAGAAGGTGGATGTCGGGTGCCGGCTTTTTTCAGATTGCCGGGCAGGATCGCGGCCGGACGAGATGTGGACCGCCTTACGCGTCATATTGATATATTTCCGACTTTCGCCGAGCTGGCCGGCGCTGAATACGATGTAGAGGTGGACGGGCGAAGCCTGCTGGACCTGCTTGTGGACCCTGATGCCCAATGGGAAGACAGATATACATTCTTTCACCTGGGCAGGTGGGGTAAGGAGGGTGTTGAACGCTGGAGGAACATAAAGACGGTCGATCCGGATGAAGCGAAGTACCGTTCCTTTGCTGTACGAAATGAACGATGGCGACTGGTAAACGGCAGCGAACTGTACGATATACAGAAGGACCCGGGTGAGAAAGAAAATGTAATCGAGCAAAATTTTGAGATTGCGAAGGATATGGTAGAAGCTTACGACAAGTGGTGGGATGAAGTTCGGCCGTTAATGGTGAATGAAGATGTGCCTCTTGCAGAGAAAAAACCCTACCATGTAAAGTACCGAAAGCAAAAAGATGAGGTCGGGATCCCCAGGTGGAAGCCGCCAAAGATTTGAATGGCGAATCAGAGCCCATCCTCCGACTTGCGGCTTTTGAAGACTGCCAGATTCTGGAAACAGCTCGTGAAAAACTGCTTTTTGGCTTGTGCTTGCATCTTTTGGCGATTTTGCTAAAATGCCGGACTTGTTTTGGTGATATTCCCACATCCTGAAAAGGAAAATCCATTTGCAGAATAAAGAAAGTATCAGTGATCCACACACACAGATGCCGTTGACGCGTATACAGAAGCTCATCGGCGGCTACATGCACCGCTCGAAGCGGGAGAAGCCCTGCTGTTATATGGAATGCACGGCCGATCTGACGGATCTGGTCAAGCTCCGCAAGAGATTTTCGCGGCAGGCGGGTATACGGATCACGACGAACGACTTTTTTATAGCGGCGATAGGGCATGCGATAGCGGAATTTCCGCTTTTTGCGGGACGGATGGATGAGACGGGCGATTTTATCGAGACAACCGAGCAAACGGGGGTAGGGTTTGCGGTGGCGGCACCGCAGGGACTGGTGGTTCCGGTGGTGAAAGACGTATCCAGCAAATCTCTCGCACAGGTGTCGGCGGACAGCGATCATCTGCTGAGAAAAGCGCGGTCGAACAAGCTGGATCTGGATGATTTTGACGGGGCGAACGTGGTGCTTTCGGGGCTTGGTATGTTCGGGGTGACATCGTTTATTGCGATCGCGCCGCCGGAAGCTGTGGGCATAATTTCTATCGGCAAGATCGTGGAGAAGGCGCTGCCGGTAGACGGCGAGATAGCGCCACGGCGAACGATGTCGATCACGCTGGCGGCGGACATGCGGATCGTGAGCGAGAGTTACGCAGCGCGGTTTTTGCGGCGGATCGTGGATATGCTGGAGAACCCGACCTGCATGACGTCGCTTTAGCAGCAATTATCTGCACAGCCCGGGCACTTTACCGCGCAAGAAAATCCCGCTGCAAGTCTAAGTGAATCACAGCGGGATCGGAAACTTCCGAATTGCCATTCTGTTACTTATGGAACAGCACGTTGGCGGGGATGTTGCGTTTTTTGATTACCGGGCCTTGCCATTTCACGTCGAGTGAGTGGGCGCCGCCTGCTTCGAAGTAGGTGACTGTGATGGGATGATAGCCTGGTTTGAGGAAGACAGTACCTGCCTTTTCCTGCGAGCCGTGCAGTCCTCCGTTGTCGACGACGAGCTGGTCGCCGATGTAGAGTTTGCTGCCGTCATCGCTGGTCGTGTAGAAGGTGTATTCGCCGAAGAAGCGGACCTTCAGGAAGCCTTGCAGCTTGACGGCGAAGCTGTTCTCACGGACATCGTCGGGGAGGGTGAGGCCGGGCTGTACGCCTTTTTTCGCCGGTTCGAGTTTTTCGAAATCGGGCAGTTTGTCGAAATTGCCTTCGTAGTAGCTGAACTTGACGCCGCGTTTGGGGTTTTTGACGCTGACGCTTTCATGAGGAGTAACCTTCTTATATTCACCAACGACGGGGACGCTGGCCTTGCCGTCGGGCATGAAGGTTCGGGCGATGACAGTGCAGTCTTCTGTTATCTCGACAGGCTCGGTGTAGACCTGGGCATCTGCCTTTGGTACTTTGCCGTTAGTGGTGTATCTTATTACCGCACCTTCGACCGGTTCTTCGAGGCGGAGCTGCCCGTTCTGCATGAATGCGTTCTTTTCCTGCAGGCCCTTTGGTATCGGCGCCCAGTAGTTGGCGTTCATTGCGCCGTAGCGGAGGTATTGTTTGGCGAGTCTTTGCTGGTAGCCGGGCCAGTCCTTTGATTTTTTCGGCGACCAGACGACCTCAGCCAGCGCGCTCATTCGAGGCAGTACCATGTATTCGACGTGCTCAGGCGTTTCGATGTATTCGGTCCAGACCTGTGCCTGGGAGCCGAGTATGTGCTCTGCCTGTTCGTCGGTGAGCTGCTGCGGTACGGGGTCGTATGCGTATACTTTGCCGAGCGTGTTGGGTGTGTAGCCTATTGCTGCGGGTTCGTATTCGCTGTCGCTGTTGCGGGCGTCGAAGTATGTGGGTGAGACTGGAGCCATGACGCAGTCGTGACCGGACTTTGCAGCCGCGATGCCGCCGCCCATGCCGCGCCAGCTCATAACGGTCGCATTCGGTGCGAGGCCGCCTTCGAGGATCTCGTCCCAGCCGATCAGGCGTTTGCCCTTGCCGGCCAGGTATTTTTCCATTCGCTTGATGAAGTAACTTTGCAGCTCGTGTTCGTCTTCGAGGTTTTCTTCGGCGATGCGTTTCTGGCACTTTGGACAGTTCTGCCAGCGGACCTTCGGGCATTCATCGCCGCCGATGTGTACGTATTCGCTGGGGAAGAGTTCGATAACTTCGTCGAGGACGTTCTGCAGGAACTCGAACGTCTTTTCGTTACCGGCACAGTAGACGTCTCTGCTTACGCCCCATTCGGTGCGGACCTCGAACGGGCCGCCGGTGCAGGAGAGCTCGGGATAGGCAGCGAGGGCGGCGACGCTGTGGCCGGGCATTTCGATCTCGGGGACGACGGTGACGAACCGCTGTTTGGCGTATTCGACAACTTCGCGGATCTGGTCTTGTGTGTAGTAGCCGCCGTATTTGCCGCCGTTGGGGCCCTTGCGCCATGCGCTGATCTCGGTGAGTTTCGGATACTGCTCAATCTCGATGCGCCAGCCCTGGTCCTCGGTGAGGTGCCAGTGGAAGGTGTTCATTTTGTGCATGGCGATGTAGTCGATGTATTGCTTGACGAAGTCGAGGGGCATGAAGTGGCGGCATACGTCGAGGTGCATACCCCGCCATTCGAATCGCGGCTCGTCGAGGACGAGTATTTCGGGGACGGTCCATTCGGTGCCTTTTACTTCGGTTCTGCTGTAGACCTGTGCGGGGAGGAGCTGGAGGATGGTCTGGCAGCCGTAGAATACGCCGGCCGGGTCGGAGCCCTGAACGGTGATCTTTTCGGGGGTGACATCGAGGTGGTAGCCTTCGTCGCCGACGGAAATTTCATCGGAGATGGTGAGCTCGATGATGTTCTTTTTGCTTTCGAACCAGCCGGGCTTTTTGACGGTCAGATCGAAGCCTGTGGCGGGTTCGAATGTTTCGGCGAGGTAGTCACCGACCTGCTGAGTGGCGTCTTCGACGAGAATTTTCGTGTTTTCGGTCAGTTCGAATTCGCCGCCGCCGACAGTCATCTCGACGGGTTTGGGGATGATCGAAACCTCGTCGGCTTGAATCATACCTGCTGTTAAGACGAAAGCCAGAACGGCTGTTAGAATGATAGATCTGCGTAACATTTACCCACCTTTCAATAACTTTATGAATGCTAACTCTGATCATTTTACTAACCTGTCAAACGCCATTATCTGCGGCGAAACATGTGTTTCGAGGCAAAATCGTTTCATGATTTGCTCAAAAATACCGTTTCGACCGTAAAAAATGCCTCGACAGGCAAAATTAGGTATTGACAAAAACTGTATTCAGCACTAAAAGTGTTATTTAGAAAATCAATACAGCACTTATTTGTACAAAGGTTGCTTCCTATCGTCATCCACGGAGCAGCCTTTATTTTTGCGCCGTGCTCACGCGGATGCATGAATTCTACTCACCCATCGCCCGACGGTTTTGCAAGTCCTGCTCGTCGCTGTTCGTGTCGAGGTCGCCTCGTTCATAATCCGACATGTCATCAGCGCCGTATTCGAAAGCGGCTGTTTCGTCCGGGTCGGGGGTTTGCTCTGATGCTGTCTGGGCTGCTTCTCTTGCTTCCTGGACGGATCGCGGTTCGGGTTCGGTGACTGCTTCGGGCGATGAATCGTCTTCGTCCGATTGTTCTGCAACCTCAGTTTCAGCTTGCGTCTGGCCGTCACCGTTGCCGCCGATGAGGTATTCCGCGACTGCCTGGTAATCGGATGCGCCGTTGCAGGCGGGTTCGTATTCGAAGATGGTCTTACCAAAGCTGGGAGCCTCGGCCAGTTTGATGTTTCTGCGTATATGTATCGGTACGATCTCTGCGTCGGCCCAGGGCTGGTCGGTGCCGCGAGCGTTTTCGAGGAACTGCTCGATGTCCGACTTGACGTCGGAGGAAAGGGTGGTTCGGCTGTCGTACATGCAGAGCAGGATCGCGCTGATCTTGAGCGACGGATTGATCCGGCTGCCGACGAGAGTGACGGTCTGCATGAGCTTGCCGAAGCCCTGCAGCGCGAGGAAGTGCGGCTGGATGGGTATGAAAACTTCGCCGACTGCTGAGAGGGCGTTGAGGCTCAAGAGTCCGAGCGAAGGCGGACAGTCTATGATCAGGTAATCGAAGAATTCGCTGACTTCCTTAAGGGCTTCTCGCAGGATGATCTCGCGGCCGACGACGCTGACAAGCTCGTTTTCGGCGCCGACGAGGTCGATGTTGGCACCGAGGAGCCAGAGATTTTCGCGAACGTGCAAGAGCTCTTCTTTAATGTTCGCGGAATTGCACAGCACATCGTATGCGCCGCTGCCGTCGCTTTCGGCGTCCACGCCCAGGTGGATCGTCAGATGGGCCTGCGGGTCCAGATCGATCACCATCACCCTGTAGCCTCTCTCGGCGAGCGCGCCGGCGGTATTAGCTACGGTTGTCGTCTTGCCAACTCCACCCTTCTGGTTCAGTACGGCAATGGTTCTCAAGGTCCCACCTCTGCTAAAATCAAATAACTCTCATACGACAGATTGCCTCTGCCGTCATTTTGTAATTCATCGGTCTTCATCGCGGATCTTCTTCAAAACCGCGTCCAGTACGCCGTTGACAAATCGCGGGGACTGGTCACCGCTGTATTTTTTGGCGATCTCTATCGCTTCGTTTATGACGACCTTGCCCGGTATTTCGGAGCAGTATCTTATCTGGTATACGCTGAGCCGGAGGATGCTGCGGTCGACGACGGATAGCCGGGATAGATCCCATTTCAGTGCCGCTTTGCGGATGAGGTCATCGCAGGTCGGAAGATGCTCCCATGTGCCCCGCGCCCAGTCGCGGGCGAGCGTGAACACCATGTCGTCATCGCTTTCCTGCTTGAGGAACAGCTCCAGGCCGCCCAGAAAATCGTCACCCTGAACATCCAGTTGGTATATAGCCTGCATGGCCAGCTCTCTGGCTCTACTTCTTCTGTCCACTTAAACTTCCCTGTATCTGCAAATTAAGTATTATCAGAATCGAATGCGCAGGATCGCGCACCCCCGTACCTTGGTCGCCCTTTTACGATATAATTACAGTTGGCCGAGCACGTTGACCATTTCCATGGCGGACATTGCGGCGCTTGCTCCTGCGTTGCCCTGCTTGGTGCCGGCACGTTCAACGGCCTGCTCGATGGTTTCGACTGTCAAGACGCCGAAGATGGCAGGTACGCCCGCGTCGTAGTTGATCTGACCGACGCCTCGTGAGATCTGCTGACATACGTAGTCGTAGTGGCTCGTCTGGCCGCGGATCACAGCGCCGAGGCAGATAACAGCATCAAAATTGCCGCTTTCGGCCACCTTCTTGGCCGCTACGGTGATCTCAATCGCGCCGGGCACCCATACCACGGTGATCTGATCGTCGCTCGCGCCGTGTCTCTGGAGGCAGTCGATCGCCCCGCCGAGCAGCTTGCTGGTGATGAACTCGTTGAATCTGCTTACCACTATGGCGTATTTGGCGTCGCCGGCAGTTAACTGACCCTTGATCTCTTTATACATTATGTCGTGCTCCAAATTATGCAGCCAATATCTCGATTAGTCCTTCAGGCGGACATTATAAGACCTTCACGAAAAAACTTCCAGAAAAACAGTCGACTTCGATTTTGCCCGGTGCTGTTCGGCAATATGGCCGACCGGCTAAGCTGAGCGATTATAAGGGTTTACACGAGTAATTTCCAGCAAATTATCTTCACTGCCGCTCCAAAAACAGTGCGTCGGGGTCGGCTGACGATAAGAGGTTGGCGAAAGATGCCGATACTGATTATGCACACGGATGTTTGTTTTCCGGTCCCGACGGGCCGGGAAGTTCCGGCGAAAACGAATTCAGCGAGGTCGGAAATGTTTGAATACATGGACAGTAACCCCTGGGGCAGTGCCGAGGAGATGGCGCGCAACGCTTTCGAACTATATGAGGAAGGTAAGCACGCCCTGGCGCTGCAGCAGCTCGAACAGGCACTTGATATCAATCCTGAAAATGCATCATGGTTTTTCAATGCGGGGCTGACCCTCGATGCGATGAACCGCTTCAAATCCGCAATCGCGGCATATGAACAGGCGCTGGAACTTAATCCGGAAGACCTGGAAACGCTCAACTGCCTTGCCGTGGACTACACGCGGCTGGGTCAGTATGACCTGGCGCTGGCGACTTTCCAGCGGATCGAACAGATCGATGCCTCATTCGAGCCTTGCTACTGCAATCGCATCATTACATATACTGAGATGGATCAGCACGATCTGGCGGAGCAGATGTTTTATATAGCTCAGCAGCTCGATCCGGATTGTGCCATCTGCTTCTATAATATAGGCAATTCGCTGTTCAGCCGGCAGGAATACAAGAAAGCGATCTGGTGCTGGGAGAAGACAGCAGAGCTGGAACCGACGCATCCACAGATCAATTACCGGATCGCGCAGGCGTACTGGGCGAGCTCGAACAAGCATCTGGCGAGAGTGCATTTTCTGCAGGAACTTCGCATGAATCCGGGCGATGTGGACGTGATACTGGAGTTCGGCCTGTTCTTGCTGGAGAATGGGGATTTGGATGCGGCAAAGGAAAAGTTCAACCGTATATTAGAGATCAATCCACAGTCGGCACGGGCGATCTTTTACCTGGGGGAAATCGCATCGAAACAGGAAGATATGACCAATGCGACAAGGATGTTCAGACGTGCGATGAAGATAAATCCGCGTGTACCGGGGCCGAGGTACCGGTTGGCGAAGATAGCGTTGGCGCGGGGAGATACGGATAGGGCGGCGAACCTGCTGCTGGCCGAGCTGGACCTTGAGATCGAGGAGCCGCATGTGTTGATGGCGATGGGGGCGATGCTGCTGCAGATGGGGCGACCAAGCGATGCGACGGACTGCTACCTCAAGGTGGTCGATATGGACGACAAGAACGGGGAGGCGTTTTATCAGTTGGGGCTGGCACTGGCTGTGAAGGGTGACCACGAAGGCTCGACGCATTTTTTTGAATATGCGATCAAGCTTGGCAACGAAAACGCCAATCTGTACGCCGACGCGGCCTTTTGCTGTGTGAAATGCGACCAGATCGGCCGGGCCGCCCAATTTATACACAAGGCGAGGGAGCTGGATAAAGATTGCGCGAGGATAAAGAAGCTTCACAGAGCGATCAAATGCATCAGAACGACACAAAATCTGCAAAAGAGTTTTTCTAGTGTTCTGAACAAATTTGCGTTGGTAAAAGGCTAACTATCCTTAGCGACCATACGAGAGCTTGCCGCAAGCAGTACCAGCCCGGTTAGCGCACAGAAAAAACTGTCCCAGAGCACTATTTCGACTGGAGCATTTAACCCCAGACCGCGGGTAAGCAGGATCACAGCGAGCCCGATGTGAAAATATGCCACAGCTTTGACAAAATGGATTTTCTCTTCGACCCTCTTCACCAGTGAGATGATCACGCCGCCGGCAAAGCCGGAAATAGCACCAGCCATGACAAACCAGTATTTCTGAAGGGGGCTGGGATTACCCGCTATGCCGTAATCTTTTATTACAGGTTCGAACCATGCCCATGGCAGAAAAATTACAGCTGCAGGAGTCAGCCACGCCGCACTGAGAGCTATCAGCACTATCTGTACCGCGAGCTTCAGCTTGTCTGAGTTCAATGCCACTTAAGAGAATCCTTCGATTTTGAATTACGCTTGCAAAACCCAACTTCGCTCATATAATAACGCTCCATTGGGTTTTGGTCATTATACAGCCAAACTCGACCGTAAGCCAAGACAATCTGGCCGAGTGGCGGAAAGGCAGACGCTGGGGACTTAAAATCCCCTGCCCGCAAGGGCGTGTGGGTTCGAATCCCACCTCGGCTATCCTTATTTCTGTGTGAAAAACGGCTTATCTATGAAAATTCCCAAACTAAAGCACAGCGAAAGCATCATGCCTACTGCTTTCACCGTTGGGAGCTTCTGGCGGTGGGCGTACAGCGACATACTTAGCAATGCCAACTGGGGTGTGTTCGCAGAGTATCTGGTCGCATCGGCGCTTGGAGCTGTCGACCATGCCCGCATCGAATGGGACGCATTTGACATCGCGTACGGCGGGACGAAGATCGAAGTCAAGTCGTCGGCGTACCTGCAAAGCTGGCCGCAGAAAAGGCCATCGGCGATACGATTCGACATTGGCAAAAAACTTTCATGGACAGCGGACACCAACGAATACTCCCCGAGACCTCACCGTCCCGCTGATATTTACGTGT
The DNA here is from genome assembly GCF_002007645.1 of Anaerohalosphaera lusitana. Classification (GTDB taxonomy): domain Bacteria; phylum Planctomycetota; class Phycisphaerae; order Sedimentisphaerales; family Anaerohalosphaeraceae; genus Anaerohalosphaera; species Anaerohalosphaera lusitana. The sequence continues at coordinate 178,435 of NZ_CP019791.1, forward strand.
TTTGCTTGCTCGCTGAAAAGGACCGCAGCAGAGTAAATGTGCTCGACACGACCCAATGGCAGTTTTATGTATTGCCGCGCGAAGTGCTAGATGCCGAGCTGGGCGAAGCCAAGACGCTTTCGCTGAAGGTGCTCGAAGGGCTGACGGAACCAATAACCTATCAGAAGCTCAAGCTCGCAATCGATGAGCTGGTTCAAAACCAAAAACGTTCTTTTCAGGCAGATGGCAGGGAAACGTAGAACCTGCTGCCCTGGCCTGGTTCCGATTCCACCCATATACTGCCGCCCATTCGATCCACAGCTCGCGAAACTATAGACAGCCCAAGCCCCTCACCGTCTGCCTTGGAGGTTTCCTCTCGGTAGAACACGTCGAATATCTTCTCGTGGTTTTCCGGCTTGATGCCGATTCCATTGTCCTGGACACAATAGACACTTTGACCTCCTCGCTTTTCACCCGAGACATACACATGCGGCTGTTTCTGATCGTCCTTGTACTTCACCGAATTGGTAACGAGATTCATAAAGACGTGCTTTAACTGATCCGCGTCAGCGATGCATTCGGGGAGTTCATTAATTTCAAGCTGCACATTTTCTTCCTCAAGCCTGTGTTTCAAGACTCCGACCAGCTCTTCAACCAACTCCTCTACGTTGATGCGTTCCTTATTTAAAGTAACCCGACCGACGGCGGCTATTTGTCGCAGGCCCTTCAAATATGCCTTCATCTGATCGACCGATGCCTGAATATAGTTGAGCGAGGTCGGGGCGGTATCTTCAAGCATCTCAATCATCACTGCCTTGTCATCGGGACTGAAATCGGGTTCTTTTAACTGTTCAATTATCGTGCTGCAAATGCGTTCCAGCTCAAATTTAAATGCCTCGATCGAGAAAACCGAGTTGCCGAAGTCATGCCGTATTATGCCGGCGAACCGCTCCATTTCCTCTGTCTTCTTTTTAAGGCTGTTGAGCAGCCGTTCCTGCTGGGCCTGGGCATTCTTGCGATCGTTGATATCCTCTACGATGGCGACAAGCTGATAAGGTTCACCATATTCGTTCCGCCTGGCCGTGACGCTTGCCCTGACCCAGACTACGTTTCGATCTTTGCGAACGTACCTTTTTTCGTAGTAAAATGCCGGGATCTCTCCGCGCAGCATCCGGTGCATAACTGCAAGGTTACTGTCGAGGTCATCCGGGTGCGTCATGTCCTTGTATGTTACACCGGATTCGATCAGTTCATTTTCATCGTACCCCACAATATTGCAGTATGCCTCGTTAGCCTCAATGAAATGACCCTCGACATCTGTTATTGCCATCCCCACCGGTGCGTGCTCAAAGCTCTCACGAAACTGAACTTCGCTCTCGCGTAATGCGGCTTCGGCCTTTTTGCGGTCGTCGATATTTTCTATTATCTTCACGAACTGATGCGGCTCACCGGCAGCGTCTTTTCTCAAGCTGATGCCCACACGCACCCATATTATCTGTCCGTCCTTACAAACATATCTTTTCTCAAGATAATGAGCCGGTATTTCCCCAGCCAATACGTTCGCGAAGGCTTCGGTATTTGCCGGTATATCTTCGGAATGGGTAACATCCTTGAAGGTCATGCCCTTTTGGGTCAATTCATTTTCATCGTATCCAATCAAATCGCAGTATGCTTTATTCACCACTTGATATTTACCGTGCAGGTCCATAATCGCCATGCCTACCGGTGCTGTGGCAAATGCTTCTCGGAAACGGTTCTCACTCTTGCGCAATTCTTCTTCGGTCCGCTTGCGTTGAGTGATGTCGCGAATCACGCTGACCAGGATCATCTGTCCATCGATAGCCGCTCCCTGCGAACTGACTTCGACCGGGAAAACAGCTCCGTCCTTTCGCCGATGTTCTGTTTCAAAGAGTATGCCCTGTGAAGCGGCATCGGACATTTGACCGTTTACCATTCTCGTATGGTCCAGACGGAGGTCGTGAACAGTCATCTCCAGCAGTTCGCTGCGAGTATATCCATACGCCTCTACGGCTGCGGCATTGGCTTCGGTGATACGTCCGTCTTTGGGATCGATTACCAGAATGATGTCTCTGCTTTGCAGGGCAAGTATTTCGTACCGCCTGAGCATCGTTTCCGCTTCTTTACGGCGACTTATATCTTCGATGACCGCGACTTCATAATCGGGCCTGCCCTCGGAGTCGCGAACGAGTGAAAGTGTGAGCTTTGCCCAGACATGACGGCCGTCCTTGTGGATGAAACGCTTCTCAACGGAGTAACTTTCCAGCTCGCCGGCGGCCATCTTCTTGAACGGTATCAGGTCGAGGTCGACATCTTCGGGGTGCGTGATCTCGGGCCAGGGTGTTGAGAGAAATTCTTCCCGCTTATAGCCGAGCATTTTACAGAACGCATCGTTTACATCTATCCACGTGGCATCTTCGAAACGTACCCGCCCGATACCGACCGCGGCCTGCTCGAATACCGAACGAAACCTTTCCTCACTTTCTCGCAGGGCATGCTCACTGGCGCGGCGTTCAGTAAGATCGAGCATCGAGCCGATCATGCGGTATGCCCTACCACCCGATTCGCGTGCTATGACCCCACGGTCCAGATATGTACGATAAGGCCCTCCGACAGGACCGAAACGGTACTCGTCGGACCAGCTTTTCTCGCCTTCATCGATTGCCTTGTGAATACCTGCAACCACTCGCTGACGATCATCCGGGTGAATATGCTCGTACCAGCTCTGCACTGAATCGGGCATGTTCTCACGCGTTTGTCCCAGGGCTTTTTCGACTGCATCGTTCCAGCTCACCTCGTCCGTAGTCAGATCCCAGTCCCAGATGATGTCATTCGTAGCCTCGTTGACGAGCCTGTAGCGTTCCTCTGAGAGTTTGAGTGAATGCTCGGCTTCCTTGTACCGGGTCGTCTCCTGAGCCGTATTCAAGATCCCCCATTCGTTTTCCTCGGGCAGCCATATTTTGTACAGGGACCAACTGAAAAAAGCCCTTTCGAGATGACCGGCCGGTGCACGTCTGATCATGAAAATGTCATCCTCGGCATGAAACGGCTCGCCCGTCTCGAGGACCTGCTTACATAGATAACTGAACTTGCGGCCTGTCTCGGGCCATATCTCCTCGAGCGTTTTGTCGATGAACTCCTTGTCAGGCGCTATGGCTGTATAGGCCGCATTGGCCGAGATGAGCTTGAGGTCGCTGCCCCGGATTACCGCGACGGCGGCCGGCACGTGGTTCAGTACGGATTGAAAAAACACATGCTTCGCGTCCATAGTTCCCTGAGTTCCTTTTGTTTTACCCACTCGCACTATGCACTTCCTCATTTCACTTATACATTTTGGAGGATATCCGTCACTTGTCAATAAATAAAAAGACTTGCCTGCCACAGTACGAGATTCAGCGTCGTGCCGCGATTCGGCCGTTGAGCCAGAAGGCTGCTGAGACGACAAAACCCGCCAGACCGACCGACCACAGTCCCCATTGATCGACGGAGAAGCCAAGCAGCGGTGCGACTATCATGGCGACAAGTGACTTGAGCTGTGACTCTATCGAAAGGGTCGTGGCTGCCTGGTGCTTTTCGCTGACGGCGTTGAGTCTTGAGACCAGCAGCGGCCTGTAGAAGTTCTGCAGCATGTAAACAGCCACGAACACAGGCGTCGCGATCGCGAACCAGCCGAACCCCAGCGTTGCGACCAGCAGGGCGTAACAGACCATCACCACGCCCCATATCCACATCGCGGACGACTCGTCGCCGCCTGCCCATTTGCCGATGGTATGTGCCCTGCGGGACGCCACGCTGCTGACCAGGTGCACCAGTGTGTAGGCAAGCCCGATCAGTATGGCTGTCCGCTGCTGATCTTCGAGTGCCGCCAGGAAAGGCAGGCCGATCGCTACGGACTTGATCACCGGCTGGATGTAATCCTTGGCGATCTTAAACACACCTTCGAAGCCGCTGGACTCGAGCAGCAGCATCCGCTGGGCCCGTCTGCTCCATGCGATCTTGACCGATTCCCAGACGTGTCCGAAAACCCGCATGCCCCTGACGTCCGTATTCCGCCCTGCCTCGACGACATCCGGGTAGGTCATGAAGTTGATCACGTTCATCGCGCTGGGAATCGCGCAGAGCCAGAAGATATCGCTGTAGTTGCCCCGCCAGAAGACCAGCCCGCCCGCGATGGCCGCAGACAGTGCCGAGCCGATCTTGGACCAGCTCCGCGTGAAGCCGTAAACCTGCACCCGCATATCGTCCGCGCCTTTGCTGTGCAGATATGCGAAGATCATCGCCTTGTGCGTGCCGGTCCGGAAGGCTTCGCCCACCGCAAAGAGCAGCATCGCAATGTAGAGGTGCCACAGAACAGAACTGACACCGAATACTACGAATGAAATGGTGTACGCGACGAATGCGGTGATCATGCACATACGCCGGCCGTAAAGATCCGCCAGGGCTCCGCTGGGTATCTCGAGCAGATTTATCATAAGCTCGCGGAAGCCGATCAGCAGCCCGATCGCAAAAAATGAAAGCCCCTTGTCAGCGTGGAAAGCCAGTATCAAAAACGGCTCGAAATAACGCTGATTCTTCAGGAACCCATACAGTGAGAACCGGAATATCACACTATTTTCAAGGTCTGGTTTAGCCATCCCGCCTGTTCACAAAACTAACTGCTGTTTCAAACCTGCCCCAATATACCCCAAACTTGCTGTTTTTGCACCAATCGTTTACTGTTCACGGATCCAGGCACCATATTTAACGATTATCAGCAGTTTTTTGCTGTCCGCCGTACCAAGAGCATCGGATTGGCCTCGTTTTATCAGGATACAGGACGACACCTGCGGCTTAGCTCACTGGTGGACTCGAAACCAGAATAACAGCACAGAAAATGAGGATTTCGGGAACATCAATCTGTGTTTAAGGCCCTTAGACACAGTTTTACAGGGGCAAGCCAGCCGAAAATAGGCCCAAAGGCCTGCGCCATTCCTGCAGACGGGCAAACATTCTGTAAAAAAATTCTTCTGGATTCAGCCATCAACCCGTGGTATAAATAAAGTCCAATGCTTTACCAAAGGACTGGGCGGGCCGTATTTGTGCAACTCCAGCTCGCAAAAACCGCACTGCAGAACAAATGCACCCGTTGCGAGGTAAAGCAGTATGGCTGATTTTAGCGAGATATATGTTCACGCGACCTCAGCAGTATTAAGGAGAACAATATGATCGACAAAAAAATACAACTTAACGATATATCACGACCTAACCTTTACCGCGACGTGTTCCCGTACACCGAGTTTCCGAAGGTAAGCTTCGAGAGCGAACCGGTCCAGATCGATATACCGGACGATATCTGGATAACCGACACGACATTCCGTGACGGCCAGCAGTCGCGTCCGCCCTATACGCCCGAGCAGATACTTCGCATATATGACTTTCTGCATGAAATAGACGCGGGCACGGGCCTGATACGTCAGTGCGAATTCTTTTTGTACAGCAACCGCGACCGCAAGGCCGTCGAGCTTTGCCAGGCACGCGGCTACGAGTTTCCGCAGATCACAGGCTGGATCAGGGCTACGAAGCACGATTTCAAGTACGTGACCGACGCGGGCCTTAGCGAAACGGGCATTCTGACCTCTGCGAGCGACTACCACGTGTTCCTCAAGCTCCGAAAGGTCCGTTCGCAGGCTATACAGGGCTATCTGGACGTGGTAAGGTCGGCACTCGATCAGGGAGTGGTACCGCGATGTCACTTCGAGGACATAACCCGGGCCGACTACGAGGGCTTCGTTCTGCCGTTTGCGGACGAACTGCTGGACCTGGCGAAAGAATATGACTCACCGGTGAAGATCCGGCTGTGCGACACGCTGGGATTTGGTGTGCCTTATCCGAATGCGTCCCTGCCTCGGTCGATCCCCAGGCTCGTTCAGGGCCTGCGGCAGCTCGGCTTCCCTGCTGAGTGGCTCGAATGGCATGGCCACAACGACTTCCACAAGGTGCAGGTAAATGCTGCAACAGCATGGCTTTACGGCTGTGCGTCGGCAAACTGCTCCATCTTCGGCGTGGGCGAGCGGACGGGCAATCCGCCGCTGGAAGCGATGATCGTCGAGCACGCACAGATCGCCGGAACGAATCCGAAGATCAATTATGCCGCGATCACGGAGCTGGCACGGTACGCCCAAACAGAGCTGGGCTTTGAGATCTCGCCGAACTATCCGCTCGTGGGCAAGGACTTCAACGTCACCCGCGCAGGCATCCACGCGGACGGCCTGCTCAAGAACGAAGAGATATACAACTGCTTCGACACGAGCAAGCTGCTGGACCGCCCGATCGGCGTTGCGATCACGGACAAAACCGGCGCAGCGGGCATAAAGCATTACATAGAAAGCAGATACGACATCAGCATCGCAAAGCACGACCCGAGGGTGATCGAGATAAAGGACCGGATCGACGCAGAGTACGAGGCCAATCGCGTCTCCGCGATCTCGGAAGATGAGATGGACGAATGGATCGTTCAGGTCTTCGACGGAACCCTGCCCCCGGCTAAATAATCAATAAAGTTCACACACTCTTCATATGCTTAGCGGCACATGTCGTTTCGGCGGCATGTGCCCGTTTTATTCACACCCTTACCTCAGCCATAATTGCAAACACTATGGTGACAAGCGAGCCTTTGCCTGTTAGAATACTGCACCACTGCATCAAATTAGACTGTTGAATTGGAAAAAAGCCGCAGAATGGCACAAACACAAACAAAAGCACTTGTCACAGGTAATATCAAGGCGGTACTGTTCGACCTGGGAGACACGCTGATCAACTTCGGCGAGTTTAAACGGACTGAAACAGTCGTCAAGGCCGCCCGCAGCGCATACGATTATCTGAAACAGACCAACCAGCCGGTACGGAGTTTCTACGGCTACATCCTCCGCCATATCATCGGGCTGCGGTTTCAGACCACGTGGTCGGCGATGACAGGCAAGGATTTCGACAGCCTTCAGTCGCTCAAGACATACGGAAAGCACAAAAAGTTCGATCTGACGCCCGAACAATACGAGGAACTGCACTGGGCGTGGTACCGAACGCTCAAGGATTACGCCAAGATCGAGCCGGACCTGGGCGAGACGCTGGCGGCGATGAAGAACGCGGGGCTCAAGCTCGGTATCGTGTCCAATACCTTCGTAAACGGGCACGCGCTCGATCGGCACCTGAGCGAGGAAAACTTGATCGATTACTTCGACATTCGCCTGTATTCGTACCAGGTATCCCGCCGTAAACCGCATATCCGCATATTCAACGACGCTGCCGCTCGGCTGGAGCTCGATCCGGGCCAGATAATCTTCGTCGGCGACCGGGTGGACAAGGACGTTAAGGGCGCAATGAACGCGGGCATGCACCCGGTGCTCAAGTCCGCATATACCAACCGCGGGAAAAAAGTGCCGGACGGGGTGCCGAAAATCGACAAAATTTCCGAATTACCCGACCTGATCACCAAAACATTCGCCTGATTCGACCGATATAACACCGTAAGAAAAGAAAATAGGCCGATCTGCGCGCCGCAACGATTAACCATGAGCCGGAGTACAAAATGGCAAATAACAGTGACTACGCCTTTCAGAAGTGCATCAACCCCGAATGCGCCGCGACCTTCGATGTCGCCGAGATACTCGTAAAGTGCCCGACCTGCGGCGACATGCTCGACGTCGCATACGACTGGGACAAGATGGACGTGCCCGGCTCGCTGAAAGACTTTGAAAAACGCTGGACGCGTACGAATCCGCTGGACTTTTCGGGCGTATGGCGGTTCCGCGATCTGCTGAATTTCTGCCCGGACGACTGCAAGGTCACCGTCGGCGAGGGCCAGACAATCCTGCAGCGCAACGACGCACTCGCGAAGGACCTGGGCATCGACGCGGGCTGTCTGCATCTCGAATACGAGGGGCTGAACCCGTCCGGCTCGTTCAAGGACAACGGCATGACGGCTGCGTTCAGCCACGCCAGACTCGTCGGCGCGACCGCATCGGCGTGCGCATCGACAGGCAACACGTCCGCATCCATGGCGCTTTACGCGCACAGCACGGGCATGAGCTGCACGGTGTTTATCGGCTCGGGCCGGATCGCGTACGGCAAGCTGTCGCAGGCGATGGATTACGGCGCGCATACGCTGCAGATCGCCGGTGACTTCGACGACTGCATGCGGCAGGTCCAGGCGGTGTGCGCACAGCTCGGCATATACCTGGTGAACTCGCTCAACCCGTTCCGGCTGGAAGGGCAGAAGACGATCATGTTCCGCATCCTCGAACAGCTCGGCTGGCAGGTGCCTGACTGGATCATCGTGCCGGGCGGCAACCTGGGCAATTCCAGCAGCTTCGGCAAGGCGTTCGCGGAACTCAAGCAGCTCGGCCTGATCGACCGCGTGCCGCGGCTGGCGATCATCAACGCCGAGGGCGCGAACACGCTCACGCATCTTTATAACGACAGGAACCTCCGCTGGAACGACGGCAGGCCCGACGCGGACCTCGTGCAGGAATTCTACGACGACCTGACCGCACGCAAGTATTCGCCTCGCACGGTCGCGTCGGCGATCGAGATATCCCGCCCGGTGAATCTGACCAAGTGCCTCCGCGCACTGGACATCTGCGACGGCGTGGTGATCTCCGTGCCCGATGAGGAAATAATCGACGCAAAGGCACAGATCGGCCTGCGCGGGCTCGGCTGTGAACCGGCATCAGCGGCAACCATCGCAGGGCTAAAACACCTGCTCGCAGACGGCGTCGTCGACCCGTCCGCAAAAATAGCCTGCGTCCTGACCGGCCACCCCCTAAAGGACCCCAACCTAACAGTAAACTACCACAAAGACAACAAGGGCAAATTCTCCAACCCGCCGGTAGAAGTTCCAAATGACCTCAACGCGATCATCAAGGCAATGAAACAGGCCTAAAGCAGAAAACTATTCAGAAGGGCGGTCTTCACCGGATCGCCCCTTTTCGCAAAACGCCTCGACAATAAGCCATCCTGCGATGCTCACTGTCAATGTAGCCAATAGAACGCCCCAAGCAATATGCCAATCGTGACGTCGAATGAACCATAGCTCCAGCTTGGAACTGTAACGGTATATCCCGCCGCGCTGCGGCAGAAACATTGCCGTAGTAAGGAACGCACCAACGTTCAAAACCGCCAGCCCCGCAATGAATTTCAGCCGATCATATTTCATCAAGTTTTCTTCATCCCTTTTTTATTAGATTCGCTCTTCGCCTCTATATTGTCAGGCTTAGTTTTTTCCAACTTGCGTTTGTTGCTGGTTTTACTGAAAGCATCTTTCGTTTCCAAATGCTTCAACCAGAATTCCTGCATCTGCTTGGTTGAGGCAGTGACTAAAGGCTCTCCATTCACTATTTCATGCTTGAGTGCTTTGGGGTTATCTTCTATCAAACGCTTAAACCAATCGGGGTCGGGAAATCTCATCTGCAAAGCCGGTTCGATCTGCTTGACGTGAGCGAAGACGTGAACGGGAAGCGTTTGAAATTCATAAGGATTGTCCATGTCAAACTCAGGCCCACATGGAAGCATGTCTATAAACATTTCGCCCTTGATCTTTAGCAAATGCACACCGAAAGGTCCGATGGTTTCACCATCGCCTCGCATATAAAGAATGTAAGATTTTTCGATTTTTCCTTTTTCAAAACACCATGTTTCCTCTTCACCCTCTTCCTGCCAACAACCAATGAGATTAGGATCATAGATGATATCCTCCTCAGTGCCAAACGGATGCAGTGAACGGACACAGCCTGAAAAAATGACCATGCAGAGAGCCACAGTAAGCAGTCGGTATTTCATAAAAGCCTCCAAAGATCGATCACTCCCAAACATCAAATATCAACGCAACCTCCCCCTCATTTACTGTAGAAGACGACAGCACTTTATCATTACCCCACTTCATAAGCATGTCACCGAGCTTTCTTTCAGCTTCGAAAAGCATAGCCCCCCGAAAATCTCCCACAATTTCCTGCATCTCCATTCCATCACTTCTGGTGCTATGACGATCGGTAAGTAGAGCACATTTTAATTTATCATCGCTTCTCCACACGACTATTTTGCAAACCGTTCCGGGCGATACTGAACCAACACCGCTTAAACGTTTCACGGATCCATCGGGATACTTCAACTTAAGCCCAACAGTTGCATCCTTGTCATGATCGGCAGGCAAAGTTACCTCCCAGGCATTCATTCCGAGTGCCCGGGCAACATCATTGCCGGACAATTCAACCTGCCCGGAATTTCCGCTGTCCTTCTCGCAGCCGGCCAAGGCCAGCATCCCCAACGCCATAAACATCACCAAATAACATCTGCCCATAAGAAATTTCTTTCAATCCTCTTGCTTGAACGCACTTCTAAAACATGCAAACGCGATAACCGCTCCGATAGCGATTGCGGATATGTTGCCGAACAGCGCGCTCTGCGCATATGCGGTGTCGTTATCGCCTGCCAAACGGCCAAAAAGGGTGAGTAACTGGAGCACCGCGTAGACCGCAAAAAGACTGCCGATCACAATTTTGACTGCTTTCATAATTCTTCTCCCGAACAACATAGCGCCTCAACCATACCCGCAACCACCGTAAACGGCAAGTAAATTCCCGACCTTCAATGCTTTAAGATGGATTTATTCGCGAAATGCAACCTGTATTTCTCGGCCGGTCTGCCTTATAATTGCGTTCGCAGCTTGAACCGAAGTTAAACGAGGAGAACGACTGACATGGCGAACGCACCCAAAGAGATCGCGGTCGAACAGCACAAGATCCCCGCGACGGTTTTCATCCTGGCGGTCGGGCTTATCACGGCCGGCTGGATGCTGGGCCCGCGTCCGGTCAGCGACGACGAGGCCCGCATATCCGTCACCGCCCGCGAGATGCTCGCATCGGGCGACTACATCGTGCCGACCTTCAACACCGAACCGCAGCTCGCACCGTCGCCCCTGCCGTACTGGCTGACCGCGCTGGCGGCGCAGTTCACCGGACGCGTGGACGCGTTCACCGCCCGGCTGCCTTCGTTCATCCTCGCGATCCTCTCGACTGCATCGATCCTGTACTTCGCGCAGCGGATCCTGCCCTTCCGCACTGCATGTCTGTCTGCGCTGATCTGGGCGACAAGCTTCGGCTTCGTCAGCTTCGCACGCAACGCGGTACCCGCGATGACGCTGACCGCACTTACCGCGACCGCGCTGCTGGCCTTCTACGCGGGTCTGCACGAGGAACACGCCCGCCGCCGCGTCACGTACATGCTCACGTTCTACATAACCTTCGCGCTGGCGGCGCTGACGAACCTGCTGCTGGCGGTCCCGGCGGTGCTGATCCCGCTGATCGCGTGGTTCACCGTCACGAGAAGCTGGCGGCTGTGCAAACATACCATGCCGATCGTCGGCACGCTGGTGTTCCTGGCGGTGCTACTGCCCTGGCCGATGCTGGCGGCAAGACAGGTCGGCTCGGATACACTTTTCGCAGTCTGGAAGAGCAGCATGATTGAGCAGTTCTTCTCGCCCGGTCTGCATCCTGCGTGGTTCTCGGTTCTGATGGTCTTCGAGTATGCGGCACCGTTCATCGCGTTCGTGCCGCTGGCGGTCATCGCACCGTTCTACAAGGTCTGGGCCGAGACGCGAACGCCGATGAAGTTCCTGTGGTGCTGGTTCGTTTCGCTGACGGTTCTGTTCACCATACTGCCCGCAAGGGACCTTAGCGACATCCTGCCCGCAATCCCGCCGCTGGCGATCCTGGCCGGTATCATATTCGAGGACCTTGTCTACACACGCAAGGCCCACACGCGGCGATTCATCGGCAAGTTCTTCCAGTACCACGTGATCATAATCCTGTTCGGCTCGATCATCGCCGCCGCACTTGTCGCCCGGTACAAACCCGATATACTGTTCGAAGCGTGCGCCGTCGCGGTCGCAGCGATGGTGCTGACGGCACTTTTGACGCTGCTGTTCATGAAGGGCAAGCGATTCGCCGCCTGCATCACACTGTTTGCGGGCCTGGCGGTGATAACGATTCTTACTGTATCGCTGATCCTGATACCGATCACGCCCGACACGCAAAGCGGCCTCGCGGCCAGAGCGTCACGCCGGATCCCCGCTTCCGCGGACGTATACGCATACGGCTCGGTCGAACCGGCCTTCCTGCACTATTTCGGGCGATCCGCGGACGTTTGCCGCAGTGTCGATGAAGTACAGCAAGCATACGAGGACGGCGCGTTCATTATCGCGTTCGCCCAGGCCGGCAACGAACTCGCAAAAAGCGAAGAGTTCAACCAGGCCGCAACTCTGGGCACCGACGACCCCACGGCAGGATCGGTCACCGACCTGCGTATCTTCCGCAAACCCGACTGACCGCCCGGCTGCGGAGCCCCGCAAAACTGATGGACGATTTTTTGGAATTTCCGCTGCGATTGTGCTATACTGTCCGGCTCTTAAAGTCATGAATTCCATTTTGCCGGGAGTGTAAACATGATCAGCGTGAAGAGTGTCTGGAGTGTTTTGATTATGCTGTGCGTTTCAAACATCGCAACAGCCGCACCGCCCAAGCTGTCCGTCGATGAAGACGGATCGCAGGTTCGCGTTACCGTCGGCGACAGACTCGCACTCACTTCGCCTGCCGAGGGGCTCTGGTCGATCGCGACCGGCTGGGAGGATCAGTGGCCCGCGGATTGGCGGCACGCAAAGATCGAGAAGATCGAAACGGTTAACGAATGGACGATCTGCCGCGGCACGCTGTCGCTGGACGAAGGCGAATGGAAACTGCGCGAAAGCTACCGCCCGTCTGGTGAGGTCATCGAAGTGATCCGCCGATTCGAATGGCATGGCGATAGCACTCTTGAACGAGCGACCCTGTCGGTCCGCTGGCAGACGCCTTTCACCGATGTCGAACCGCTCATGCCAGGCATACTTTACTACGGCAATCCGTCGGGCACAAAGAGCGGCCGGGTCGCGACATGGTCCGATGATACACCCTACGCGATCTTCGAAGAGCACCGCTATCCGATGCCGTTCGCATCATTGGAAACCGCAACCGACAGCGATGCTGAACGTCTCGCGGTCACACTGCATAGCGTACCATGCACCGCACCCTACGGCAACAAGAACGATCAGTGGTGGTCGCTCGGAGCCGCCCGCAAAGACGACTGCACCGAACTCGTACTGCTATCCGGGCCGTGCGCAGCTAACGGCGAACGAAGCGTCGTCAAGGCAGTACAGCGCGGCTTCATGAAATACCCAGACACATATCTCAACATCCCGCCCGGCGCGGTCATCGAAAAACGCTACTACCTCCAGGCGAACAAGGGCTTCGCAAAAGGCTCAGGCTTTCGCCCGGCCGTCAGGGCAAGCATTGACCTGTTCAAACCGTTCGCAACCGAAGGCCTGCCAACCTACGACGAGATCCTCAGAGCCAAGTACCGCTTCGCGAAAAGCCGCTGGCACGAAGACGAAAAGTCCGCGGGCTTCGGCATGTACCCGACCGACGATTCGCCCTACGTGATGGGCTGGTGCGGACAGGCCGCGTGCCTGGGCTATGCACTTATCCCGCTGGCCGATACGATCGACGATCCGAAAAGGGCCGAGCTCGTTCAGCGGTCGCTTGACCATCTGACCACCTCGCCGTTCAACGAAAACGGCTTCCTGCTGATCTACGACCGCAACAAGAACGAATGGCACGGGCAGGACCCGGTCTCGCAGGGCCAGGCGATGGAGAACTTCGCCTGTGCGATAATCGCTGCAAAGGACAACGAAGAGTACGACACATCCAAATGGCGCACCTTCCTCAAGAAGGCCTGCGACATTCACGCCGACCGCATTCTTGCTGATGACTGGCACCCGGTCAGCACGAACGAAGGCTTCTTCATCTCGCCGCTGTGCAAGGCATATCAACTGTTCGGCAATGAGAAGTACAAACGCGTCGCACTCAAGGCCGCAAACCACTACGCCGACCGGCACGTCTCGATGGAAGAACCCTACTGGGGCGGCACGCTCGACGCGAGCTGCGAGGATAAGGAAGGCGCGTGGGCGGCGATGCAGGGCTTTCTGGCGGCATACGAACTGACGCAGGACGAGAAGTGGCTCGAACGCGCACAGCACGCCTGCGATGTCGTCCTGACATACACATGCGTCTACGATATCGAGATGCCCCCGGGCCGACTCCGCAATCACCGCTTTAAGACGCGAGGCTGGACGGACGTGTCCGCACAGAACCAACACGTCGACATCTTCGGCGTGCTGATCGCTCCGAAGATATACAAGCTCGGCACACTGACCGCCCGCGAGGACCTGCAGAAACTCGCAAAGGTCATGTACCTCTCGTGCGGCCAACTGATCGACCCGTACGGCAGCCAGGGCGAACAGATCCAGCACACAAACTTCGCACAGCGGGGCGACATGTCCGACGTCTACAAAATGCGAGGCGGATACGCTGAACACTGGACCGTCTTCTGGATAACCGCGTACTTCCTCGACGCCGCAGCACAGTTCGAGGAAATGAACGTATCACTGCAAAACTAAAACCGGCAACCTATTTGTAAATGGAAATGGTCTTCATGAAACATTACGTAACTACCGCGGCAATTATTCTAACGATTCTCTGCACATCAGTTTTCGCTGGTGATCTCACTGCACTTTCAGAATCAGCTATCGAACGCGCCGGCGGCAACGCTGACGAGCTTCGCAAGGCTCTTGCAGAAACACCCGAGGCACACAAGAATGCCATGCGGTTTCTAATTGCGTACATGCCCGAGCGCGACCTGCAGAACATCACCGCGGACCTGCTCACCGACAACGTCGAATTCGCTTACAAGGCGTACAACGAAGCGCCTTGGAAGGACCAGGTGAGCGAGGAAATGTTCCTCAACAACATCCTGCCGTATGCATGCGTCAACGAACGGCGCGACAACTGGCGCGAAGATTTCTACAACCGATTCAAGCCCCTCATCGCGAACGCGAAAACGCCGGGCGAAGCTGCCGTAATCCTCAACCGCAAGATCTTCGACATGCTCGACGTGCACTTTTCACGCAAACGACCAAAGGCCGACCAGTCGCCGATAGAAACCATCGAAGCGGGCATGGCCTCGTGCACGGGCCTGTCGATACTGCTCGTGGACGCCTGCCGTGCGGTCGGGGTTCCCGCGCGTCTGGCCGGCACGCCCTTGTGGTCCGACAAGTCCGGCAACCATTCATGGGTCGAGATATGGGACGGCCAATGGCAATACACCGGCGCGGACGAACCGTCGGGCGACAAACTCAACCGAGGCTGGTTCACCGACCGTGCCGCCACAGCACAGGCCAACCACCGCTTGCACGCCATCTACGCGACCAGCTACAAACCCACCGGCACCAGCTTCCCGCTCGTATGGGCACGCGAAGTTGACTACGTCCATGCGGAAGACGTCACCGACCGCTACACCGGATCGAGCGATGACACGGCCGTGACCACTTCGCAAAACGACCCCGACTTCGATATAGAAGCGTCGCTGCACGCTATCGACCAGCTAAAAACGTATCTCAGCAAATCCCGCACTGAACGCAGGCCGATCAAAGACGAACTTTTCTCCGATGTCCCGCTCAGCAGTGAACACGCGGAACAGGCGAAGGAACTGCTCTGGCGTGACCACGCAAAATATATCAAGCAAACCCGAGCCGGCGAAATGAAGGCTCGCCAGCTAAGCATCGGCGACCTCGATATGCCGTTCTTCTACACCGTCACCGGCGACAAGCCTGCCGACGGCCGGAGCCTCTACATCTCCATGCACGGCGGGGGCGGCGCACCCAAGGCCGTCAACGACGCCCAGTACAATAACCAGAAACGCCTCTACAAAATCCCTGAGGGCGTCTACGTCGCACCCCGCGCACCCACCGACACATGGAACTTGTGGCACCAGGCGCACATCGACAAATTCTTCGCCAGGCTGATCGAGAACATGATCGTTTTCCTGGACGTCAACCCGAACCGCGTCTACCTGATGGGCTACTCGGCAGGCGGAGACGGTGTGTATCAGCTCGCGCCTCGCATGGCTGACCGTTTCGCAGCCGCTTCAATGATGGCGGGTCATCCCAACGAAGCCTCACCGCTCGGCTTGCGCAACCTGCCCTTCAGCATACAGGTCGGCGGCAAAGACGCAGCATACGACCGCAACAAGATCGCTGCCCAATGGGACAAAAAACTCGACGTCCTGCATAGCCAGGATCCCGACGGCTACCCGCACTGGAGAAAAATCTACCCGGGCAAGGGTCACTGGATGAATGGCGAGGACGCGGTTGCGGTTCCGTGGATGGCCAAACAGGTCCGCCGAACTTTCCCCGACCGCATCGTCTGGAAGCAGGACGACGTGAACCGGCCGCGTTTCTACTGGCTCGCCGTCAATCATGACAGCATGCAAAAAGGCGACGAGGTCCGCGCAACGCTCACCGGCCAGAAGATCAATATTAAAACAGCCGACGTTGACCAACTCACCGTCCGCCTGAACGACTGCATGCTCAACCTCGACAAGCCGGTCGCCATAACCGCCAACGGCAAAACGGTTTACACCGGCAAACCAAAACGTTCCATAGAAACCATCGCAAAAACCCTGTACGAATACGGCGACCCCACCGCAACCTACAGCAGCGAAATTACCGTCGAGATCAACTAATAGCCAGAATAAAAAAGCGTCCCGCGAAAACCAAAATCGCGGGACGCTCTATATGCTAATCGACCTCTGACGAGCGGGGATGCTCAATCTTTCGGCCCATACCGCAGGATAAAATCCACCGCTGTATCTACCACCACGCTGGTCAATGGAAAATGATGTCCGTGTGACACCTTCGTGCCTTCATCGATCGAAAGCACCAAGATCGGACCGTCCAGTTCACGGTAACGCTTCTGCAAAACTCGCGTATTCTCGTCAGGCGGCACAACAGTATCAGACTCAGACACCACATGCATCACAGGCACGCCAGCCTTTGCAAGCTCATCCAGGCCGTCGATTGGGTTACCCGTAAACTCACCCGCCGTCTCCTCCGTCAGTCCGTAAGCCTTCATGCATCTTTCCCAATCAGCGTCAGAACCGCGGCCTTGCCCTTTGCCGCCAGGCCAGCTTCTAATGTCGCACACTGGCGTATCACAGTAAATGCTCGCTACCTTGTCAGGATTTCGCTTGGCCCAGTTGTAGACGATCAGTCCGCCGCGACTTACGCCTTCCAGCACCACCTTCGCATTCAAATCATACTTGTCGATCATATGCTCATACATTTTGCTCCAGCGCTTGCATGCTTCGGGTCCGCCGTAAAGGTTTGCCACATTTATGAACGCGATATGATACCCCGCTTCGAGCAGCTTAACATCTATATCCGCATGATAGTTCGGGAACCTCGCACGCAATACCCAAGGCTTGCCCGGCTCACACTCCTTCGGCGCGACAACATAGCAGGGTATCCCATCCAGCGCAAAATCATATTTCTCATAACCATTCCATGAAGACTTCTTGCCCTCATACTCGATTGAGCCTTTACTCTGCGCGAATACAGGCAGTACGCAAACCAACACCAACAGTACAACGCTCATCGTTGTAAGTCTATAATTTTTCATTGTGCTAACCTCACGTACCGCAATTATAAACCGCAAGCCTTTTCACCAATGGATCGGCAACCGAATCAAGAACCGTCAGACGCACAGCATCCGCCTCGACCGGTGCAAACTTCTCGATACGCTTGTGTCCGACCGAGCGCCCTTTGCGGACCTGTTTCCACTGGCCTGCCTGCTTCGCTTCTACTGAATACTGACGTATCCGCTCACCGCGCGCGATGTCTTCCTGTATCACCACATGATTGATCACTGTCCCCGGTTCCAGCTCGAGCACGACTTGCTTACCATAGCCTGAAGTACTCGCAATCTCCTCGCCAAACCGCCGCTGCACCTCATCACCCAACTCCTTACATCTTTCAACATCTGCATCCGGCACGAGCCCTCTCGTATCAGGCGTCAACCCAAGTATCAGCGTCGAGTTACGACCGACAGACTTGTAATACATGTTCATCAGAGCATCAAGCGAATATAACTTATGTTCGTCATTCGGCTCCCAGAACCACTCGTGATTGCGCAGCGGCGCATCCGACATCGCAGGGCACCACACCTTTCCATCCGCATCGCCATGCTTCAGCAGCCAAAATCGATCTTTCGCAAGCTCCGTGTTATGTTTCGACCACCCATCGTAAGGCATCATCGCCCAGCAGGGATAACCGACCGTACCTGTCTCACTCCCGCCCCAGCGCACATCCGCCCGCTGATGGTTATGATAGAATATGCAGTCCTTCTGGTACTTTTCGAATATCGAAAGCACATCAGGCCCGCCTTTATCCGGCCCATACGCTCCGCCGTCATACCACAGCTCAAACAGATCGCCGTAGCGGCTGCAAATCTCCTCAGTCTCCTTTTCTATCAGCTCATTGTATTCCTGCTGCGTCAACGGGCTGCGGTCCGTCACCTTGAAATCCCAAACACCCAGATGCGAGTTCCACCGTGTCCCCAGGTATATGCCGGGCTTGACACCATACTTCCTGCAGGATGCGACAAACTCACCTACAATATCCCGCTTTCCCCTTCCCCACTCAACGGCCTTAAGACAGTAAGGATTCACATCGGACTGCCACAAACGAAAGCCCGACTCGTGACTGGCGGTCAGTATCGCAAAACGAGCATCCATGTTTTTCACGGCCCGCACCCATTGATCTGTGTCGAGGCGTTCAGGATTAAACTGGTTCACATCTTTGATCGGTCTTCGGCGTTCCCGGCTCTGGACATACCTGTCTTCATTAAAGGTATGCAACTCATAGCAAACAAGCACCCCTATCTCCGCCTGCTGCCATGCTAGCTGGGCCGCTGTGGGCATGGGCAGGTCGACCTCCGCCGCCCGCACCTTCTGATACTCGCTCTGACACGCACCCAGCATCAAAGACCCCGCCGCCGCGCCGCTCAACTTCAAAAAATCACGTCGATCCATTCCATACTCTCCGCATAACACCCGTATTTACCGCCACCATCCTAATATATACCGCCTTGCCGTCCAATTTAAATTACACATACACCCTGCGTTACTAACACTGATATAGACTCCTCGGCACCCAAACGAACCCAATCGAACAAGATTCGTCAATCAAGTCTCCGCATCCGCCGACCCAATAAACCGTCCGCCTGCCGATACCCGCCAGATTTTTATTGCAATACCCCCGCTTTTTCGTGAAAATTGCACGCCATATATAGTATCCTGTGCGGATTCATGAACGACTTGCCGGCAAACAGCTTTAACCCGGCCTTAATATAGCTGCCCAATATGGTTTTTACCTTACATAGATATATTTTTCGCGAATTACTGCGAGTTTTCATCCTCGCGGGCACCGCGCTGACGATAATGCTCAGCCTGACTATGATGCTGCGCCCCATCCAGGAATACGGCGTCGCACCCGAGCAGGCCGTCCATCTTTTCGGCTACTTCATACCCATAACGCTAACCTTCGTCCTGCCCATGGCCGCGATCTTCGCAGCCGCTTTGATATACGGACGATTTGCAAGCGACAACGAGCTGGACGCCTGCCGGGCAAGCGGCATCAGCATGTGGACCCTCATATATCCGGGCCTGATCCTCGCGATCGCGATATCCATGGCCTCGCTCGTGCTCAGCTTTCACGTGGTCCCCGCATTCGTCCAGCGGGCGGAAAAGTCGATGAAGGACAACGCCAAGAACCTGCTCTTCCGAAACATAGAACGCAAAGGCTACTGCGAACTTCCGGATTCGAGCTACAAGCTTTACGCCGACAACGCCGTCCCTCAAAAGGACCTCCTTCAGGGCGTGGTCGTCGCTGAAACTACACAGACCGGCATTAACCGCCTTGTAACCGCAGGCAGCGCGAAGATACTCATCGACGACAGCCGCGACCGCATCACCGTGGTTGCGACCGACTATTACCAGATCGACGACTTCGGCCAGGAAGCCTACACCGGCCGACTGCCCATCTCGAGCCCGTTCCCATCGCTCATGGAAGACGATATCAAGTTCCAGAAAGTCGAACGACTAAAGCAGATCCGTTCCGACATGATGAAATTCTCGCCGGTCCGCGAACTGGCGCTGCAGGCACGCGGCTATCTCGCCATTCAGTTGCTCGCCGAACAGGCCAACGCGGTAATGAACGGCCCCACCGCCGACCAGTTCCAGCTCGAAAACGCAAGCAGCATCATCTACTTCACCGCCGATAAACTCAACCCGCGAAGCGACTACAAGGTCGACATCGAGGGCCCCATCCACGCTTACGAGATCGACAAGGCAACCCGCAGCCTCGTTTGCATATACGAAAGCCCCGCAGGCATGCTCCAGCTTCGCGACGAATCCCTCGATGCGACCATGGACATGCTGCTGGAAAATCCGACCTGGGACCGCGGCGAAGGTCTCACAGGCATCGCCGACAGCGAAGCGTTCCGCGACCTCGTCCTGCCGGACTCCATCACACAAAAGCTCAGCCGCAACAACTTGCTCCAGCAGATACCGCAGGTCACCACCTCGCTAGAATCCGAACCAACGCAGGCCCTCAAGGGCATTCTGTATCACCTCGACAAAGAAATATGGTCCACACGCAAGGCCATCCTCTCCGAAATACATTCCCGGCTCGTGCTCGGCATCGGCTGCATCGTCATTGTACTCATCAGCATCGCGCTGGGCATAAAGTTCCGCGGCGGCCACATCCTCAGCGCCTTCGGTGCCTCCGCCATACCCGCCGGCGCACTGGTGATCTTCATCATGTCCGGCAAGGAACTGACCAAAACCAAGAACGAAGCCATGCCCGAACAGACCGGCATCCTGGTCATGTGGGCGGGACTCGTAATACTCATGATATTCGCTTTCCGACTCTATCGAAAGCTTCTGAAAACCTGACAGAACCATGAAAATACTCGACAGATACGTCGCTAAAAATTTCCTGATCGGCTACTTCATCGTCGCCGCCGTCCTCATCGGCCTGATCATCGTTGTCGACTTGTTCGTAAACCTCGACGAGTTCGCCGAAGCCTCCGACGCGGGCGCTGCGACCGTACTGTCGAACATCTTCAAGTTCTACTCCGCCCAGTCCGCAATCTACTTCCGCGACACGGCAGGCTTTATAACAGTCATCGCCGCCGTCTTCTCGCTGGGCAAAATGACCAAGAACAACGAGCTGATCGCGATCATGGCCTCGGGCGTGAGCCTCAAGCGCGTGATCGCACCGATCATCCTGCTTGCCATCGCGCTGACCGGCCTGCTCGTCGTCGACCAGGAACTGATCATCCCCCGGCTTGCACCGACACTCGTACGCGACCACGACGCCATCGCGGGCAACGAAAGCTACGACGTCTGGTTCATGAAGGACTCGAAGGACTCGCTGATCTGCACCCCGAACTACACCGAAGCGGACCAAACGATGCACCAGCCCACCTTCATCCTCCGCAAGGAAACCGCGCCGGGCCGGTGGCAGGTCACGGGCATGATAAACGCCGAAAAAGCGAAATACGACCCCGAGAACAGCCGCTGGGAACTCGCCAACGGCCGACTCATCAAGCTGCACGGCAACCTCGAAGACATCAACTTCGGCCAGCGTCCCGAGCCCGTCCGCTACTACTCTTCCGACATCACCCCCTACGAGATCCCGCTGCGCAGGCAGGAAAGCTACAAACAATACCTCAGCACCTCCCAGCTTACCGCACTCGAAAGATTCGGCGGCCCGAACATCAAGGACCTCGCCGAGCTCATCCTGCAGAAACAGACCCGCATCACCGACCCGATCATCAACTTCATCATGCTCCTGATCGCCCTGCCGGTGCTGGTCTGCCGCGACCCCAAACAGATGAAATCCGCGATCCTCAAAAGCTTCCTCATCACCACCGCATGCTTCATCACCGCAATCGCTTGCAAAATGATCGCAACGGAGGTCATCTTCAACCAGGTGAAACCCGAACTATGGGCCTGGCTGCCGGTAATGATCTTCCTCCCCGTCGCATTCCTCCAACTGGACTCCATGCGAACCTGACCAGCCCCGCCGGAAATAGATGTATTTCTAACTTGCCCCGATTATATCTAACTCGAATCCGCGTTTGAATTCTAATGAAGAGTATATTTAGAGAAAGGCGAGCATGACTATAATCAACAAAAGGAACGTGCTCACACTTTTTGCCTTGATAATGCTCATTGGATTGAATTCATGTAAAACAACTGATGCGAAGGATAGACGCAAGGAATTGAAGCTGATTAACTGGAATACGTTGTATTCTTTTAACCATAAGAGAAGTACTGGCTTGGGAGCAAACTGGATAAAGCAACAGGCCCCAGATGTACTTGGGCTTCAAGAGCTCAATGGCAATACGGAAAAAAGCTTAAATGAAATGGCCAAGAGCTGGGGACATGAATATTCGGTTATATTGAAAGAAAAAGGCTTTCCGGTAGGCCTTACTTCAAGAGAACCTATTGAAGTAATTGAAAGGAAAGTCGAAGGGTTCCATCACGGCCTTTTGCACTGTCGGACTTTTGGAATTCATTTTTTCGTAGTGCATTTTTGGCCTGGCAAAGATCACGAGGCCCGCTATATCTTGAACAAAGCAAAAGCATTGCTTGAGCGAGAGGAAAATGTAATTGTAATGGGGGACTTCAACAGCCACTCCAGGAAAGACAGCGATTTCCATGCAACAAAAGAATTTGAGCCTCTTTATGATGTCGTTGACATGTTTGAGAAAGCCGGTTTCGTAGATGTTGTCAACAAGCATGACAAAAAGGCTCTGGTCTCTTTTGGCTCACCAATTTTGATTCCCAAATGGGCCAGTACAATGAAAGAAGTTAAAGCCCGGCAAGCACGAATTGATTTCATCTTTGCTGACAAGGCTTTAGCTGAAGCATCTTCGATGTCGACCATTTTACGCTCAGACAAGCTAGACAATATCTCAGATCATTATCCGGTTATTGCGAAGTTCAGTTTGCCGTTGCGCTAAAAAATTCAATATAATATAATGGGTCAGACACTCTTCACAATGTTCATAAGTAAGACAGTCCTCTTGCAACCCATCTTAGAAAAAAAGCCGATCATCGCATGCGTTAACAGCGACAATCGGCCGGCATAAAGTCATTTGAAACCGCTTCTAGAACTGATCCCGCACTTCGCGGTTGATCCGCACGCTGCACCAGTCGCGTCCGCACATCGTGCAGTAATCCGCAGAATCCCCCGAGTCGGCGATCTGGCTGCGTGCACACGCTTCCTCGTGCATTCGCTGCGCGGTCTTCGGATCGAGCGATTCTGCGATATGCTTGTCCCACTCCAGATTCGCCCGCGCTTCGCTAAGTCTCCTGTCCCGTGCCGCCGCCTGGCCAAACCCCCGCGCCACATCCGCAGCATGCGCCGCGATCTTTGACGCGATCACACCCTGCCGTACATCGTCAACGTCCGGCAGACCCAGGTGCTCCCTCGGCGTCACATAACAAAGGAACGAGGCCCCGTAAAACGCAGCCGCCGTCCCGCCAATCGCCGAAGTGATATGATCGTAACCCGGCGCACTGTCCGTCACGAGCGGTCCGAGCACATAGAACGGCGCATCATTGCAGATATCCTGCTGCAGCTCCATGTTCCGCTTGATCTGATCGTAAGGCACGTGCCCCGGCCCTTCGACCATCACCTGACAGCCCTTCTCCTGCGCCCGCGAGGCCAGCTCGCCCAGCGTCCGCAGCTCCGCGATCTGTGCCTCGTCCGTCGCATCCGCACCGCATCCGGGCCGCAGCCCGTCACCCAGCGAGAACGCAACGTCATACTCACGCATGATATCACAAAGATCGTCAAACAGCTCGTACATCGGGTTCTGCCGATCGTGATGCACCATCCATTTCGCCATCAGCGCACCGCCCCGGCTGACGATCCCGCACACACGTTTTTTCGTCAACGGCAGATGCTCACGCAGCAGCCCCGCGTGTATCGTGAAAAAGTCCACGCCCTGCTTGGCCTGCTTCTCGGCAACTTCCAGTATAGTCTTGTGATCGATATCCTCAACGCCCCGCCCGACGATAACCTCGTACACCGGTACCGTCCCGAACATCACCGGGCATTCCGCGATCAGCCGTTCGCGTATCGCGTCCAGATCCTCACCCGTGCTAAGATCCATCATCGCATCCGCACCGAGCGAGATCGCCATCTTCATCTTCTCGATCTCACCATCCAGCGACGAACTGACATCGCTCGCGCCGATATTCGCGTTAATCTTCACAGAGACCGCACGGCCGATCGCCGCCGGCTCTAGATTGTCCGCAACGTGCACCTTGTTCGCCGGTATCACCAGCCGACCCGCCGCCAGCTCATCGCGTATCAGCTCCGCGCTCACGCCCTCGCGATCAGCGGTCCGCTTCATAACATCGCTAATCTTTCCCGCCCTTGCAATCTCTAACTGAGTCGCCATAACTCGCCACCTTTACAAAACTGCGTCCGACCAGCCGACCGCCGCAAACGCGACAAACAACAAGCCCGAACTAAATCCATAAAAAAAGCCGTCTCTCAAACGAGAAACGGCCGAATGTCAAAATCTCAACTGCCGCCGCTTCCCTACGCAGGTACGCCAAAAGGCTATCCTGATCAGGTTCATAGGGACTGTCTCAGACCGGCAAAAAACCAGCCACCCCTAGCGAACACAAACATTATACCCAACCCCCACCCCAACAGTCAATCCAATAAAATTTTTCCCCGAAACAGACCGCTCATTACATCAACAACCGACAATACCCGCGTTGTCATCCCGGGCTTGACCCGGGATCCAGAGAACACGACGGGTACGCATGCACGACCAGAACAGCATTACGCCAACGAGTCCAGTCAAAAGGTCATGGCGCAAAAAACACCAACCCTAAACCTTGATCACCTGCAGCTTCTCCTTCGCGAACGAAAAGCCCTTGTCCTTCGTCAGCACCTTATGTCCCTTATCGGTGATCAGCACATCGTCCTCGATACGCACGCCCATCTTGCCCGCAATATAACAGCCAGGCTCGATCGTCACGATATCGCCCGCCTTCAGCACGCCCTTCGCACGCGGACTGAAACTCGGCGCCTCGTGCACTTCAAGCCCAAGCCCGTGCCCCGTGCCGTGCTTGAACACAGGCACATCGTGCTTGCGCAAAACCTGTCGACACGCCGCATCCACCTCGCGCAGGCTCGCGCCCGGCTTGCACGCCTCGATCCCCGCCAGGTTCGCCTCCAGCACGGCATAATATATCTTCTCGTGCTGCTTGTTCACCTTCCCAACCGCCAGCGAACGCGTCGTATCACTAGTATAACTATTATACCTCGCGCCCCAGTCGATCAATATCGTATCGTTCTTGCGCAGCTTCCGCGAGCCCGGCTGATGGTGGTTCCGCGAACAGTTCGGCCCAAACGCCATGATCGTCTCGAACCCCGCCTGCGATCCCATCTTACGCATCGTAAAATCGAGCAGCCCGCCAAGCTCCTTCTCCGTGATCCCCACGCGAACCTGACCGAGCGTCTCTTCCAGCGCCTTGAACGCGATCTTGCCCGCCCGCTGCACGTTCTTCGCCTCGTCGTCGTTCTTCGTCCGACGTACCGCCTCGGGCAGTCCGCTGGCCGGCTTGACCTTCGCCTTGGTCGCCTTGCGTATTTCCTTCTTCAGCAGATCGAACGCCGCATAACTGCACCGCGTCTCCAGCCCGACCGTCTCGATATTCTTGAACCGCGCAAGCACCTCGCCAACACCCTTTGCAAGCCCCTTCGCATGCTCGTAATACTTACACGCAAAACACTCACCCATCGCCTGCTCGGTGTATCGGCTGTCCGTAACCATCGTCATCCCGCTCCGCGCGATCACCAGCGCACTCTCGTGTCCCGTAAAGCCAGTCATATATGTAAGATTCTCATTGCACAGCAGCACCAGCGCATCGAAACCCTTTTCCTTCATCTGCTTGCGAACCGCCTTCAATCTCGCCTTAGCGACCTGCTCATTCATCCCGATTTCTCCATTCGAAAATTGATCGATTGTTAAACCCACAACAGGCCCACAAGCCTAACACACCAACCCAACCGCGTAAAGCTATTTCCCGCATTAACAGCATTACACAATGAGATATACTTTCTCGCAGCAATGCCAGAACGATGTCATTGCGAGGAGCGAAGCGACGCGGCAATCTCAAAGCCAGCGATTTTCAACAGCTCGTCCATCACAGAAGTAACGTACCGCCAGCCTACTCCACCAGCTTGATCAAAACCACACCGTTCGAATCATCGCCGGTATCACCCATCACGTTCGCACGCACGAAATAATTCGCACCCGTCTCAAAATCATCGATCTTCAGCCGGTACGTGTTCGCCTTCCGCTGTCCGCCCGTGAACCCGTGATGCACATCCCGCGCGACGACCTTGTCGTTAACGATCACCTCGACCTTCTCGATATCCAGCCGCTGTTGCCCGCTCGTATACATGAACGTCACCTCATACACCCCCGCCTTGTTGATCAGCCCGGTCGCGTCGAACTTCACCGGCGAATACGTTCCCGCCGACACCTTGCCCGACTCCCACTCGCCAAGCTTCTCACCGAACTCGGCGAACTGCTTGCTTACGTCCGGAGGAAACTGAAACGCCAGGCTGTAGTGCCGACGATCCACAACCGTTATCGCCGCGAACTTCTGCGGATCATCCACCTTCACCGGGCCACCGTAAACATCCGAATAAGGCGTAGGATACCGCCCGTCCGTCGTATACCGAACCTCCGCGCCGGCCACCGGACTGCTCGCCGTGATCATATAACCGTCCGCCGTCCGCTTTTTCTCAACCTCGGGCACCGGCACACGATAATGCCATCCCGCCCCGTCATACCTGCCGTACTGAACGCTCTGCCTCGCCGCAAAATCCTCCCAGCCGCGAAGCTTCTCCGGCGTCCACACAACCTCCGCCAGCGCCGCCATCCTCGGCAGCGTCAGATAATCCACATACCGCCAGCTCCGCTTCTCCGCCAGCACCTTCATGTCCTGCAAAAAGGGCTTGTGCAAAAACTGATCCGTCCACAAACATCCGTGCCCGCCCAGTATGTATTTTTTCTCAGCCTCGCTCAGCACCTTCGGCGCGGGCTCCCACTGGTACGCCTTCTTCAGCGAGATCGGCGGCAGCCACGTCGCAGCCGGCGGCTCACCGGGCAGACCGCTCTCGGGCGTATCGAAATATGCGTGCCCCGTCAGCGCCATCACAACATTGTTCCCACTCTTCGCGGCCTGTACAGCCGTCGCGGGCCTGTGCCACGTCATCACCGTCGCGTTCGGCGCGAGCCCGCAGTCCAGTATCTCGTCCCAGCCGATCAGCCGACGATCCTTCGTCATCAGAAACTTCTCCACCCGCCTCGTCATATAACCCTGAAGCTGTTTGTAATTCTCCAGCCCTTCCTCTTCCATCCGCTTCCTGCAATGCTCGCACTGCTTCCAACGATCGTACCTCGCCTCGTCCCCGCCGATATGCACGAACCGCCCCGGGAACATCTCAACAACCTCGCTGAGAACATCCTCGACAAACTCATACGTGCTCTCGCGACCGGCACACATGATCTCCCGCGATATCCAGTGCTTCGTCGGCATCTCGAACTGCTCGCCCGTACACCCAAGCCACGGATACGCACACAGCGCAGACATCGCATGCGCGGGCATCTCTATCTCCGGCACGATCTCGATATGCAGCCTGTTCGCATACTCGACGATCTCACGAATATCCTCCTTCGTATAGTACCCACCAGACCGATCCGCCCCCTTGCCGCGAAACGCCCCAACCTCCGTCAGCTTCGGATACTTCTCGATCTCGACCCGCCAACCCGCATCATCTACCACATGAAGCTGCAGCACGTTCAGCTTGTGCATCGCCATCATGTCCATGTACCGCTTCACGTAATCCTTGTCCATGAAGTACCGCGATACATCCAGCATCATCCCGCGCCACGGATAGCTCGGCTCATCCTCGATCCGCACACACGGCACCTGCCACTTAACGCCCTCTCCGCCACCGCCGTAAACCTCCGCCGGCAGCAACTGCCTCAACGTCTGTATCCCATAAAACACGCCCGCCGCCGACGCGCCTTCTATCACGATCTCGTCCTCGTCAACGATCAGCGTATAGCCTTCCTCATTCTCGCCCGCTTCTTCCGCGACCTTCAACTCGATCACACTTGCCGCACCGCCAGCCGAACCCGCAATAGAAACGTCCAGCCCAGCCGCCGACAGATAATCCGCCAGCAGTTCCGCCTCGCCCCGCAAATCCGCCCCAGCAACGATCACCGTATCATCCGAAATATCGAACACCCCCGCCTTGCTGGCAACCTCCACAGGCTTTGGAATGACATTCATCTCATCCGCCCCGACAAAACCCGCAAATAAAACCAAAACCAGAACCGCCAACACACACAAACGCTTCATAAATCAACTCCGCAAATAAACCGAACAGTTTCACACTCACTAGAAGCTGTTTCATAACTGCTTTTGGCTTGCCGGCGAGCAATTTTTTCGTCTCGGCAAGGCGGGCGAAATTGGTAATAGCCGTAACTATGGCCGATTTTGCACAACGCAGCCGAGCGGAAAAAGGGCCGCCGAAAGACAAATCTGAGTTTTGAAACCGCTTCTAAACAGCCGCACCACCACCCCAAAGCGCAGCACACATAGCAAGCATTATACCCAAATCCGCCCCCAAAACAAAAACGAAATAAGAACTTCAAACCCTGAAATGAATAACCAGCTATTCAAAGACCCCTTCTCGCCCCACTGTTCCGTAATGAACCAGAAATGCCCCCACCTCACAGCCGATACGCCGCCGCCACTACCGCCATCACGACCGAAATCAGCATCACCATCGTCAGCACGCTCGCCGCCGCGCCGCACACCCGCCTGCAGAAAGCGCCCCGCGCAGCGCTGCCCGCCATAGAGAACATCCACTCACCCGCCATCGCACAAAGAAAAAGCAATATCCACGGCATAAACGCCATCGCCGTCGCCCCCAGTCATTCATAACAGCAGCTCGCAACCGCCTCCATCATCATTTTCTCGGCCCCTCCCGCTCCGCACCACGTTCAAAACCGCACAAAAACAAAAATTCACAAAATTTCCCTCAACCCGATTTGCACTCCCGCGCCCCAATTCGTATATTTTCCGTGCCAGCAGTTAAATGGCAAAGCCGGACTCACAAACAAAGACTAACTTTTCCACTCCTATAGTTCGGCATGGATGCCGCAGCAGAAGCTGTCTAAACTGTTTTAAATGGCTTCTAAAAATCTGTTTACGTGCTCAGGTGCTCCCAACGCACCGCCCGGCGAGGTATGCTTCCGGAGGGAAGAAAACGCCATACCGACCCGGTAGCAGGGCTCGGCCTCATACGAGACTGAGCCCTGTTTTTATTCCTTGTTGACCGGCCCGATTCCGCTTAGAATAAGCCCGAACAATGTTTCGCTCCAAATGAACGTCTAATGAATACGATCCGATAGAATAAAGCATGATTTTCCCCATACAAACAACCGCACAACCAAGACATAAGCCATACACAAATTACGCCCTTATCGTCATGAACGTGCTCATCTTCCTCGTCACCTACATCGGCGAGCACCGAGCTCCCACAGGTGAACCAGAGGTCCTCCGCGCCTGGGCCAACGAATTCATGCTCACACCCATCCGCCCACAGCTCTGGCAGTTCATCTCGTACGCCTTCCTGCACGGGTCCTTTATGCACATCTTCGGCAACATGTACTTCCTCTACATGTTCGGCAACAGCGTAAACGACCGCCTGGGCAACGTCGGCTATCTCTGCTTCTACCTCGCGGGAAGCATAATCGCAGGCCTGGGCCATTTCGCCTTTTCGAATTCCCCCGTCCTCGGCGCAAGCGGCGCCGTCGCAGCCGTAACCGGCGCATACCTCGTCCTGTTCCCAAAATCCGTCATCACAGTCATATACTGGTTCTTCATTATCGGCACCATCGAGGTCCCCGCCTTCTGGTTCATCGGCCTCAAGCTCATCGTCATCGACAATCTCATCGTCCAGACCGCCGCAAACGTCGCATACGACGCCCATCTCACCGGCTACGCGTTCGGCATCATATCCATATACCTCCTCCTCGTCCTGCACCTCCAGGAACACGAACCCCAGGACCTCGCGATCGTCCTCAAACAGTGGTACCGCCGCCGAAAATACAAATCCGCCGTCTCGCAAGGCTTCGACCCCTTCTCCGGCAGCACCGAAACCACCAAGAAGGTCCGCGCCAAAACCCGCGACACCAAAAAGGCCCACCAGCAGAAGATCAACGACCAGCAGATAAAGCACCTCCGCGGCGAGATCGGCAAAAACGTCACCGAACGAAACCTCCCCGAAGCAGCCCGCATATACGCCGAGCTACTCGAGCTCGACCCCGGCCACGTCATGCCCCGCCAGTACCAGCTCGACATCGCAAATCAGCTCATGTCCGAGTGCAAATGGCAGCTCTCCGCCCAGGCATACGAAGGCTTCATGAAGCACTACGAAAACGCCGAATACGCCGAACAGGTCGAACTCATGCTCGGCATCCTCTACTCACGCTACCTCGACAAGCCCGCACTCGCCGCCAAATACTTCAAACAGGCCCGCGAAAAACTCCACGACCCCGGCCAGATCCGCCTCTGCGAAGCGGAACTCGCCAAACTCCGCGAAAAAGGCCACTGACCCGGCCCTACACGTCCCATAAAACCTCACATAACGCCGCAAAGATAAATAAAACCCCCTAGCTCCACAAAATCACAAAACATTTGACAACCCTCCCCGCCGGTGGTACCCTGATTGGTTGTATTTCACGAAATACGAAATCAGACAGCCAATAGCGCTAAACAATTACGCACAAGTAATTTATGGGAGACGCCGATCATGATCGCTGGAAAAAAACTCGCCGTCACGGTCCTTGTCACGATCATAGCAGCAACCGCAATCGCTGAAATCGAAACCCGGCCGATGTTCGACCAGCCGCCCGCCCCCAAGGCGCAGCAGCCCGAAAAGTTCCCCTACATCGGCAAGGTCACAGGCCAGAACGTCTACGTCCGCTCAGGCCCAGGCACCGCATACTACTTCAGCGACAAGGTCAGCGAACCGACCACCGTCACCGTCGTCTCAAGCGTACACGACATCTGGCTCAAGATCCTGCCCACGGAAGACGCCTTCTCCTGGATCTCCGCAGACTACGTCCGCAAGAGCCCGACCGACTCCGACACCGGCATCGTCACCGCGGACAGCGTCCGCGTCTACGCGGGCTCGGGCTTCATCAAGCCCCAGCACTCGTCCTCCTTCCAGACCAAGCTCAACGAAGGCGAAAAAGTAAACATCCTCGGCCCAGTAACCGACGGCTACTACAAGATCGAACCGCCAGAGGGCGCGTTCTATTACATAGCAAAACGCTACGTCGACTTCGTCCGTTCCCTCGCACCCGAAACCGAAGAACCCGCAGACGAAGAAGCTGAACCAGCGGACGAACAGCCCACCGACGAAGAACCCGCAGACGAAGCGGCCCAGCCTGCGGATGAAGACACAGACGAACAAGCTGAACCAGCCGAAGAAGACGAAACCACAGAACCCGCGGACGAAGAACCCGCCGAAGGTGAAGACCAGGCAAAGGTCCCGACCGAAAAAACATACGTCCTCGAGGTGCAGGAGATCGCCCGCCAGGTCGAGCAGATCCACTCCAAACCGCTCACCGAGCAGGACTACAGCGAAGTCAGGACCCAGCTAAAAGAGATCGCCGACAATCCCAAAGCGGGCCGAGCAGTCGAATACGCAAAGTACCTCCTCGACCGCATCGACAACTTCGAACTCGCTATCAGGGCAGGCCAACTCGTCGAACGCCAGGAACAGGCCCTCGAACGCAAACGCCGCCAGATACGTGCCGAATACCAGAAGAAGCTGCAGATGATCCCGCAGAACGACGATTTTATCGCCACCGGCACACTGCGAAAATCCGCCGTCTTCACCACCGAAACAGGCCAGCAGCGATACCTGCTCATCGGCGACAACAAACGCATCATCGCCTACGCCGTCCCCGCAACCCCGATCAACGTCTCAACATTCGTAGGCAAAGAAGTGGGCCTCATAGGCGACCTCGTACCCGTACAGGGCCAGTCGATACCACTGATAAAATTCATCGAACTGAAGGTCATAGAACCGAAAGAAACAACCGGCGAATAACAATAACACTGAAGGTCAAACCCAACCAACAAGGCCCGGCAAATAAAACCGGGCCTTTTACATTTCAAGCTTTAATCTCAGATGATTTTTGTGAAATCGAAACGAAGGATTGCAAATGACAATAATGGATGTGTTATTTTTTGTTGTAAGGGTTTTTGCTTTGGTTGTCATAATTCGGGTGATCTGCTCAAATAACATCAAAGCTTTAGATGGAGAGCGTCAGCGGGCGGTTATACTACTGTCTTGGGCTGGCATTTTTACATTAAGTATTCAGTTTGTATATGACTTTTTTCGACTATTAAACAACTTACTCAATTAAATACTCAAACGAGGTGAATTAAGAAACTGGTATATAACGACCTCGCGTATTTTTCTCAAAAATGGTTGGAAGGCGAATCCGTGGGAGGACAAAAATCATGCAAATGATCTTGCGAGAGATTTTTAAAATCTATCCTTTTGTTCTGCCGGGATTATTGGTCTATATAATTTTTTTCTGGTCCAGTAAAGAGCCTCCCTCGAAACTTAAATTTGTTGGACAGATGGAGTTCGCAATAGGATTTGTCGTTTATTTGGCCGTTGGCGTAATTCCCGTTGCCTTGGAAATACGTTTAAGCCCTTCTTTTACACTAGTGGGTTTCCTCTATGGGGTGGCTTCCATGATTATTGGCATTGGACTAATGAGCGGAAATCCAATTGCCCGTAAATCATGCATAGCAATTTCGATTATTCGGTTATTTACGATAATCGGTACAATTCCATCTATTGTGAGCCTGAGGGCTTTGTGTACGGATAATTCTGTAAGAAACTTTTTTCGCCTAGATAAGAAGCAAATTAAGAAATCATGAAAGCCAGATACCCCGGGGTGAAATAACAAGCTGGTTGGAACTGGCATCAGGAAACCGCCTCCATCGAGCTTTGCGAGGTTGTCCGCTGTTATGAGCGTCAAACGGATGCCATTTACGTTCTGACGGTCGGCGATGAGGTCATTGAGACCACAGCCGAACAGCCGTTCTTTGTCAAAGGCAGGGGCTGGTACAAGGCTGGCGAACTCAAGGCAGGCGATCTGCTGTGCGACGTCGCAGGCCGAGCCGTCACGCTCGACAAGATAGATAAAATGTTGTCAAAACCACGACCACCGTTTACAATCTCGAAGTAGCCGACGCACACACATACTTCGTCTCAGACGCCCAACTGCTGGTTCATAATAATCCGTGCGGTAACGCTGCCCGTCCTCCAATTGGCAAAAGATTAAAATACGCCACGCGGAAAAAGGCTGAACAGGCTGCAAGACGGGCTGGGAAAGGTGCAAAAACCAGTAAACCATACTGGCGTAAAAGCGCCGCATGGCAACCATTTCCATCCTGGCAAAGTAAAGCCCAATGGGAAAGTAAAGCCTCTAAATCACGATCATTATTATTACCCGAATCATGCTGGATAAAGGAAAATTGCCGTGGTTTTAAATAAGAAGTTGCATGAAGCAGTAAAATTTAATGACATAGAGCTTGCTGGTAGCCTAATATCACAGGGGGCAGACGTGAACTCGGTGATCGATGATTACGCATCCATCCATTGGGCTGTCCAGGAAGGGTATCTAAAGATGACTGAATTGCTTCTAAAATCTGGGGCAGAAATAGAAGTTAAGGATGAATCCCATTTCACTCCGGTTTACAAGGCGGTTGGTGAAGGCCATTGTGAAATTCTTAAGTTGCTACTGCAAAAAGGGGCCAATCCGAATGCAATTTCTGATACCGGTGATACCCCACTGCATATTGCCTGCGCATGGGGACGTTACAGAGAAGCTCAATGCCTTATTGAGTATGGTGCAGAATTAAACTTGCAGGAAGAAGACGGAAGAGTCCCGCTCTCATTCGCTGTGATGTATGGGCATTACGACCTGGTGGAATTGTTGCTCAATAAAGGTGCCAGAATTTCGGTTAAGGACGATGAAGGAATTTCCCCGTATGATATGGCGATTAACAGCAGAGATGCAAAAATGATACGCCTATTTGAGAATACTACTGATGAGGGTTAGTCTGCTATCGTTCAGGGATTAGCTTGCTGCTGGGAACGATGTTTACACGGAGAGTTCAAAACATGCCAAGAGACTTATGAAAAAAGCTAGTGGTGGAGGCAAAGTTTTTTCTGAGGCGCCGCATGGACCTGGCTACTACAAACATATCCATGATTCAGGCCGAAATTTTGGACATGCATTCTATGGTCGTGGGGTGCAAAAAAGTCATCTGTGCTTAAATTCTTGATCTTTCATAAGTCAACATTGTCAATTACGTACGTAATTGACAATGTTGACAGGGGGCTTAGTCTGTTATGTGCTGCTGGAAGTGGTCAATGCGGTTATGTGGGCGCACGATTTGCGGGGATGTCATAAAGCAGGTAAGTTTTTCCAACGGGATTTCTTGCTACGCCGCCAGGCGGTGGTATGATTTCAGAAGTCCGCCGAGGCGTTCGATGCACTGAATTTCGGCTGTCTCGTCAAGCTGGTGCTTTGGTTCGATGATCCTGCCCAGTGATTGGTGAATGCGTTCGTGGTGATAATAGTTGATGTACTCATCAAGAACGTACTCGAGCTGCTCGACGGACGACAGAATCAGATGATCAAGGCATTCTGATTTTACTGATCTGACGAACCTTTCCGCGTAGGCGTTCAGGTCGGGACTGTGTGCTGGCAGTCTTAAAGGTTCTACGCCGTGCAATAATAAAGGTGTCATGGCCAGCCAGCGCATGTAGCTGCGCAGCCCAGCAACAAAAACCACCTGCCACCACCGTAACCTTTCGAACCAACACTCACAAATCTTCCTCACTGCCCGCCGAAAATATCGAACGGCCCCTTCAGCACCGGGAACGTCTCCGTCTCGATCTCCGGATCCTCCAGCTTGCCCCGCACATCTACCCGCGCGATCGCACCGCCCAGCCCCCTCGCCAGCGACTCCATCATCGACGGGTCCTCCTTCACGTCCGTCCCGAACGCCGTAAACGTCAGATCCACCCGCTGCGTATCCATCGCCAGGCTCCCCCGACCCCGCAGCACGTTCGCCTCGCCGATCATAAGCACCTCCTCGAACACCATCACATCGTCCCGCAAATACGAATCGACGCTCACCCGGTCGAACACATAATCCGTCGGCTCACTGAACTGCATCGCCGTCAGCACCTTCCCGAAAAACGACCGCCTCGCAAGCCGCATATCCCGCACCTCCACCTTCAGCCGTCCCATCCGCTCAGCCTCCTCGCCAAGCGTCCCGGACACCCCAACCGACCCGCTCATCACGCCACGAAATCCCTTCCCGCCGGCCGCCTTATCCTCGGACCGCTGCACAAACTCGCTCGCATTCACCCCCGCAAAATCCAGCCGCATCGAATAGCCCGGCCCCTTCTGATCATCACCGAACCCAAGCGAAACGGCCCCCTCGACCTTCCCTCCGTAAACATCCGCCCGCAGGTCCTCGCACACCAGCTCGCCCTCCTTCGCATCGAGCATAAAATCACCGCGCACATTCGTAAACGCTCGCCCGCTCACAACCAGCCGATCACCGCCGACCGCACCGTCGAACCGAACGAACCCGGCCTCCGTTTCATATCGTCCCGCCCCCGAAAGCAATCCGTCAAACGTAACATCCGACTCACCCAGCACAAACTCCGCGCCCCCAAGCTCCGCCTGCCCGCCAAACTCATACCACCGCTTGCCCTTCTCCCCCGTACCGAACCGCAGCGGATCGAGATGAACATCCACAGCCCCGCTCAACTCACTCGCGATCTCAACCGCACCATCCCCCAGCAATCCCAACGGCAGCTCACCAGCCGTACCGCCTTCCATCGCGACCGCAAGCTCCCCGCCGCTCAGCTTGCCGTCCTCCCGAACCATCTCGCCATCAAGCCACATCTCCCCCGCCTTGCCGTATTCCCCGCGCACATCATCCAGCACAATACGCCCAGGCTCAACCACCACATCACCCCGGATCCCCCTCGCCGCAAAATCCGTCCCCGCAGGCTCGACCGACACGCCGTCACAACTCACCCGCACCGAATACTCACCGTCCCCCGCCGAATCGACATCCGCCCGCAGATCGACCTTCCCCGCCGCGCCCAGCATCTCCACGACCTCCGCCGCCTCATCCGAAACACGCTCCGCCAGCCCGCCCGCGACATCGACCCCCTTCACCGAAACCTGCAGCGCATACTCCGCCTGATCCCCGCCGAACCCGTCGATCCGCCCGGCAACCTCAAACTCCGCATCGCCGTCCCTGCCCGCAAGCCGCTCGATCACCACGTCATCCCCCGCCGTCTTCGCGCCTATCTCCACACCCGCAAGCTCCAGCCCGTAACGCTCGAACATCAGCCCCCCGTCTCCAACATGCAGATCCGCCTCATACCGCGCATCCTCCCCCTCACCGGGCAGCACCTTTATATCAGCATCCAGCAAACCGCTCGGCCGAAACTGCTTATAAAACTCCCGCCGATCCGCCTCGAACGCACCCCACAGCTTCTCATCCATCGGCACATTGTCCGCATCGATATTCACCACGCCCTCGCGGTCCTTGCCGATCCGCCCATTGATCCGCACCCGCTTCGTCACATCCTCCCGCACTTCACTCTCACACGCCACATCCTCCAGCCGAACCGCCCCGTCCTCGACGACCATCCGCCCCCGCAAACCCTCCAGCGGATACGGAAAATCCTGGTAAACCACATCCACCCCCAGAAGCTCAACCTCCAGCCGCTCATGCTTTTCGATCGGCTCATCATCCTCTTCACGCCGCACACCCGAAATCTCCTGCACCAGGCTGATCCGTCCCCGCGGCGCGAACTCGAACCACTTCGCCTTATCCCTCGGCCGAAGCGCCGAATACAGGTCCTCCCCAAGCTCCATGTTCGGACTCCGCACCGTCGTAGCAAACCGGATCCCCTCCTCCGTCCGCTCCGACTGCCCGCTTATCACAACCTCCACATCACCGTGCCGCCCCTCGATCCGCGGATACTCCGCCCCGCCGTCGCCAAACGCGATCTCCCCCTGCACATCGTCCAGCCGATACGGGAATTTGTAATACGTTGCCGAAATGCCCTTCAGCTCAACCGTCCCGCTGATCCGCCGTTTCCGCTCCCAGCTCCCGCCCCGCATATTCATCGTCAGATCGATCGCGCCCTCCGGCCGATACTTCTTATCGAAAACCTTTTCCACCCCGCCGCCGATCTTCTCGCTCAGCCCCTCGCCGTAAACCAGCGCCCCCGCCCGCCTGCTCTCGCTCAGCACCAGATCCTCCGCCCGCACCGCAAGATCGACCTCCGTCCCCTTCTCGACCTGTCGAATATCCCCGCTCACGCTCACCTTGCCCGCACCGCCGCACAGCTCCGCCGCGAATCCGTCAATACTTACCACGCCCTCACCATACCGCACCGCCGCGTCCAGCCCCTCCACATCCACACAGTTGCCCAGCCACATAACGTCAGGCCCGCCCACACGCTCCGTAGCAACCGTCACCTTCCGCTCCTCCGTATCCCACCGACCGCCGATCGCACCCCGCTTACCCGTCTCACCCACCAGCACACTGAACGCATACACGCCGTCATCCTCCAGCGTCAGATCCGACCTGCCAACCCGCACCGCCGCAATATCCCGCAAACCGTCTTCACCAACCTCAACCGCCCTCAGCCGCACATCCTTCAGCAACAAACTCTCCAGCGAACGCCCCCCGTCACCACCGCCCGACCGCATATCCAGCCCCGCAAAGTTCCACACCCCGTCCTCACCCCGCGCCAGGTTCACATCCAGCCCGTCGATCTCCACGCTCTCCACAATCCCCTTAAAGCTCCCCCACAGCCCGCCTGCAAAAACCACGTCCACCTCGTCCGCCTCCGCCAGCGCAACCCCGCCGAACTGCTCCCTGCCCCCGCCGAAGCACAGACCCTTCATGTCCAGCTTGCCGCTCAGATCAAAATCGATATGATCAAACTCAACCCCCGTCCCTGTCATCCGCTCCAGCACACCCTCCGCAACAGGCCGCAAAACCCGCTCGCCAGCCATATCCAACACCACCCCCGCAGCCGCCAGCAGCACCGCCGCAGCCGCAAAACCCCGCAACAAAAATCTGCGAAACCAAATTTT
This sequence comes from Anaerohalosphaera lusitana, assembly GCF_002007645.1. GTDB lineage: Bacteria > Planctomycetota > Phycisphaerae > Sedimentisphaerales > Anaerohalosphaeraceae > Anaerohalosphaera > Anaerohalosphaera lusitana. The sequence continues at coordinate 216,750 of NZ_CP019791.1, forward strand.
CATAATTCCCCCAGCAAACAAAATCTCGCCATCAATCCAACCGCATCAGCCAACCCGTAGGATAGGCCATGCCCACGCAAACGCAACGCCAGCCGCACCATCACCCCGCCCGTCATCCGCCGCAGGCGGACCCATACAACATAACGAGCACACATGCACGCCCAAAACAGCATCCAGCCAACGTGCCCACCAAAACAACCATGGCGAAAACGCGAGCGGCGCCTAAGGTTGTCACCCCGGACTTGATCCGGGGCCCAGAGAACATAACGAGCACACATGCACGCCCAAAACATCATCCGCCAGACGCGTCCAAAACAATAATCATGGCGCAAAATGCGAGTGCCCACGCAACGCCAGCCGCACTACCGCAGCGCCTTCCAGCCAATATCCCGCCGACAGTACGCATCCTCAAACGCAATCTTATCCACAGCCGCATACGCCCGCGCCTGCGCCGCCTTGAGATCATCCCCAAGCGCCGTCACACCAAGCACACGTCCGCCGTTCGTCACGATCTTGCTTCCGCCCTCCGCAGTCGCCGTCCCCGCATGGAACACGACGACATCCTCCATCGCGCCTGCATCGTCCAGCCCGCCGATCTCCTTGCCCTTCACGTAAGGCCCCGGATACCCGCCCGACGCCATCACCACACATATCGCAGGCCGCTCGTCCCAGCCCATATCCACCTCGTCCAGCCGACCGTCACAAACCGCCAGCATCACCTCCAGCAGATCACCCTTCATCCGCATCATGATCGGCTGCGTCTCCGGATCGCCGAACCGCACATTGAACTCCAGCACCCTCGGCCCGCCCTTGGTCAGCATGATACCCGCGTACAGCACACCCTTGTAAGGCGTCCCGTTACGCGCCATCCCCGCAACCGTCGGCACCAAAACCTCGCGCACGATCTGATCCATCACCTTATCCGTCACGATCGGCGCCGGACTGTACGCACCCATCCCGCCGGTATTCTCACCCGTATCACCCTCGCCCACAGCCTTATGATCCTGCGAGCTCTCCATCACGAAAATGTTCCGCCCGTCCACGAACGCCAGTATCGACGCCTCCTCGCCCAGCAGCTTCTCTTCCACGATTATCTTCTCGCCCGCCTCCCCGAACGCCTTCTCGACCATGATCTTCTCCGCCGCCAGTATCCCGTCCGAAGGCTCGTCGCAAACGATCACGCCCTTGCCCTTCGCCAGCCCAGCCGCCTTGATAACCACAGCCTCGTCCCGGCTGGCGATGTACGACTTCGCATCCGCAAAATTCGTGAACGTCCTGCTCTCAGCCGTCGGTATCGAGTTCGCCCGCATGATCTCCTTCGCGAACACCTTGTCCGCCTCCAGCTTCGCAGCCGCCTTGCTCGGCCCGAACGCCTTGATTCCCCCCGCCTCGCACGCATCAACCAGCCCGTCCGCCAGCGGATCCTCCGGCCCGACCACCACCAGCCCGACCGAATTCTTCTTCGCCCAGCCGACAACCGCATCATGATCGTTCACATCCAGATCCACGTTGATACCGACCCCAGCCGTCCCCGGGTTCCCAGGCGAAATAAACAGCCTGCCAAGCTTCTTGCTCTGCTTCAACTTCCACGCGATCGCATGCTCACGACCACCACTGCCAATAACCAAAACGTTCATCATATTTCCTTAAAACCTGTCAATATTCCAATACTCAATAACAACCAACCGCACTATCGACCGCATCACTAACATTTGTCATCGCGAGGAGCAAAGCGACGCGGCGATCCCAACGCCAGCGTCGACCAAGATTGTCATCCGCCGCAGGCGGACCCAGCATATAACAAACGCCGCCAAATGCGGCCTCCATATTTCTCACATCATCCGCCCGCCGAACCACCCGACGATCACGCATGCACGCTCACAAACGCATGCAGCCAACCAAAAACGCCAACGTCGACCAAGATTGTCATCCGCCGCAGGCGGACCCAGCATAAACAAGCCGTCGCGCAGCGACTCCTTGCGAGCACACACGCAACGCCTGCCGCATCACCTCCACCACGCTAATATTTTGTCATCGCGAGGAGCAAAGCGACGTGGCGATCTCAAGCGTTCAACAAAGGCGGCCCGTTCTTGCCGGCAAAAACACCTGCAAAACCGCCAGCCGACACAAACCAAAACAATACCACAACCACCCCCAATTCTCAAGCAATCTTTACCCCCCAAAAGCAACGCTTCGCTGTCATCAGCCTCGCCAATCGCAAACACCTCTCCCTGTCATCCCGGACCCCGATCCGGGATCCAGCATGAAAAAGCCGTCGCGAAGCGACTCCCTTGCCAGTCCCCCCGTAACACCAGCCGCATCACATGTCAACCGCCAGCCTAACATAAAGTATGTCATCCGCCTGAGGCGGACCCAGAGAACACCACGATCACGCATACACGCTCACCAACGCATGCAACCCACAAAACTACGAGCAGCGACCCACCTGCCCAAAAAATCACCTAAACCCGCCCCCAGATCCAGCCGATATAACCGCGCAACCGGACCATAACACCAGAATTGACCGCAAAAAGACTGGAAAATAACCGTTAACCGGCACAAATGCTACATAATCGGCGGGGCCGAAAATGAAACATACAAAAACAAATGCGAATAAAACCGATAAAGGCTTCACCCTCATAGAGCTGATGATCGTCGTCTCCATCCTCGGAATCGTCTCAGCCATCGCCTTCCCAACATTCAAGGACCACGTCGCACAGGCAAAAGAAGCCGCCGCAAAAGACAACCTCAGGGTCCTCCGCGAAGCAATTAACCGATACGCAATACAGCACAAAGACGTACCCCCAGGCTACGCAAACAGTGACCCCTCAAATACACCCAATGAACTCGCCTTCGGCTTTCAGATGATCAAAGCATCGACTGAGGATGGGGCCCTGTCAAATCCAGGCACCGCTGGTTACCCTTACGGCCCTTATTTGCCGGAAATACCAACCAATCCATTCAATGGACTTTCAAGCGTAACTGTCCTCACAGACACAGATTCTTTCCCCTCGCCCCCGCCTGAAGATACCGGCTGGATATATAAACCACTCATTAAAGAAATCCGTCTCAACACAGCAGGAACGGATTCACAGGGCAAGAGTTTCTATGATTATTGATCTTCCCCATCATCCGCCGCTTTCTTAAAAACCAGTTGCTTAACCTGTGTTTCGCCAGGTTCCTGAAGTGGCATACCCTCCTCATTACCCGTGGTGTAAGCCACGTATTGCGGCATAGTAATCCAGTCCACGTTCCATCTTTGACCATCCTCACTTACGACCCCAGCTAGTATTTCCGTCAAATGTCCTTCGAGGTAACCGCCCCCGATCTCAACATGCAGGTCTTCAATGACTATTTCTACAGTAACTTCCTCACTATCAGAATCATACTGAACAGTCCACTCCCCGGCCTCCAGTCTGCTTGACTTACCTTTTTTCATTTCATATGTCTTAGTCTGCCCAGGCTCAATTTCGAAGCGTCCCAGTGCAAGCACCGCTGACGGGATCTCTCCATCATTTTCGAAGGTAATCTCCCAACCTGTATCGATGTTCGACCAAGTCCCAACCATCTGTTCTGGAAATACAGCACCTTCAGGAAGAATCACATTCATTGAATGGGATGCACAACCACTAATGACAGTGCAAAACAGGACAATTATTGACAATCTAAGCAAGTCAATCTCTCCAATGCAACAGTTAAAACGAAAACTTTTTAGAATCAACATTTTACTGCAAGCCCTTTTGAGACGCAAGATTTCAATCCCTGGTAACAACTTTCATGCGAACATTCCATACTTTGTGCCTCCCATGATTCTAGCCAAACACGATAGTACATACACGCAAGAAACGATAGATATGAAAAGGCTCTCTTTGCATTTAGCTTCAGGTCATCCTCTTTTAGATGATCTAGTTGATTTCAAGACAATCACCTTCAAGATCGTAGTCATCCTTCCAGTTGGCGGTAAGTATGTTCAAGTCATTAACTCCTACTCGGTAATAGCCAGTAAACGGACTGCCCTCTACCTTGTGATCAAAGTCCGCCGCTATCCACGGATGCGTCGCAGGATCAGAATAGTGAGTTTGTTTCCATCCGTTGATCAAAAGGTTCAAGTCATTGACTCCTACATGATAAAATCCACCGAACGGACAACCCTCGACTCCGCCATCCGCATCACCCTCACACTGATACTCATTACACCAGCTCTCGGGTCTGCCGACTTCCATCCATGTATTATAATCCGGATGTTCAGCAGGGAAGCATTCAATCTCTTCCGCAGATGATTGAAGTGACAGAATGATAAGTCTGTCATCCAGACACTCCCCAGTTACATTCGTATCGTCTTTCCAGTTTGCGATCAATATATTCAGATCATTGACACCCACTCGATAAAACCCCGTAAATGGGCTGCCTTCTTCGGCGTGGTCAAAATCTGCAGCAATCCAGGGATCAGTAGCAGGATCTACATAATTTGTATCTTTCCACCCCCAAACTAGCAAGTTCAGATCGTTGACACCTACTCTATAGTAACCCGTAAATGGACTGCCCTCTGTTAGTCCATCTGAATCACCTTCACACTGATACTCATTACACCAGCTCTCCGGCATGCCCACACTAACCCATTCCCCATAATCAGGGTGCCCGCAGGGAAAACAACCACATCCCGTCCCAAACTGAAAAGGCAGATTTGTAGTCATAGCATCCCCGTTTTGGTCGACAATTCCACCCCGAATTGCGTTTATGTCGATCTCACCAGACACCGATGTTCCACTGCCCAAAATGATTCCTGTCCCATCCGTCTCACCTTCCAGATGAGCCACACTAATACAAAAACTCGAATTGGGCAACGTTGTAGTGCCCGGAAACGCTTGAGGAGCAATTGGGCTACCCAACTGATTTGGACTCAGAGCCCCATCATATAAAGTCGGATCAGAATGCGCCGCATCAGGGAACACATCAAAATATGAATCGATCTGAACACTGCCAATCTGCCCCTCTATACAATCGACGTTCAAGGCCATCCCAACGATCTCCGTATCAGGCTTATTGATCGTCCATGACAGGGTCCCCGTCCCGTCACCATTGTCGGTTAGCTTAAAATCCACATCCACCCCGAAGCTAACACCCGCTGCAGCCAATACTATGATAAGAGCAAACAGTCTCTTCATACCTGCCTCCTGAATTTAAGCATCATTTACAGCTACTATAATACATAAATACTTGCACGTATACAAGACAAAAATGACTTTTTCTTCCATCACGTCTCCAAGCTGGCTGTTAATCGAAAGTCGCGCAGCAAAAAACCCCGAACCGAACAGGGCCCGAGGTTCAAAATTCGAAAAGCCGAAGGGCTCATCACCCTCATCTGGATTGTAGAGACATAAGAAGAGGCAAGCCTCGAAAGGCTTGCCTCTGGGGAAAACTTCTAACTAAGCCGGGTTCTTACTTACGGCGACGGAGGAAAAGACCACCGATACCGAGAAGACCCAACGTCATTGGCTCAGGTACTACATTTACTGTAGATGTGCTGATGGGGCTAAAACCAGAGTTGTACAGAGTCAGAGTAGCAGTGCCTTCAGCTGCACCTGTCAGACCAAACTCAAAACCAGTGCCAGGTGTCAGAGCATCTGTTACACTAGTATCAGAGTTTGTGAATGCCCAGAAGCTGCCATCGCCATACGTACCGTAGAAGGTAGTAGTAGAAGCAGGAACAGTAATGTCTGTCATCGTGTCGTCACCAGACCAAACTGCTGCACCACCCAAGTCAACTGAGATATAACCATCATACTGCAGGCCATCATCAGATACGATCTGAACCGTAACTGTGTCGCCAACCTGAATTTCTTCCGGAGCAACAACGCTGAGACCAGCTGCTGCCATAGAGCCAATACCAAGAACCAAAGCCAAAACCATTAACTTCTTCATCATTAAATCTCCTTCATGCATTTTAGAGTTTCTGTTCTTCGCCATATCCTAACACAGAGTATGACTTACAAACAACTTACAATTTCAACTACTGTACATCAAGACATGTACCTGTCAGGTTTGTATCGTCCTTCCAGTTGCTGATAAGGATATTGAGGTCCTCTACACCAACCCTGTAGTAACCAGTGAAGGGGCTACCTTCTTCAGCGTGATCGAAGTCAGCTGCAATCCAAGGATCAGTTGCAGGATCAACATAATCAGTGTCTTTCCAACCAGCAATCAGGATATTCAGGTCTTCAACACCAACCTGATAGTAACCAGTGAAGGGGCTACCTTCGCGAGCACCGTCAGCATCACCTTCACACTGATAATCGGTTACCCAGCTCTCGGGAGAACCAACTGCAACCCACTCGTCATAATCTGGGTGATCTACAGGGAATCCACCTGGTTGGGCAATTGAGAACGCAATTGGCAGGTTAGTTGTCAGAGCGTCGCCGTTCTGATCTACAACACCACCGCGAGTTGCGTTTACGTCAAGCTGACCTTCAGCACCAGCTCCACTTGTCAGAACAATACCGGCACCGTCAGTTGTGCCTTCGAGGTGACCAACGCTGATAGCAAAGCTTGCGTTAGGCAGAGTTGTTGTGCCTGCAGAACCCTGCAGAGCTACTGGTGTACCAAGCTGACCAGGAGCGGTTGCACCGTCATACAGCGTAGGATCAGAATATGCTGCATCGATGAATACATCGAAGAACGAATCAACTGCAACTGCATCGACTGTGCCAGTTGTAGCGTCAACATTCAGGCCCATACCGACGATTTCGGTATCAGGCGCATTGATTGTCCACGACAGGGTACCTGTGCCGTCACCATTATCGGTAAAAGCAAAATCTACGTCCGCTGCGAACGTCGGCACTGCCATAGCCAAAACGACCAAACACATAGCTAACTTTTTCATGAAACACCTTCCTTTCTCTTTTTCTCTCTTTCTCTACAACTCCAAGAGCAACGCACCCTTCGAGCCTCTCTATTAGTGTTGAAAGCCCCGGTTACTGTTATCCAGCTTCCGGAGTATTGCTTTCATGATTGAATAATACTAATTTGGCAACCTAAATGCAAGTCAAAAAGTTTTCGGCCTTAACAGGATAATGTGAATTTTAGCAGATTTTCACCGCCAATCGCACTATCAGTACTGTTATGGGCCCTGCACCCGGAAAAACCCCTTTTATAAGCCTTAAGAGCGATTATTTATCGGGCGTTACAGACGGTAATTTTACCCGGTTTCTGCAAAAATTTCTATACCCTGCAGAATTTTTTTCCTTCGAAATCGCAAACCACCACCCCCAAACAAGGCAAATCCCCCCAAAATCCGGCCCCAAACCCCTATATCTCACCTGCCAAGAACCCTGAAACCGACAATTTTATGGGCCCAACCCCACCAAACACACAAGCAAAGCCTGATTCGCAAGCAACCGCGAAACGCCAACCGCACCCTATTGCCATCCGCCCCAGCCGGCCTCCACATTTTCCACATAATTCCCCAGCCGGCCTCCGTCCCACCCCGCTAACTTCTTGTCATCGCGAGGAGCGAAGCGACGTGGCGAACTCAAAGCCGACGGCCTCCAACAGCACATCCAAAACACAAAAACCAGCCGCCTGTCATCCGCCTGAGGCGGACCCAGAGAACACCACGAGCACGCATGCACGTACAAAACAGCATCTCGCCAACGAGCTCAGCAACGCAAGCAACGCCAAATGTTGTCATCCCGGACCCCGATCCGGGATCCAGCATAAAAAAGCCGTCGCGAAGCGACTCCTTCCTGTTGACCACCCAAACCAACCGCATCCGTGAACTATGACGCATTTAAACCGCAAAAACGCCCCTAGCCAACACAAAAACGAGCAGCGCCTAAGCTGCGAGTGACCACGCAACGCCCGCCACAAACCTTATATAAATGCTTGAACCGCGAAATTCCGCCATATAACTTACTATAAAGGCTTGCATCCCGCTGCACACGCATGCAGATCAACCAACCCGGCCTATTTCCGCCACTCAAGAACCACACCGGCGAACAAAAACCGCCCGAATACGCGAAATTCCATTTTTCTGCCCGCAAACGCACATTTTCTGCCGATCTATATTATAAGGACAGAATAAAAATGACCCCGACCAACGACCGCTGCAGCCGCTCATATACCCCGAAAAAACCGTTATGAGAGTTTCGCAGGGTGATTTGCTGGGTCAAAACGGTGTTTTTACGCTCTACTTCCGATTCCCTAAGTCATTGCTGCATAGACACTTACCTGCAGGCCAGTTTAGATGACGGGTTTTTGTTTAGAAATTGCGCCCTGAATTTGTAATATGTATCCCCATGAAAAGTTTTCTGCACGGACGTCTGGTAATAGTACGGCTGATCATGCTGGCGGCGATGCTTTCGCTGGTAGCGATCGGCATAGCCACGATCTACGCCAGCGGCCACCCCGCTGAGGTGGACGAGGCGAGCAAATACGCCGGCGCGTGGAAGAAGCAGGCCGTGTACGCGGCCGGGGGAATGATGGCGTTCATTTTCGTTAACCTCTTTGACTACCGCAAGTTAGGGCCGCTGAGCTACTGGCTCTACGGCGGCATTTTAGCGGTCCTTGCGGTGCTGCTGCTTGGTAAACGGATGGACATTCCGTTCGTGCCGGTGATCAACGGTACCTGCCGATGGATACGCCTGGGAATAGGGTCGCGGTTCGTGCAGGTACAGCCGTCGGAATTCTGTAAGATCATATATATACTGGCTTTAGCGTGGTATTTGCGGTTCCGTAAGAACTACCGCCAGTTCCACGGCCTGATAGGACCGTTCGCGCTGACACTGCTGGCGATGGTGCTGATACTCTTCGAGCCTGATCTGGGCACGGTTCTGCTGATGATGCCCATACTTTTTTCCATGCTGTACGTAGCGGGCGCGAAACCGAAACATCTGTTAACCATTGTGGCGCTTGGAGTTATAAGCTTTCCGTTTCTGTGGGGTCACATGAACCACTACCAGCGCCAGCGGATTAGCTGCGTGCTGCTGCAGAGCGATTATATGAAGGACCTGGCGCAGAAAAATGGGCGGGTTGCGGAGGTGCTGACTGGTAATGACAGGTTCAATCCGAAGGCGTGGGAGCGGGGCAACGGCTGGCAGCTAAAGCACAGCAAACTTGCCATAGCTTCAGGCGGCATAAAGGGTTACGGCTGGCGCAAGGGGCCTTATATCAAGTATAACACCCTGCCTGAGAGACACAACGACTTCATATTCGCGATCATTGCACACCAGTGGGGGTTGATCGGATGCGCGGTGGTTCTGGGGCTGTATGCGGTGCTGATAGGGTGTGCGAACGAGATCGCGTGGGCGAATACGGACGCGTTCGCGCGGCTTGTGACGGTGGGGATCATGGCGATGTTTACTGTTGAGGTAATCGTTAACATCAGTATGACACTGGGTTTAATGCCGATAACTGGTTTGACTTTGCCGTTCGTGAGCTACGGTGGATCGAGCCTGGTGGTGAGCATGATGGCGGTGGGACTGCTGAACAATATCGGGCGCGAACGGCCGTTCAGTGTTGCGGGCCGAGCGTTTGAGAATGTTTGATCGTACGATGTAACATCATTTTATAACTGCACTTACGTTCAATCTAAATGACATCTTGGGGTGAGGATTATAGGAGGCCGAAGTTTTCTTTTTCTGTGAGGACGACCCATGGGCGCTGGTCGGTTTTTTGGATTGTACGGGGCGGGATCTTTTTTATGTCTTTGAGCCAGATGAGGGTGGCGTAATTTGCGTTTTCGCGGGCGGCCCAGTAGGTGTCTGGGCCCTGTATCTCGTTGTTATAGCAGGACTTAAGTTCGCGGATGCGGGCGGGGGTGAGATTTTCTTCGGTATGGACGCGGGCGACGGTGGCGGTGGCGAGGACGGGGCCGGAGGATTGCTTTAAGTACAGTGTATGGCCGGACTTAACGCAGCCAAAAGGTGCTCGGCGGTCCTTTGTGAGGCGGAATTCGACGGTTTTGCTGCCTGCGAGGATGGCTGCGAGGTATGGGCGTTTGAGGATTACTAAATGGGCGGTTTTCATGGGGGCATTATAGCGGGGGAAATGTGCATGTGCAATGTCTATTTGGGGCTAAAATCCTGGATATTCGGCCCCATATGCGGGATTGGAGGGGCGGACGGGTTAGGGTGCAATACTCAGTCGAATCTGGGAATCGCCCCAGTGAAAGCATTGGTAAAGTTACCAGATGGACACCTGGTAAATAAGACATTGGCTGAAATCGGCTGTTTTTGGGCGTTTTTCGGGGGTGAAAAGTTGGGCAAAAGTAGGGTAAAACTTAGAAGAAACGGGGTAAAAGTAAGCAAAGATGGGGTGAAAATGGGTAAAAGTTGACAGGCTGTTTCCTACCTGTCAAGTGGGAGAAACGGGTTGGGGAAGGGGTCGCCACGAAGGCACGAAGAGCACTAAGAAAGTGAAAAATGATAGAAGAAGGAGGACGCTGCGCGACTCTAATTTATGCTGGGGTCCGCCAAAGTCGGATGACATAATGGGTATTGAAGTACTGGTTAATGGTGCAGGAGTTGGACGTTGGGAGGAGCAAGTATTGTGATGTGAAAGTTGGGCCGCCGCAGAATTTAACAGCACCGCCTCCGACGAACTTTCCGCTGAGTCCATTCTCGGCGAACTTTTTTCATTAATATTATGCGGCTGGTGGGTGCGGAAATGGTCGGGGTTGTTGGGATGTTGATTTTGGTTGGCTGAAGTTTTGTGATGATCTTATGTTTGGGCTTGACAGTTTGGGGTGTGCAGGTGGGTTTCAACCATGGGGCCGCTGACGTGGGTTAAGGTGTGCGAGACAGATAAGTCCTTGTTAATAAAGCACTTATGAACATATTAAAGGTGTCTGACCCTTTTTATTTATTTAATTGGTATTTTTTTTAGTGAGGACGAAATGGAATTTAAGAGTTCGGTTGAAGTTGCGGATGATGCTATCAGAAAGATGAATGAGCGGATCACTGATGAGGTATTTCTTACTATTCAGAATGACCGGGAGCTGATGGGGGCCTATTTGCGGGCTGTTCAGGAAGAGGGGCTGGATCGGGTTAATCAGACGGTCGGGCGTGCGGTGAAGAAAGCTTACGGGCTGGAGAACAAGGAGCGGGAGGGTGAGCCGGAGAGTACGCTTATACGGAGCCATATGATGTTTGAGTGATGGATTTTTGTGCTATGGACGATGTATCGATAATGTAGAGTTGCGGTTATTGTGGTCGTGCATGCGCGCCCGTTGTGTTCTCTGGGCCCCGGATCAAGTCCGGGGTGACAGATGTTAGTTAAGCGTGATGTTTGTTGGCGCTATGGACGTGGTGCTTTGGTGTTGGGTTGTGGTTGTTTTGTGCGTGCATGTGTGCTCGTTATGTTCTCTGGGTCCGCCAAAGGCGGATGACGGCGGGAGGCGTTTGCGGCTGGCGTTTGGTTCTCTGGGGCTGGCTTAGGCGGATGACAGGCTTTGGTGGTGCGGGTTTTTGTTACCCATGTGCCCGGTTTGAAGTGTTACCCATGTTAAGGTTGAAATACGTGGGCCGGGGTGACAGCATGGGGTTGATTCGGTATAATGTTCGGCGTTGGAGCTTTAATGAGCTTGGCAGATGCTGCTGTTTATAGGAGGCGGGGTGAAGTCATATTTCGTTTACATACTGGCGAGTAAGCGGAACGGGACGCTTTATGTGGGGGTGACGAATAATCTGCGGCGGCGGATGTGGGAACATAAGAACGGGCTTGCGGAGGGGTTTACACGGGCGTGGGGTGTTGGTCGACTGGTTTATTTCGAACGGTTCGATCATGTGGACTGTGCGATCCGGCGGGAGAAGCAGTTGAAGAAGTGGCGGAGGCGGTGGAAGCTGGAGCTTATCGAGAAAGATAATGCGGGGTGGGAAGATCTGGCGGAGCGGTTTTAGTTTCGTTAGGGGTGTCTTTTTAGGGCCATGAACGTTGTGCTTTAGATGTTGGGTTGCGATTATATTGTAGGTGCATGCGCACCCGCCATGTTCTCTGGGTCCGCCTGAGGCGGATGACAGTATGGGGTTGTTGCTTGTTTTGTTATGGCGCCATGGGCGTTTTGTTTTAGATGTTGGGTTGTGGTTGTTTTGGGCGTGCATGTGTGCTCGTGGTGTTCTCTGGAGCCGCCTGAGGCGGATGGCGGGGGTTGCTATATGGAGGCGGCTTGCTTGGGGGTGGAGTGGTAATATGTGGTGATAAAAATGAAGGGCCGGGGAGTGGAGTCCCTCGGCCCTTCTTCTATTTGTAATCGACGTGCAGCTCTTTATTATGGTGAGCTACTGTTCGTCGTTTGCCTCGAACTCGGCGTCGATTACGTCGTCGCCGCCCTTGCGTTTGGTTTCGCCTGGTTCGGGCTGTGGCTGTTCGCCTGCTGGGCCTGGCTGGCCCTGAGCGGCCTGCTGCTGTTTTGCAGACTCTTCGTAGAGGACCTTGCCGAGCTCCTGCGAGGTTTGCTGCAGGTTGTCGATGGCCTTTTTGATCGCGTCGCCGTCGTCGCCCTTCTGTGCTTCCTTGAGGTTGTTGACAGCTTCTTCGATCTTCGAGCGGACATCGGCAGAGACCTTTTCGCCGTGTTCCTTGAGCGTCTTTTCGGTGGTGTAGACGAGCTGGTCGGCCTGGTTCTTGAGCTCGATGACCTCGCGTCGGCGTTTGTCTTCTTCTGCGTGGGCCTCGGCGTCTTTTGTCATCTTTTCGATGTCATCTTCGTTGAGGCCCGAGCTGGATTCGATCTTGATGGACTGTTCCTTGCCTGTGCCGAGATCCTTGGCCGATACGTTGAGGATGCCGTTGGCGTCGATGTTGAATGAGACTTCGATCTGCGGCAGGCCTCGCGGTGCGGGCGGGATGTCGGTCAGTTGGAAGCGACCGAGCGTTCGGTTGTCGCGTGCGAATTCGCGTTCGCCCTGGAGGACGTGGATGTCGACGCTGGTCTGGTTGTCGGCTGCGGTCGAGAAGACTTCCTTTTTGCTTGTCGGGATGGTCGTGTTGCGTTCGATCAGTTTTGTCATGACGCCGCCGAGCGTTTCAACGCCGAGAGAGAGCGGAGTCACGTCGAGCAGGAGGATGTCCTTTACGCCTGCATCGCCTGCGAGTACCGCACCCTGGATGGCAGCACCGAGCGCTACGACTTCGTCGGGGTTTACGTTCTTGGACGGATCCTTGCCGAAGATATCCTTTACGATCTCCTGGACCTTCGGGATACGTGTCGAGCCGCCGACGAGGAGAACTTCGGCGATGTCAGAGCCGGACATGCCCGCGTCTTGCAGCGCCTTGTGGCAAGGCTGCTTGAGACGTTCGAAGGTGTCTTCTGCGAGGGCCTCGAACTTTGAGCGTGTGATGGTCATCTGCAGGTGTTTGGGGCCTGACTGGTCGGCGGTGATGAAGGGCAGGTTGACGTTTGTCTCCATCTGTGTGGAGAGTTCGCACTTTGCCTTTTCCGCGGCTTCCTTGAGGCGCTGATGTGCCATTGGGTCGTTGCGGAGGTCGATGCCTTCGGTCTTTTTGAACTCGTCGGCGAGGTGGTTCATCATTATTTCGTCGAGGTCATCGCCGCCGAGGTGACCGTCGCCGTTGGTTGCGAGTACTTCGATGACGGAGGACTGGTCCTCGAAGCCGCCGATGTCGAGGATTGAGACGTCAAACGTGCCGCCGCCGAAGTCGAAGACTGCGACTTTTTCGTCCTTTTTCTTTTCAACGCCGTATGCGAGTGCGGCTGCTGTTGGTTCGTTGATGATACGCTCGACCTTGAGGCCGGCGATCTTACCGGCGTCCTTGGTTGCCTGGCGCTGAGCGTCGTTGAAGTATGCGGGGACGGTGATGACGGCCTGGTCGACGGTTTCGCCGAGGTAGTCTTCGGCGGTCTTTTTGAGGTCCTGGAGGACCATGGCCGAGATCTCGGGCGGTGTGTATTCCTTGCCGCGAGCCTTTACTTTTACGAGTTCGCCCTGGTCGCCTGTTACTTCGTAGGGGACGAGCTTTTCTTCTGAGGAAACTTCGCTGTGGCGGCGACCCATGAATCTCTTGATCGAGAAGATGGTGTTCTGGGGGTTTGTCACCTGCTGGTGTCGTGCGGTCTGGCCGACGAGACGTTCGCCCTTGTCGGTGAATCCGACGACGGAGGGGGTGAGGCGTGAGCCGGATGCGTTTACGAGCACCTTCGGGTTGGAGCCTTCCATAACGGCTACAACGGAGTTAGTAGTACCTAAGTCAATTCCAATAATCTTACCCATATAAATTACTCCCTGAATCTGCTTTGATTTCTGAGTTGTTTCGAGATTTCTGTTTGCTTTCGTTTTCTGCAGATATTTTGTGCAAAGGGCGTGCCAGAAGAGGTAGATACGGCTAAGTAGTGCTATGGGCGGGACTTAGGTGGTTGACGCTTTTGGGGAGCGGGGGCTGTCATTGTGTCATATTGGCAGAGGCGCGGTGTCGTTCTGTCGTATGGGCGGTGTGAGTGGGAAATATAAAAGGAGTCGCTGCGCGATGGCTGTTTTATGCTGGATCTACCTATAAGGCGGGTGGCAAGCTGGGTCGCCGCCCGCACTTTTGCGCCATGATTGCTCTGAGGGACGCGTTGGCGTGATGCTGCCGCGATAGTGCATGTGTACTCGTCACGTTCTCTGGACCCCAAATCAAGTTTGGGGTGACAAATGGAGGCGGGGGTCAGGCGGTGGTTAGTTTTTCGCGGATGATGTTTGCGCGCATTACGTCGCGGTCGTCGGGGGTGAGTGTTTTGCGAGCGTTCAGTTGGAGGTGGGCCGGCTGGGTGAGCATGAAGAGCTCGTTTACGTCGGTGATGGAGAGGTTTGGGAGTTTGCCGAGGTTTACGCCGAGGCGGAGGTGGCTGAGGAGGAATAGGGCCTCCTGGGAGCTGATCAGGCGTGCGCTTCGGAGGACGCCGAGGGCTCGCTGGACCTTGTCGTCGAGGACGGCGGGTCGGGAGCGGAGGAGTTCTTCGCGGGCTGCGGATTCGTAGGCGACGATCTGGGGGACGATGGCTGTGGCGAACTGGTCGACGATCTCCTGTTCGGAGAGGCCGAGGGTGACCTGGTTGGAGAGCTGGAAGAAGTCGCCGGTGGCTTCGGTGCCTTCGCCGAAGAGGCCGCGGACGGCTAGGTCGAGGTCGCGGGCGGCGTTGAAGAATTTGTCGAGCTGGCGGGTCATTTTGAGTGCGGGCAGGTGGAGCATGACGGAGACGCGGATGCCGGTGCCGAGGTTGGTTGGGCATGCGGTGAGGTAGCCGTATTTGGGGCTGAAGGCATAGTCGAGGTGTTTTTCGAGCTGGTCGTCGATGCCGTCGATGCGCTGCCAGCACTGCTGGAGCTGGAGGCCGGTCTTGTAGACCTGCATGCGGAGGTGGTCCTCTTCGTTGATCATTGCGGCGAAGGATTCGTCTTCGCTGAGGACGAGGCCGCGGGGGCCGGTGCCGTTGGCGTGGCGTCGGCTGATGAGGTGGCGTTCGACGAGGAGTTCGCGTTCGAGGTCGGTGGCGGATGCGATGTCTATGTACGAGGTTCGGCAGTCGAGGTCGATGCCCTTGAGTTCGGCGGTGAGCTTGTTGAGTATCTCGGACTTGCGGTCGGAGTCGAGGCACGGGAGGAACTGGAAGCCCGCGAGGTTGCGCGCAAGGCGGACACGTGAGGAAATAACGATCTCTGATTGAGGCCCTGGGGTGTTGAACCAGGTGCTTGTGTGTTTACTCAGGTCGGCTAAATTCATTGCAGATGGTTGATCTTGTCCCTAATTTCGGCGGCGGTTTCGTAATCTTCGAGTTTGACGGCTTCTTCGAGTCGGCGGCGGAGGTTTATAAGTTCGATCTGTGTTTTGTTGTCTTCGGGTATGTGTTCGGGGACCTTGCCGGAGTGGGTTGTTCGGCCGTTCTGTGTTTTTTCGATGAGCGGGTTTAGCTGGTCCTCGAATGCTTCGTAATCGTGGGGGCAGCCGAGTAGGCTTTCTTTTTTGAAGCGGTCGAGTGTCATGCCGCATGCCGGGCAGGTTGCTGAGCCGAGGTCGGCGTCTTCTGCGGCGGCGGTGAGCTCTTCTTTTGCTTCGGGCTGGGATGCGAGAAGCGTGCTGAGCAGTTCGTTGAGCGGGATCTGGGCCTTTACGGAGAGGCCCTGCTGCTGGGCACAGTCCTCGCAGAGGTGGGTTTCGCTTCGCTGGCCGTTGCTTATTTCGGTCAGGTGTATTGTGGCCATATTCTGTTTACAGAGTTGACATTGCATTGAGTTGCCCCATTTAAAATCGTTAGATCAGTGTCGTTTTGTCACTGTAAATTGTATCGGCAAAAGATGAAAGGGGTTTGCACAAATATGCCGGAGTTGTGGAAAAACGGCTCGTTTTCAGCAGAGATCATGTATTCAGGCCTCCTTTTATCATGGTAATAATGTCCGGAAGGTGCTTTTAGTTATCGGGGCGGTATCTGGCCCAGCAGTTGTGCTCTTCCATGACCTCAGTATAGTCGAGGTGGACGCGGGAGGGCAAGAGTTGGGTGAGGGAGTCGTGTATATATTTTGCGACGAGTTCGGCGGTGGCGCCGGAGTCGGGGAAGTCTGTGAGCTGTTCGAGTATCTTGTTGGATATGGGCCTGAGGATGCTGGTAAGTTTTTTTTTGAGGTCGATGAAGTCGATGGCCATGTTGTTTTGGTCGAGGTCGTGGGAGGAGACGGCGACCCGGACGCGCCAGTCGTGGTGGTGGGGCTTTTCCTGTTGGCCGTCGGGCATGGTGACGGCGTGGGTTGCGACGAAGTTCTGTTCGATAGTTATAGCATACATATTTCACCTCCGGTTCATATAGCTAATCATACATACATCAAAGAATGTTGCAAGTTAATTGGTTCGGGAAATTTGGGTTTTTGTCTTTTGCAGATGAGCCCGATAAGTTTGAACACAGCTATACAAATGCAGAATCAGCCTCAAGCCGTGTGACTAATGAAACACCAAAAAGTTGCCTGCAAAACTCTTGATTTTACAGCGTTTTTTTGGTAAGATATAGTTAATTCAGCTTGAAGTTTCAGCCGCATTCACGGGTTCTACGAATTATTTAGGAAAGAGGAAATGAAAACCAGAATATGTTTATGTCTGTCGACGTTGCTGCTGGTCTGTGGTGGTGTTATGGCCGATGCGATATTTGTGCCCAACTATTCATTTGAGGAACAGAGTCTAAATGACGGTGCATGGCTGGACAATAACATTACAGGCTGGGTAAGAACCCGGAGCGGTACAGCGGGAGTCTTCAATCCGCAGGATGAGAATTATCCCGGCTCGGCGGGGGCGGACGGTGAGTTGCCGGGAACTGCGCACGGATCTCAGTTGGCCTATATCAACAACGACAGCACCATAGAGTCGGCGAGTTCTTTGGGGGCTGTCCAGAACAACACGATGTATGTATTGACGGTGGCTGTTGGAAGCCGGTATGACTATCCTCCAAACGGCAGCAGTTATACTATTGCAATACTTGTCGATGGCATTGTGGAAGCCTCGGAAACCCTGTATATAACCGAAGATGTGATTCCGCTAGGGACGTTCGTTGACATGAGCACTTCATTCACTACTTCTGAAAATGATTATCGCGCGGGCGGGGAGATTAAAATCAGTCTCACCCACGATGAGGATTCGACACTTTACGGTCAGGGCAGCTTCGATAACGTCAGGCTTTCGGCAGTGGAGCCTACGAGCGTTTCCGGGATTTTGGTGGATGCGGTAACGGCTGAGCCTTTGGAAGGGGTCGAGGTTACTTATTGGTCCGACAGGCACGAATTCTGGCAGAATGACTTTACTGATGCCGACGGCGCGTTCACACTGGCGGGGCTGAAGTCGGGTCCGGCGGAGATAAAGGCACGGCCGGATGTCGGGAGCGGGTATGCATGGAATCTTCCGTGGCTGATCAATACAGTTGTTCTGGAAGAAGGTGAGGAGCGTTCGGGTCAGATTATCGCGCTTCGAGAAGGCGCACTGGTCAGCGGTTACGTCAAGGATTCGGCGGGTCAGCCGATTGCTGATATCGAGGTCGAATGGGTGGGCAGGATGTGCGACGGCTGGCTGGATACGGACGCGAATGGGTATTATGAAATGCGGCTTCCGGTGGGGGAATACAAGATCACGGTATATAGTGAAGATGAGACTATCGGCAGTATTGGAGCGAATGTCACGATCGCGGATGTTAGCCAAAGCGTTGTTGTCAACGACATTGTCGTATACACGGAGCAGACGGGCAGTGCGATCTCCGGCAGTGTGGTCAATTCGGGGGCATACTCCAAGGACGGATTTTTCGGCATAGCGGCGTTTGAGGCAGGGACCATAATCGACCCCAACAGCCTGTACTCGATAATGCCGGTTTCGGAGGCGGGTTTGATGGAGGCGGGGAGTTATGCGATTGCCGCCCTGCCGTCCGATCGCATTTATGATTTTTACCTGCTGGTATTCAACGAAAGCGCGGACGGCATAGAGTCCTATTCGGTAAGGGACGGGCAGTTCAATGTATCGCCAGGTGCGACTGCGGTTGATCTTTATTATACGTCTGAGGGCGGCACGGTGGCAGGGTCCGTAGAGAATGTTGACGGTAAGGCTGTTGTCGGCGCTTATGTTGCAGTTATGGATATTTCCGGCCATGGTGAAGTTGCAGGGTTTACAAATACCGATGAGAACGGCGAGTATGTCATTCATAACGTGGGTGCGGGGCAGTATGTAGCGGCAGCATTGCACAGTATGTATGGCCATGCGTCGGCTGGTTCAGTGGTCGAAGTTACGGATGGTGGAACCGTTAACGTGGGCACGATCTCTATGGCGTTTGCAGGTGATAAGGAAGCGGGCAATCTGAACGGGGACGGGGTAGTGGATATGCAGGACTTTGCGGAGCTGGCCGACGGCTGGATGCAAAGCGGCTCGTTCGAGGCGGATCTCGATCAGGACGGCACGGTTGGAATCGAGGACCTGCTGCGGATAAGTGAGACGTGGCTGTACAGGCCGATCTGGTATAATCAGTGAGGCGCTATTCTCATGCTGTTTTGCTTTTCGGCGGACGAGTGTTGCGAGCGTGTAGAGGATGTGGTTCATTGATCGGCCTCGGCTGTGAGTCCAACAGAAGGTGCGTGATTTTCTACCCTGTGAAAGCTGAGATTCCATGAGGCCCAGTGTTCGAGGTTTTTGTCTGCTGTTTCGCGTTGCTGACGCAGAATTATCGAGGCGGATCTTTTGATATGTTCGTCTTTTGCCTGGTTCTTGAGGCGGAGAATCTCGGGGTAGGCATCCGTTGACAGATACGAAAGGTAATCCATGTCAATTTCTCTGCCATGGTTGAGGTAGCGATCGATATTCTTTCGGGCGATGTAGCGGTCGATGCTGAATGAGCTGACAAAGACCAGAAATACAAAGGCCAGAGAGAGGCCCGCACTGACGAGCCAGCAGGCCGATCTCTTCTGGAAAATTTTGAAAACGAAAAGCAGAAAAAAGCCCGCCACCCAGAGCAAAAACAAGGCGACCAGGATTCGCAGGTATGTATATCCATACGCCTGTTCATATACAGAAATCCGTTTCAGGCCGGAGGCGATGATCACGAGGGTCTGAACGATCAGGGCGACCCATGCAAAGTTAACCATCTGCCTGAGTGGGCCCTGCTGGTCCCGCAGTTTGTATTCGGTATAAAGGATAATCGCTGAAACGAGGAGGACCGCTGCCCAGAACTCGTAGAAGCCTTTGTGTGTGTATTCGGCATAAGTAAACGAGGTGTTCCTGATGACTGCTTTACCGCCAAAGAGGTATCCAAGTTGGATAATGATGAAGCCCAGGAAGAGCAGGTTGTTCATGATCAGGAAAACAAAGACAATGATGCCGTCGAAGTTGCGCTTTGGTTCAGTGCGGCTGAGGTGTGACTGGAGGGAGGTGTTTTTGGCAACTCTGTAAAGATAGCCGCAGAAGATGAACCACATCAGAAGGATAACGGCAGCTCTTTCGAAAATCTCCGGCTCCCAAATGAATTCGAAAAAATCGCTTACGTATCCACTGAAGACAGGGTCGGCGGAGGTGAAAAGTCCCGCAAAAATCGCGAGGAACGGGATAGAAATTAGAATGCCGACGAGAACTTTCAGCGTGGTTTTTGAGGCCTTGCCGTTTCGTGAGAGTTTATTGACGATCTGGCCAAGTGCCTTTGGGGCTGTGAGGATGCCGGCGAATGTCATCTTGATCAGCGATTCGAAGACGCCAATGAAATTCGAAAAGGCATAACCTTCCTGCCCGGCGAATGCGACTGCGCCGAGGCCGAGAAATACAGCGGGGATGGCTGCATAGAGAATCAGGTAGTTGCGGTAGCAGGCAGCACAGACCGAGAGATATATCAAAAGCAGCAGATGGATGAACAGGGTTGGTTTGGCTTTGGAGAGACGCGGCTTGCTGTACAGTAAAAGCACGCAGATAACGATGGCTGAAAAAATGGGCACCGAGATGCCGTAAGTTCTGTCCCAGAAGAGGATATTCCAAGCTACTGCGATTAGCAAGGAACCCAGTGTCACAAGTGTAATGGACATCGCTGTCTCCTGATATAGTTTATTGTTTACTTTAACCGATATCGAGACGATAATTCATCTCCGGCAATAGTGCGATCGCTGACAAACAGGTCTTTTTGGAAGGCTCTAAATTCTTTCTGATGAAGATTTTAGATTCTTCGGACAAGAGCCGATCGTCTGCTCGCACATATAGTTGGCAATTGTCTTGGGCATCGAATATTGCAACGCTCAATTTTCCTTTGGTACTGATGCTGTAGCGGCCTTTATAGTTGCTACCATTAATAGAAAAATTGTGCATATCTTCTTCGCACAGGCATAACAGTTCTTCGCAGGATTCAGAAAATAATCGGACGCTGCTGGATATTTGCATATAGGCTGAGGCGAAAGCTTCTTTTTCGGATGACTCAAGAAAGAAGTTCGATTTCATGAACCAACCGGATAATTTTTGGGGCAAGCCTTCGCAAGATGGCAAATAAGCGATTGGCTTCATTTTGAGCATTGCATTGCCATGGCTGTCATCTATTGTAAGGAGATTTCGAAAAGTTTTGTGGCCAATTCGATACTCATAAAATTTGTCAGTATCGGATAGAAATGAATTCAGGCGGGTCTGTTCGCTACTGGATAGCTCCGGCAAGGATCCTTTGTTAAGGCCCTTTTTGTTCGCGCGCACCATCCAATATACTCTTGCCGCAACAATGAAAAGCATAGCTAATGACAACCACAATGGATGTATCGCACTTAGCATAATGTCTGTCAACAAGTGAACAGCCTTAAAAACTAACAGGGTTTAAAAACTTCAAAAGTCAGGCGTTTTTGTTTGTTGGGTCGGTTTCGGGGTTTGGTTTTCGGTGGACGAGGGTTGCGAGCGTGTAAAGGATTAGCCAGGGGATGGAGTAGATCAATGTCTTTTCTTAGCATTTGAGAACACCACAAAATATAGGTCCTGAAAATTATAGAGCTATAGACTCGCGATACCTGCTTCTTTTGACTGAATTTAACTTTTCTGCATTTTCTTAAAAAACAGGAAGTCTTATTTTAGTTTTAAGGGCGAAAGTAAAATAAAAGCTCCTGTCTTTTACTTTCCCAAGCTTTTTATCTATTCCTAGGCGTGGAAGATTTCCAGATATCGGTCGAATATGTAATGCCGGTTACGTTTGTAACCTGTGAACTCACGCAATATATTGTGGTCCTCCATTTGCTTTATTAGATCGCCCGCAGCTTTCGGGGATAGATCCAGAAACTCTCCAGCCTCAGAAATAGATATTACTGGACCACTGTACAGCCTATAAATTAATTTGCGAGCATTTTCGGCCCGTCTTCCAAATTGTGCAATGAGCCGGTCCATTTCTTGTTTGAGCTGGATAATTCGCTGGAATGTGTCTTTCCCTTTGTTTGCGGTTGTAACGACTGCATTTAAGAAAAACTTAACCCAGTGAAGCACGTCGTTTGATTCTCTGACACGGGAAAGTGCATCGTAATAAGAGTTTCTGTTCTTTTCAAAGAAATCTGACAGGTATAATGATGGTTTGGCCAGTAATCCATTGCCGACGAAATAGAAAGTGATTAGTAGTCTGCCGATCCTGCCGTTGCCATCGCAGAAAGGGTGGATGGTCTCGAACTGGTAGTGCGCAATGGCAGCCTTAATAAGGTGTGGAACATCGATATCTTCATTGTGCAGAAAGTTCTCAAAGTCGTTCATTAGATTAGAAACTTCCACATGTGAAGGCGGTATGTACATCGCATCGTTGAGCCCAGATCCCCCAATCCAATTTTGACTTCTGCGAAACTCTCCGGGGGACTTATGTTCACCTCTAGCACCGTCCATCAGAATTGCATGCATCTCACACAGCAGCCTTGAAGAGAGAGGGAACTCCCTCAGTCGCTCGACGCCATGATTCATAGCCTTGATATAATTCTGTACTTCCTGCCAATCATTCCGTTTTTCTGGGGCGATGTCATTCTGGTCCATCACCACCTCATCCATCTCAGTCATGGTACCCTCGATTCGGCTGGAAGTCTGGGCTTCCTTTATTATGTGCATACGAATAAATAAGTCTATATCAGGCACAATGAAGGAAAATGCATTGAGCTCGCCAAGGGCTTGGATAGCTTTCTCCAGTAATACATTAACTTTTGGATCATGCCACACCCAGGTATGGTTGATGTACGCTGGGCTAAAGCTTTTGTATTGGTACTGCTTAAGATACTTGCCAGCCTCGAAGTCTTTCATATTCATTGATTTTGCTCGCGTTTAAAGCCTCATGAAGTTCATTCACATTTGATCTATGAATATAGATAACGTTCGTAACCGGCCAAGATGGATTTAGGTTCAGGCGTCTTTGTTTGTTGGGTCGGTTTCGGGGTTTGGTTTTCGGTGGGCGACTCTTTCCTGGAGGCGTTTGTAGACTGGGGCGGGGATGAGGTTTGAGACGTCGCCGCCGAGGAGGGCTACTTCGCGGACCATTGTTGAGCTGACGAAGCCGTACTCTTCGCTGGTCATGATGAAGACGGTTTCGACGCCCGCGACGGCACGGTTTGTCATGGCGAGCTGGAACTCGTACTGGACGTCGGTGAGGTTTCGCAGGCCTCTGAGCATGACGTCGGCGTGGACCTGTTTTGCGAATTCGACGGTTAGGCAGGCGTAGCTCTGGACGGTGACGCGGGGCATGTCGGTGACGAGTTCGCGGATCATCTCGACGCGTTCGGCGGGGGTGAAGAGCTGGTCCTTGGTGGGGTTCTGGCCGATGGCGATGATGACGCGGTCGAAGAGTTTTACGCCGCGTTCGATGACGTCGATGTGGCCCTTTGTGATGGGGTCGAACGAGCCGGGGAATATGGCGGTGACGGGATCGTGGTGCATTTTTGGATTCCTGAGCTTAGTTGGTTAGCCTGCTTTTTCGTTTAGTGGGTCGAGCGATTCGAGGATCATTTCTTCAAGATCGCGGGCTGAATTTTCGAGCTGGAGCTGGGTCATGAATTTTTCGGCGACGGAGAAGCGGCGGGCGGCGAGCTCGCGGACGGTGTCGAAGTTGAAGCTTTCGTCGAGGCGGGTTTGCCAGTAGTGGTAGTCGATCTTGCGTTTCCAGCTTTGCAGTGCGTCGGTGGCGGACTTGCCGTGGATGGCGTAGCGGCGGAATTCGTTGAAGATGCCGACTGCGCCCATGTCGTCGAGGGAGCGGGCGTCGGCGAGGATGAGGGCCTCGGTGGTTTTGGTGAGACGGTTGGAGGATTCGTAGATGATCTTGTTTATTTTGTCGATCTTCGGGCCGGGGATGATATTGGTGAGTTTTTCGGTGGCGATCTGGGTGGAGAAGTCGTGGAGGTCGGACGTGCTGACGTCGGCGAGGGAGACGCGGTTTGCGGGGTCCTCGGGGTCGGCGTAGCGGGCGAAGCCTGCGTCGCAGAAGTATGCGGCGGCGGTGAGGCAGAAGCGGTCGACGGAGAGGCCGCTGTTGGTGATCTCGGGGAGGCGGGCGATGTGTTCGACATTGCGGACGAGGCGTTGGGTTCGGTCCCAGAGCCAGGTGTCGTGTTTGCCGCTTAGGGTTGGTACGGCGACGGCCTGGTGGGCGAGTTCTCTGATAGCGTCGGTTTGTGCCATTTGCTGCTCCGTGATTTTGCGGCCTGGCGCGCGGGTGTTCGTCGGAACGTAAACTGCTGGTGCGGCGTCGGCTGCGGCCGGTCAGTCGCTTTGGGTAAACATTTGGGCACCTCTAACAATTCATTTTGTCGGACAAGCGAATCTTTTTGATTCCGAGCGGCGTCAGACAAAACCCGCTTTAGCTACAACTAAAGCTGATTTGTCTTCCTTGCCGGAACACAAAAATCTTCTACTTGCCGCTCAAAAGCAATTATTAGAGCCACCCTTTATCTTTTATTTGCCGGACCTGTGCTTCGGTCAGGCCCTGGGGCTCGATGCCCGCGTTTTTGCAGAGCAGGTATATTGTAGCGGCCTTGTTGGCTATGTCAATTAAATCAAAAGACTTATGCGGGGTGGGGGCGACGGCGAGGGCGCCGTGCTTTTCCCAGACGCAGACGGGGGTTTGGGTGAGGGCGGAGAGGGTTGCGTCGGCGACGGCCTGGCTGGCGGGCATCTCGTAGGGGACGAATGCGATGCCGTGGGGGATGTCCATTATGACTTCGGTGTGCATGGAGGACAGCAGGGAGGTTAGGGATTCGGTATTCTGGAGCTGCGGGCAGTGGGTCAGGGCGGTGAGTTCGTTGGGGTGGGTGTGGACGACTGCGGTGGATTTGAGGCCCTTTTGGGTGTAGAGCTGGTGGATGGCGAGGTGCGAGGGGAGTTCGGAGGTGGGGCGGGCGCCGGAGGAGGGGCTCAGGAGCTCGTATGCGTCGGGGTCGGGGGTTAGGCGGATGATGCAGACGTTGTCGGAGGGGTTTGCGGCGATGTCGCGCATGGTTCGGCCGGTGGCGGTGATGACAATTAGGTTTTCGGCGAGGGCGGTGAAGGAGCGGCCGAGCTTGACGGGGGCGGCTGTGGGGGTGAGCGGATCGGCAGTGATGGGGCCGAGATTGTAGGATATGTTGCCGCCGGGGCCCTGTGCCCAGCCCTTTTCGGCGAGGAGGCGGGCGAGGGATGCGATGTCGTCGAGGGCATTGGATACTGCTGGGTTTGATTTTTCGTGCTGGTTCATAGCAACTCCGCATTGTAGTCTCAAAGCTAAGACATTAGCGACACATGGTGCGTCCGGTCAAGCTAATTCGTGCTGAGAGGGTTCCAGAGGTAAGTTACGCCATGAAATATAACCAATTTTTGCGTTTTCTCCATTTTTTTCTGAGAATTTCAGGCCTGAACAGCATTATATAATAGAAAGAAAATGATGAAAGCCCGACGGTTGATGCCGTTGCTGATAAATCACACTCTTCACTCAGCCGAGTCCGGGAGCACTTTCTGGATTCGGCTCTTTTTTGACTCATGAAAGTGATAGTTTTGGTGCTGAGTCAGGCCGAGATCTGTGTTTTAGTGAGGGGCAGATTCTTGTGAAAGAAGCCTCAAGTTAACAACCACGGGTTAAAACCCGTGTGGCATAGCCGCTTTCGGACTTAGCCCGTCCGCCTTTGGCGGATAACTTCATCTATGGGTTAACACCCGTAGAATTGCGGTGGAATATTAAATCAGGACTTGAAAAATTTTGTTTTTTTGGCAGTTTTAGCTTTGACTTTGGCAAATATCCTGCTATTTTATAATTGTACAATTTGAAAATTTAGACAGCGAGAATAGCTGTTAACGAATCACACTCTTCACTCAGCCGGGTCCGGAAGCACTTTCTGGATTCGGCTCTTTTTATGCGCTGAGCTGCTGGGGAACCGCTGGGGGATGATCGGCATTCTTTTGCGCGGATATTTGCGGGTGGTCTGAAAGGCAGATTTAGGGCAGGTTTGTTTCTACGTTGTTTTGTTGGCAGTAGGATTGGATCGCTTCGGTGAAGGTTGGGCCGTAGGTTTTTGCTTTTTTCTGGCCTATGCCTTTTATCTGGATGAGGGTGCGGTATTCCGTGGGGCGTTTGGCGGCGAGCAGGCGGAGGGTTGCGTCTGAGAGGACGACAAAGGCGGGGACGCGTTTTTTGTCGGAGAGTTCGCGGCGAATCTCGCGGAGCTGCTCGAAAAGATCCTTATCGACGCCCTGCCAGGCTTTTTCTTCGACGGCGGAGACCTGTTTGACGGTGGAGCGGGACTGGCGGACGGGTTTGAGCAGGCGTGGAGTTAGGTCGCCCTTGAGGATCTGGCCCGCGGACTGGGTGAGAGTGAGGTTGCGGTATGGGCCGGTCTTTTTGATATGGCCCTGGTTGGCGAGCTGTTCGATCCAGTCGCGAACGATGCCTCGGGTGCGGTCGGATAGAAGTGCGAAGGTGGTGAGTTCGTGGTGGTCGTTGGCGGTGATGTCTTTGTCTTTTGCGCCGATGAGGACGCGAGCGGTGTAGTCGGCGGGGTATTTCTGCTCGAGGCGAGCGATGCAGGAGATGATCTTCTGGGCGGTGATGAGAGATTCGGGGAGAGTTTCGATGGTGCCGAGGCACATGTCGCAGGCGGCGCAGGAGGATTTTTCGAGGGTCTGGCCGAAGTAGGCGGAGAGGGACTTGTGTCGGCAGCGGAAGGAGTGGACGAAGTCGTAGGCCTGGGAGAGTTTGTCCATGGCTGCGCGTTTTGGCTCGGGTTCGAGGTCCCTGAGGAGGAACTTCCAGGTGTGGTAGTCCTTGTCGGCGTAGAAGAGGGCGCAATGTGCGTCTAGGCCGTCGCGGCCGGCTCGGCCGGACTCCTGCTGATAATTTTCGAGGGATTTGGGCATGCCGGTGTGAATGACGTAGCGGACGTTGGATTTGTCGATGCCCATGCCGAAGGCGACGGTGGCGACGATTATGTTGACGCGGTCGTAGATGAAGGCTTCCTGGTTGAATTTGCGGATGTGGTCGGCGAGGCCCGCGTGGTACGGGAGGGCCTTGTATCCGGCGGCGGTGAGTTCGGCGGTGAGGGTGTCGACGTCCTTGCGGCGGATGCAGTAGACGATGCCGGGGTCGGATGGGTGTGCGTCGATGACCTTACGGACCTGGGCGAGGCGGTCGTTGAGGGGGGCGATGCTGTATATAAGGTTGGGGCGGTCGAAGGAGCCGACGAGGATCTCGGGGTCGGTGAGGTTGAGCTGGTCGACGATGTCGCGGCGGACGCGTTCGGTGGCTGTGGCGGTGTAGGCGTGGACGGCAACGTCGGGGAATATCTCCTTGAGGCGGTCGAGCTGGCGGTACTCGGGGCGGAAATCGTGGCCCCACATGCTGACGCAGTGGGCCTCGTCGATTGCGATAAGGGAGAGCTTTGTGGACTTTAGCATCTCGATGGAGGGGTCGGTGAGGAGGCGTTCGGGTGAGATGTAGAGGAGCTTTACTTTGCCGGCGGTGATGCAGGAGGTGACGGCCTGGCGGTGGGGTGGAGTCATGGAGCTGTCGAGGCGGGCTGCGGGTATGCCGCACTGCTGGAGGGCGTCGACCTGGTCCTTCATGAGGGATATGAGGGGTGAGACGACGACGGCCATGCCGGGGAGGGTGACGGCTGGGACCTGGTAGCAGAGGGATTTGCCGCCTCCGGTGGGCAAGACGACGAGAGAGTCGCGGTGGTCGAGCGCAGCGGTGACGGCATCGGTCTGTAGGGGGCGGAAGGTGGTGTAGCCCCAGTATTTTTTCAGCGCTTCGGTCGCCTGTTCGATCATTGGTTCGGCCCGGTTATTGGTGCTGTTAGAAGGATTATGAGGGCATGTTATTGCGGGGGCGGTTCGGTGTCAAGAAGGGGTTTAGTAAGGTTGGGGGAGGTTATCGGTCGCGACATGGTCCCATAACTGGCAAGGCGGTCCAGAAAGTGAAGATTTTCATGAAAAACAGTGCCTGTAAATTTGCGATGTCGTGATTGGAAGTTATGTTTTAATAGGTTCGTAAAACGGTTTTAGCCACGGTTTGCAGGTCAGATTTGCAACGATCGTGAAAATACATACGCGATAATTCTTTTGAGTCGACGGACGAGCCAGAGATGCCGTGGTAATTGTGAAAAAGGGTTAAATTATTCTTGGTGAAGTAGCCGATATGGTGTATATCTAATTGTGCAACGAGTTACTAACCGGATAGGGTCAAACTGATGAAAAATCCCGCCAGAACAGCGAAGGTCGTAGTCTCGCTAATCGTGTCGATGACACTTGGCGCGGGTATTCTCATGGCTTTGGATGACAAAGCTATCTCCGAGGGGGCATTCAGCCTGGCGAGCTACACGCGTCTGAACAGTATTGACAAGGCAGCGAATCCTGTCGAGGCAGCGCTTCGGCAGTGGGAGCAGGTCGAGGTCTACTGTGCGAATATCAGCAGTGATACCGACAGCCATTTCACTATCTACAACGACGTGCTCGGTGAGGACGGCGTTATCGAGCAGACCAACAGTTGGCGTAAGCAGCGTAGCTGCGATGCGGACGGGAGCAAGACGATCCGAGTTTGTGTGGTCACGGGGGTTGAGAACAAGCCTTCGGATTGTCAGCTCAAGAGGACGGCGGCACTGATCGAGAAGCTCCGCCGCAAATGCGGTATCAACAACCGCGACATCTACTATCCTTCGAACTGGCAGATATAGCCGGGGCAGCAGTTTCAACAGTTTGCTGTAAGTCAGTATGGATCCCACTTATGTGATGAGTGGTATTTTTGCGCGCTGAGACGGGTATGCAGACGGGTGCATAGCGCGTGGGGCAGGAGGCCGGTGAATATCTGGTTATGTTCAGCGGGTCTATTTTGCGAGATCGAAGGGGTTTATGTAGTCGCCGTAGCGTTTTTGGGCGGCGATGAGGCGGTTTCGGGTGTGTTTGAATGTGTCGAAGACTATGCGCGGGGTGTCGGCGACGGTTGTGCGGTAGATGTTTTCGACGCGATGGTATTTTTCGAGCAGTTGCGGGATGCGGATGGTGAACTGTTTTGTGTAGTCGGATTCTGTGTAGTCCTTGTTGAGTTTGTCGGCGAAGAGCGGGACGAGGTCCTCGTAGCGGGGGATCAGGCCCGTTGGGGTGTTGATTGCGGGGACGTCGTTGTGGACGCGGAGTTCGGCCCAGAGGAGCCAGACTGTTTTGTCAAGCTTGCCGTTGAGGAAGTCGCCGTTTTCGTTCTGGAGGAAGTAGTTCGTGGAGAAAATGGCAGGCGGGGACTGGAGCGAATGGCCGAAGTCGAGGTTGTTTTCGACGTATCGGCCGAGCGGTATTGCTACGAAGTCCATGTTTGACATTATGTTGAACTTGCGGACGCCCTCTTTGCCGAGTGTTGCGGCGGTGGTCTGGGACTCGATTGATGCACCTTTTAGTATGATGCCCTCGGTCCAGTTGTAGGCCTGCTCGACGGGAACGAGTGTGTCGCTGTCTCTTCCGCCGTATATGATGCCGGAGAGGGGTACTCCCGCGGGGTCATCCGTGTGGGGATCGCGGTTGGGCAGCTCTGAAAGGCGGACGGTGTAGCGGGCGTTGCGGTGTGAGGGCGGGACTGGTTTGCCGTCGGAGTCGAGTTTGCCTGTGTGCCAGTCGCCTGAGTGGTTTTCGCCGGTTTGGGGCAGTTCGGCTTTCATGCCGGTCCAGTATGGTTTGCCGTCCGAGACGAGTACGTTTGTGAAGATGACCTCAGCGGGGGTGGTGAGTGCGCGGTATATCTCCGGGTCATCGTCGGGGTTTACGCTTCTGATGATGCCGAAGATGCCGTGTTCGACGTTTACGGTTCGGGCGCGGCCGTCGATGTTGCGGATGTATGCGATGTCGTCGCCGACAATGGTCTGGTGAGGGAGCATGGCGGTGGAAGTTTTGCCGCAGGCGGAGGGGAATGCGCCGGTGAAGTATGTGACGCGGCCGTTGGGGCCGTGGGCGCCCATGACGAACATGTGCTCGGCGAGCCAGTTTTCGGAGGATGCGCGGTGTATGGCGAGGCGGAGGGCGAGTTTTTTGAGGCCGACGGAGTTGCCGGCGTACTGGGTGTTTACGGTGTAGACTGTTTCGTCGTCGAGATCGATGTAGATGCGGCGTTTGTCGGTTTCGGTGCTGCAGTGGTGGGAGTCGAGGGGGCCGCTGGCGTGGAGGAATGCGAAGAAGTCTGAGCTGCCGTCGAGGTTCTTGAATTGATCGTAGCCGGGGCGGCAGAGAATGGATTCGCTGTGTGCGACGTATGGTGAGTCGGTGATCTGTACGGCGGAGATGGAAAATGGGGAATCGGTTGGGCCGAGGCACCAGAAACAGATGATCATGGTGCGGTTTCGGTAGGAGCCTTTGAGGTATGAACGGACCTCTTTAAGGCCCGCGGTCCTGTCAATGGACTTTATGTTTTTGCCAAGTGTTTGACCCGGTTCGAGGAGGTAGGCGGTGTGAGCGGGGTCGCGTGCCTGGTCGCGGTAGCCGTCGAAGTGGCAGGTGTGGCCGGGGGTTGCGAGGGGGAACTCATCGCCTGTTTCGAGGGCCATTTTGCGGATATGGGCATGATCCGCGGGGGAATCAGTGCAGATGAACAGGTCGCGGGGTTGGCAGAGGGAGATGGCGTCGGCGATGAAGGCGTTGAGCTTTTCGTTGTTAAGGGCGGTGATCTTTCGCAGGTCCTCGGGTGAGACGATTTTATCGAACTTGCTTTGAGTGAGCATGGCTTGACCTCAATAACTGGTCCAATGCGAAATGATTGGACTTTATAGTCACTATATGTCATTTTAACGCGATAAGTTCTAATCGTCAATAATCAGGGCGGAGTTTAAGAATTATGAAAAAAGAAAGCCCCGTCATCGTGACAGGGCTTATGAGAGCGGAAGGTGTTAGTTATCTTTATTATTGATACCGCTGAACAGCGATGCGGGTTCTTATTTTTCTTCCTTCTTTTCGGTTCCGATCATTGCGTTGAATTCGAGGGCGGCGGAGTTTACGCAATATCTAAGGCCGGTGGGTGCCGGGCCGTCGGTGAAGACGTGGCCCAGATGGCTGCCGCATTTGGCGCAGCGTATTTCGGTTCTGACCATGCCGTGGGATTTGTCGATGCGTTCTTCGATGTTCTCACGCTGGGTAGGCTGGGCGAAGGCGGGCCAGCCGCAACCGGAATCGAATTTGTCCTTGGAGTAGAAAAGCTCTTCTCCGCATGCTCCGCACTTGTATACGCCGTCTTCGAAAAATTTGTAGTATTTTCCTGTGAACGGTTTTTCGGTTCCGCCTTCGCGGAGAACGTTGTATTGGTCGCGTGTGAGATCTTCGCGCCATTGTTGTTCGGATTTTTCGACTTCGTAACTCATGGGTACTCCTTTCGTCGGTTGTGGGGCGGCGACAGATCCGGGTTCAACCCGTCTGCAGCCTGATTGAGTAAGAGCGATGATGATTACGGAAATAATTGCTGTCAGCTTCATGATCAACTCCTTATTCAACTTGGCCGGCACGGAATAAGAATCGCAGCATAAAGAGCCTTCGCGAGACTATCCCATGCCGGTCTCCACTAATAGATACGGAATAACTGGTTTTGTGTTCGGTTCAAAGCTGATCGAGCTCGGCAGCCGATCATATAGCAAGGAGCGGGGGGAGCCTGTCAGGGTGGCAGTTTGGGGGAAGCGATTCTGCCTGGTTTTGCAGCAGCTACAGGGGTAAGGTAAGGATCGGGAGGATGTAAGTGCCTTTTCCAAAACAGGTTAGAGAAAAGGGTAGAATCGCAGATGGATTGTGGCACGTGATTTGCATTTATAATTTTTTGTGCGGAGATGGTGTTTATGTATCGTCCGCATGGGTGATTTTTAGGCGTTTAATGGCTGGTCCGGTACAGATTTCGGACGGCTTTTAGAGAAATATCATTGAAAAAGATTTGCATTGATCAACAATTGTATTGAAAGGAGCAAGAAACGATGAAAATCCGACCATTGGGTGACAAGGTCATTATTGAGCGTCTCGAGGCTGAGGCTGTTACGGCAGGCGGGATCGTACTGCCTGACAGCGCTAAAGAGAAGCCGCAGCGGGGCAAGGTCGTCAACGTGGGTGAAGGTAAGGCGATGAAGGACGGCTCGCGGAGTGAGATGCAGGTCAAGAAAGGCGATGAGGTGATCTTCGCCAGTTATGCGGGTTCCGAGATCAAGGTGGGTGATAAGGAATACCTGATCATGGACGAGTCGGATATCATGGCGGTTGTCGGCAAGTAGAGACAGTTGCAATGCCGCTTTTTAGAGTTGTGAATCGGCCTTGTGCCGGAAGATAAAACACAGGAGATAAATATGGCAGCGAAAAAGATAGCCTTTAATTCAGAAGCAAGAGATCATATCCGTGAGGGTGTGTCGAAGCTGGCCAGCGCGGTAAAGATAACGCTCGGGCCATGCGGAAAGAACGTGATCATCGAGAAGAGCTTCGGTTCGCCGACGGTTACGAAAGACGGTGTGACGGTTGCGAAGGAAGTCGAGCTTGAAGACGCCTATGAGAATATGGGCGCCCAGATGGTGAAGGAAGTTGCGTCGAAGACGTCGAACGTGGCTGGTGACGGTACGACGACGGCTACGATTTTGGGCGAAGCGATCTATCTGCAGGGTTTGAAGAACGTTACGGCCGGTGCGAACGCGATGCAGGTCAAGCGCGGCATCGACAAGGCGGTTGACGCGTTGACGCGTGAGCTGGCGAACATGAGCATACAGGTCGATTCGAGCAAGCAGGTCGAGCAGGTTGCGACATGCTCGGCAAACCAGGATGCGACGATCGGCAAGGTCATGGCTGAGGCTATGGAAAAGGTCGGCAAGGACGGCGTGATCACGGTCGAAGAGGGTCAGTCGCTGGAAACGACGGTCGAGCTGGTAGAGGGCATGCAGTTCGATAAGGGTTACATCAGTCCGCATTTCGTAACTAACACTGAGAACATGACTTGCGTTCTAGAAAAGCCTTACGTGCTGATATTCGAGAAGAAGATCAACTCTGTGAAGGCGCTGGTTCCGCTGCTGGAGAAGGTGGCGAAGCAGAACCGTCCGCTGCTGATCATCGCAGAGGATATCGAAGGTGAAGCGCTGGCGACGCTGGTAGTGAACAAGCTTCGCGGCGTGCTGAACATCGCGGCAGTGAAAGCTCCGGGATTCGGCGACAGGCGTAAGGCTCTGCTGCAGGACATCGCGCTGCTGACAGGCGGCGAGGCGATATTCGAGGATCTTGGTCTGCAGCTCGAAAAGGTCGATATTACGCAGCTCGGTCAGGCAAAGCGGATCACGATCGACAAGGATACGACGACGATCGTCGAGGGCGCTGGCAGCACAGAGGATATCCAGGCGAGAATCGCACAGATCAAGAATCAGATCGATGCGAGCACTAGCGATTATGATATCGAGAAGCTGCAGGAAAGGCTCGCGAAGCTGGCAGGCGGCGTTGCTCAGATCAATGTTGGTGCTGCGACCGAAGCAGAGATGAAGGAAAAGAAGGCACGCGTGGAAGACGCACTGCATGCCTGCCGGGCGGCTGTTGAAGAAGGTATTCTGCCGGGCGGCGGCGTTAGCAGCCTGAGAGCGCTGGGCGCACTGGATAAGGTCGAGTGCGTTGGCGATGAGGGCATCGGCGTGGATATCGTTCGCAGAGCGGTAGTTGCTCCGATCAAGCAGATCGCGACGAATGCGGGGCTTGACGGGTCGATCGTGGCTCAGAAGGTGATGGAATCGAAGGATACGAACTTCGGTTACAATGCCTTGACGAAGGAATACGGCGATATGATCGAGTTCGGCGTGATCGTTCCGACGAAGGTCGAGCGGACGGCGCTGCAGAACGGTGCTTCGATCGCATCTCTGCTGCTGACGACAGACGCGCTGGTCACTGAGATCCCGGAAGAGAAAAAGGGCGGCGGTGCCGGAGCAGGCATGCCTCCTATGTAATTCGGTAATATAAAGGAGCGTCCCGTCGCGGGGCGCTCCATACTTTTTTGAAAGCGGACCGAAATGTTTTTCAGGTTCAGTACAAACCGGTTTTCACAGGCGACGAACAGTATAGCGGCGACGGTGTTTATTGTGGGGATGCTGCTATTGGGGTTCAGTCTGTTCATTTTCGCTGTGCCCGAGCTGATCGGCTATATTGTGGCGGCACTGTTTTTCCTGGCGGGAGTGAGCGTGCTGGGGTATGCGGTGCGGCTGTTTATCATGGCGCATCAGTTCAACCGCAGGATGGGGCAGGACAGAGGAGACCGGTCATATCGGCGGAACGTGGAGATCCATGTGCCGGATGAGGATCGGGACTACTAGAGCCCGAATCTGCTGCAGAACAGGGATTTTCATCAATCTCAGCACTGGAAATGGGTGTATGTGCATTTAATTTCGGATCGTGTGAAAACACAGAGCCCGATATAATGGGGGATTTTGCCGGCGTGAAGGCGGCTGAGCGTGTTTAACCAAGCCTTCCATACGGCCTATCACTTACTGCGAAAGCGGCAAAAGACCATTTTTTTCTTGCAGTAGAAATATTTCCTGCTATAATCATTCTAACACGAAACATTCTTGCTGGAAGCAAGTATAGTGTTACCCTGCCTCACTTAATCATTATTTATTGTCCGAGGCGAGTCTGTAGACACTACTTGACATAGATAGGAAATAGAATTGAGCGAACTGACACAAATACAAGAACATACAGCACCCAGGCGGAGCTTTCTGGATTCGTACAGGGGTCGGATAATGATCGCGCTGAGGCGGATATCGCACTTCGAGGACCAGTATTCCAAGAAGCTCTCTGCTGAGTACAATGTGACCGGGCCGCAGCTTCTTTGTCTGCATATTCTGGCTCACAGTCCCGAGATGACGCTTTCGCAGCTCAGCAAGGTGGCCAGCCAGAGTGGAAGCACGACCAACGGCATCGTTGACAGGCTGGAGATGAAGGGTCTGGCGAGGCGCGAGAGACAGACGACTGATCGCAGGAAGGTGATCATTCGACTGACAGAGAAGGGAAAGCAGTTTGCGCAGGATTCTTCGCTGGTGCTGCAGGACAAATTGAATCATGCAATATCTGAACTGCCCGAGCTGAAGCAGGCGACAATGGCAGAATCGTTAGAAGAAATCGTCAAGCTGATGGGCGCCGAATGACGGCCGGCCCCGCTTGAAGTTTTATTAAACAGCTAGTTATCTGGGAGAGATATAACTTATGAAAGCCCTGACAAACAGACAGAAGGAAATGGTTAACATTATTGACGATGACGCTTGCGGCTCGAATTGGCGCGACTGGAAGTGGCAGATCCGTCATTCTGTTAAGGACCTGGACACCTTTGAAGAGCTTCTGGGCACAAAACTTTCCGACGAGGAGAGAGAGAAGTTCAAGAAGGTAACCGAAAAGTTCCCGATGAGTGTTACGCCTTATTACATGTCGCTCATCGACACGGAAGATATGCATAACGACCCGGTGTTCAAGCAGGCGTTCCCGGCGATGTCCGAGATGACGCTGCAGAAATGCGAAATGTCGGACCCGCTGAGCGAAGACAAGGACAGCCCGGTGGAGGGCATTACGCACAGGTACCCGGACAGGGTGCTGTTTCTGGTGAGTAATGTCTGCTCGATGTACTGCCGCCACTGTACTCGTAAGAGGCGTGTGGGCGATGTCGATTTCATTCCGGACCGCACAGTGATGCGCAAGGGCATCGACTACATCAAAGAAACGCCTCAGGTTCGCGACGTTCTGCTGAGCGGCGGCGATCCTTTCATGCTGGACAACGATCTGCTTGACTGGGTGCTGAGTGAACTGCATAAAATCGAGCATGTCGAGGTGATCCGCATCGGTACGAGGATGCCGGTTGTGCTGCCGTATCGTATTAACGACGGACTGATCGATGTGCTGAAGAAGTATCCGCCGATCTGGATCAATACGCATTTCAATCATCCGCGTGAGATTACTTCGTCTTCGCGTCAGGCGCTGAAGAAACTGGCGGACGCAGGTATTCCGCTCGGTAACCAGTCGGTACTGCTGGCGGGTGTGAACGACTGTCCGCGTATAATGAAGGCGCTGGTGCACAAGCTGGTGGCGAACAGGGTTCGTCCTTACTATCTGTACCAGTGCGACCTGTCGGAAGGTCTGTCGCACTTCCGTACGCCGGTGGGCAAGGGCATCGAGATCATGGAAAGCCTGATCGGTCATACGAGCGGATTTGCAGTTCCGACGTATGTGATCGACGCACCGGGCGGCGGTGGTAAGATCCCGGTTACGCCGAACTACCTGGTATCGTGGTCGACGAACAAGGTCGTGCTGCGAAACTATGAGGGCGTGATCACGACTTACAAGGAGCCGGACTCGTATGAGCCGTGGTTCTGTAACCGTGAATGCGGCGACTGTAAGCTGACGCTGAAGCTGGAGGATGCGAGCGAGCACAAGTGCGTTGGTATCGGCAAGCTGCTTTCTGATCACGACAAGACTATTTCGCTGGTACCTGAGAACAACAGCAGACACGAGCGAAGAGACTAAATCCGTTTTTTAGAAACTGGTTCGAATTTGCGGGACGAAGCCTGCCAAGCGATGGCGGCGAGTTCCGATGATTTGCAAAAATGGCGGGCAGTCGGTGAGGTGGCCGGCTGCCCGTGTTTATGTGGTTCAGCTAAGGAGAGGCAATGGCAGTCTTTGACTATGTAATTTTCGGCTTGTATATGTGTGCTGTGCTGGGGGTGGGCTTTTATCACTTTCGCCGGAATACTGACAGGGACGATTATTACGTAGGCGGCCGGGCGATCAAGCCGCACCATGTCGGGCTTTCGATCGTGGCGACGGACGTGGGGGGAGGATTTTCGATCGGCCTGGGCGGTGTCGGGTTCATGATGGGGCTGGCGGGCAGCTGGCTGCTGTTTACGGGTCTTGTGGGAGCGTGGCTCAGCGCGGTGCTGATCATACCGAAGGTTAAGAAGCTTGACGCGAAGCATTCGATGATGACGTATCCGGATTTTCTGCGGCGCAGGTACGGGCCTACGGTCGCACTGCTGGCGGCGCTGATCAGCGGGATAGGTTATCTGGGATTTACGGGTGGACAGATCCTGGCGGGTGCGAAACTGGCGGCGGGGACGATATTCACCGAGGCGCCGTTCGGCATGGACCCGATCAACTTTTCGCTGTACGTGATCGCGGTCATTACTGTGCTGTATACGGTGGTAGGCGGGCTGAAGGCGGTGATATATACGGACACAGTTCAGTGGCTGATACTGCTGGGCGGGCTGATCCTTGTCACGGTTCCGGCGACGTTTATGCAGATCGGCGGATGGGGCGCTCTGCGGGCTGAACTGCCTAAGGAATATTTCAATTTGACGAATATTGATTCTTCAACGTTCATCAACTGGATGGTCACGATCATACCGATCTGGCTGATCGCGATGACGCTGTATCAGAGAATGTACGCGTGCAAGGATGAGAAGGACGCTAAGAAGGCGTGGTATATTGCGGGGATATTCGAGTATCCGATCATGGCGTTTACGGGAGTAATCCTGGGCATGTGTGCACGGGTGGTATTTCCCGAGGCGGAGCCAGAGATGGCGATGCCGATGCTGATCAAGGATGTGCTGCCGATCGGTGTGACGGGTATTGTGATAGCGGCGTATTTCAGTGCGATCATGTCTACGGCGGACAGTTGTCTGATGGCGTCGAGCGGTAATTTCGTTAACGATATAATCGAAAGGTATTTCTGCCCGAGTATCAGCGATAAGGGACTTATGCGGCTTTCGCAGGTGGTTACGCTTGTGATCGGAGCGACCGCGGTTATACTTGCAGCGCAGTCGGAGCAGGTGCTCGATGCGATAATGACGGCGTATGGATTTATGGTTTCGGGGCTGTTCGTGCCCACGCTGGGGGCGTACTTCTGGAAGCGGAGTACGGGTCTGGCGGCAGGGACGGGGATGCTTGGCGGCGGAATAACATACTTGCTGCTGGAATTTGGAGCGATCGAGAAACTGGCGCAGAGATTTGAATGGTCCAGTTGGCTGTCGCTGTCCGAAAAGATGACAGCGTTGGATCTGGACCCGACGTGCTATGGTATCGCGGTTTCGGCGGTACTGTTTGTGGTACTTTCTCTATTTGGGCCGCAAAGACAAGTCGAACTCAGTGACAGCGATTCGGAAGACGGTGATGCCGGCACGGCTGCGGCTTAGAGATCGAAGAACAATAAAGCAATTTAATGAGAGAAACAGAATGAGTTTTGACAAGACTGAAATTCTTAGAAATTCACTGATCCAGCACGGCAAGAGCAGTGATCGTGTATATTTGATGAAACTGGCGGAGCAGGATCTGCCGGACATTATCGGCGATATTGAAGAGCTGGCGAAGAAGAACGGTTATACCAAGATATTCGTGAAGGTGCCGATGAAGCTTGGGGTCGACTTCCTCTCGCGCGGTTACGTGACCGAGGCGACTGTGCCGGACTTTTATGACGGCAGCGAGAAGGCGGTATTTCTGGCGAAATATTTCGATGAACGCAGAAGCAACGATCCAAATGTGAAGGTCATCGCTCAGAATCTCAAGCTGGCGAAGGAAAAGGCAGGTACGGCGAAGAATATCGTGATCGAGCCCGAGCTGGACATAGGCAGGACGACGGATCAGGATTTCGATGAGATGGCGGAAGTATATAAGACCGTTTTCGCGACGTATCCGTTCCCGATACATGATCCGGCATACCTGAAGGAGACGGCTGAAAGTCATGTGCAGTACTACGCGGTGCGGGTTGACGGGAAGATCGCGGCGCTTGCTTCGTCCGAGATGGACGTGAAAGGCAAGAATTCGGAAATGACGGACTTTGCAACTTTGCCGGAGTTTCGCAAGAAAGGGTTGGCGAAGAAGCTGCTGACGACGATGGAAAAGGACATGCAGGAGCAGGGACTGAAAATGGCCTATACGATCGCGCGGGCGATGTCGCCGGGGATGAATATCACGTTCTCGCAGCTCGGGTACGAGTTCGGCGGGACGCTGGTGAACAATACGGCGATCTGCGGACAGATCGAGAGCATGAACGTGTGGTACAAGAAGCTGTAGGCTGTCTGAAACCAATATTTTAGTTGGAAAACCTCAAGGTTCGCGTGTTTTGGCGCGGGCCTTTTTTGTGCGCAGGGGCTGATTAGTACAGTGATGCTTATTGACATACATGGTTTGCGGCCTTAAACTTAGGGCTTGATGCCGGGTCGTATTAGCCCTT
Source organism: Anaerohalosphaera lusitana (assembly GCF_002007645.1). GTDB lineage: Bacteria > Planctomycetota > Phycisphaerae > Sedimentisphaerales > Anaerohalosphaeraceae > Anaerohalosphaera > Anaerohalosphaera lusitana. The sequence continues at coordinate 255,865 of NZ_CP019791.1, forward strand.
ATGTGAGGCTTTGCGGCTTGCGGTGATGGAACAATGACTTTGGTTTATATTGGAGCACGGCATGGATCCTTCTATTTTTAAGGCGTATGACATCAGAGGTCTTTATCCTGAGCAGCTTGACGAGGAGTCGGCCTGGAAGATAGGTTACGGAACGGCGCAGTTCCTTCGTTCGCTCTTGCGTGGATACGAAAGAGGCATGGCAAATGCTCAGTCACTGTGCGTGGGACATGATATGCGGAAACACAGCCCGGTGCTGGTGGATGCTCTTATTCGGGGCATGAATGCTACGGGGGCGAATGTGATCGATATCGGGATGATCGATACGCCGCAGATGTATTTCGCGATCAATCATCTGGGTACGTGCGGCGGAGTGCAGGTTACGGCATCGCACAATCCGGCGCAGTATAACGGTTTCAAGATATCTGGTCTGGAGGCTAAGCCGATCGGCGGAGATACCGGGCTGAAGGATATCAAACATATCGCGACAGCGTTGCTGCATACAAAGGGCAGGCTCGACGGCTCGGTCGAGAAATGCACGCTTTGGGATGCTTACCGGCAGCATGTTCTGAAGTTCCTGAATCCGAAAGTCAAGGGCCTCAAGATCGCGGTGGACGCGTCGAATGGTATGGCAGGCAAGAGTGTGCCGGAGCTGTTTGGTGATGTTCCGGTTGATATACTGCCGATAAATTTCAAGCATGACGGTACTTTCAAGCATGAGCCCAACCCGCTGGTCGAAGCGAATCTGGCGGAGCTCAAGCAAACAGTGGTCGAAAACGGCTGCGACTGCGGGATATGTTTTGACGGCGATGCGGATCGCCTGATCATGGTGGACGAGAAGGGCCAGACCATCGGCTGTGATCTGCTGACGGCGCTGATGGTGCCGTATTTCCTTGAGCGGAACCCGGGCTCGGCAATCGTGTATGACCTGCGGAGCAGTCATGTCGTTCAGGAAGAAATCATCAAGCATGGTGGTACGCCTCGCCGCGAACGTGTCGGGCACGCTTTTATGAAAAAGACGCTGCGGGATTCACACGCGGTATTCGGCGGTGAGCTCAGCGGACACTTCTACTATAAGGACAACTTCTACGCCGATTCGGGCATGATAACGCTTGTTCACGTGCTCAATATCCTCGGCACATCGGATAAGAAGATCAGCGAGCTTATCGACCCGTTGCGACGATATTATAGCTCTGGCGAGATCAATTTTGAGGTCGAAGACAAAGCAGCCGCCATGAAAGAGCTGGCAAAGGTTTACGCCAGCGGAAAAATCGACGATCTGGACGGTATCACGATCCAATTCAAGGATTGGTGGTTCAATTGCCGGCCTTCGAATACGGAGCCGCTGCTACGGCTGAATGTTGAAGCAAGCACCGACGAACAGCTCGATAAAGTACTGACGGATATTGAAGGTATCCTCGGCAAACCTGTGGCTCATTAAGCGGGTGATATGTAGAACCTGGGCCGGCTTGTGATGAGTCGGCCCTTTTCTATGCGCCGCTCAATACGGGCTCAAGCAAGGAAAGGATTGAACTGTTTCTCTTCCTTGATGCTTGTTTTGGGTCCGTGGCCGGGATAGACGACAGTTTTGTCGTGCAGGGGGATCAGCTTTGACTTTATGCTCTCGATGAGCTGGTCGTGGTTGCCGCCGGGCAGATCCGTTCGGCCAATGCCGTTATGGAAGAGGGTGTCCCCTACGAAAATGACATGGTCATCTTCCGAATAGAAGCATACGCCGCCTGGAGTATGACCAGGTGTGTGCAGAACATAGAGCTTCAGGCCGGCATACTCTATCGGCCCCTCCTGCTTAATGAGTATATCTGCCGGCTCGTGCGTGATTATATCTTTTGCAAGTACGGACATGTTTCGGACAGGGCTGGTGAGCATCGGTGCGTCGTCTTTGTGCATGACGACCAGGATATCGGGGTACTTCTGGCGCAGATCATCAATGCCCTTGGTGTGGTCCGCGTGGCCGTGCGTCAGCAGGATAGCCAGAGGATTCAGCCTTTTCGCTGCAAGCATGTTCATTAGCGGTCCAGCGTCAAGCCCGGTGTCCACTACAACACAATCCTTCGATTCCGCTGAAGCACGCAATATGTAGCTATTCGTTTCAAAAACGCCGAGTACAACTTGTTCGATCAGCACTGGATTCTCTCCTTAAAAACTAACAGACCCGAGAGTTTACCAGCAGCCGAGCATAGGGTCTAGCTAAAAAATCAAGCTGCACCGAATGCCCGACGCCCATAGCAATACCAATGGCTTATAAGCTGTCAAATCAGGAGTTTCAGTGAAAGAAAAGGAGTACGGCCGTGTGCCATACTCCCTGGAAATACTGCGTGAAGACTACCTCAGTCAAGAGGTCTTAGCCATATATTACGGTACTTCACCTGATCACTATGATCCTGCAGCCGGATTGGCATCTTTTCAGCATGCGGCTTGTAGTAGGGTCTCTTTTTCCAAAGCGTCATACCTTTGATAACCCAGTGATCCTGGATTAGCACGCCATTGTGGAAAACCGTTACCGTAGCGGGTTGGGTAACTTTACCATCCTCGAATTCTGGAGCGTGGAAAACGATGTCATAGGTCTGCCATTGGCCGGGTTTGCGGCAGACGTTGACTGCCGGCGGGCTCTGCCCATAGACGGCTCCCGCTGTACCGTCGGCGTAAGTTGGGTTGTTGTAACAGTCCAGAATCTGGATCTCGTAGTTATTGGCCAGGAAAACACCGCTGTTTCCCTTGCCCTGACCGCCGTTTTTGTCATTTTCTGGACTTGCCCACTCTAGATGCAGTTGATAGTCACCGAATTTGTCTTTCGTGATTATATCGCCGGCACCTGGTTTGACTTGCATATAGCCGTCTTTGACGGTCCATTTCGCCGGTCCGCCGCCCTTGACTGAGCTCCATTTGGACAGATTCTCGCCATCGAAAAGAATTATCGCATCCCCCGGCGCCTCACCCGCGCTTTCCTGTGTGCTGCAGCTCGCCGGCTTGACAGTGTCCGGCAAGGGCCTGTCAGGGTCATGTACCTTCCATTTCGATTGAGTTAGAGTCAATCCTGTGCATCCAGCCACCACAAAAAGCACCATTAAAACCGACCTGAAGCACCATCTCATAATTCTCTCCTTATTCTGAAATTACTTGAACCCACTTGCACCGCTACCGTAAAATTCGAGGCGACATTTCGCCTATTGGGTTATATCGCTTTCAAGATAACGCTTCAACCAAATTTCGTAAAAGAAAGAATTTGAGAAAAAAATACAAAATAGCTATTTTTATGATGCGTACACTTGGCGAAAAGTGGTATAATTCTCAGAGATTGGATAGCGGGTCACATTCTTAGCTCTCGAGAGTGCCTTGCTAGAATACTGATTGAGAGCAAAGTAGTATGGCACATCTTGTGCCGAAGGAGAATCACAATGAATGAAGGTACAGTAAAATGGTTCAGTGACCAAAAGGGTTATGGATTCATCACTCCAGATGATGGCAGCGATGATTTGTTCGTCCATTACTCAGAAGTTCAGATGGACGGCTTTTCCACCCTCAAGGAGAACCAGAAAGTCACTTTCGAGGTTGGCCAGGGACGAAAGGGCTTGTGTGCTAAGAATGTATCACCTGCCTAATAAGCCATGAACGAGAAAGAGCTCTCCAGAGATGGAGAGCTCTTTTTTTATGCGCTGATCGGACCTGAAAGATCAATCGTCAAAGTCATCGAGACCCAAATCTCCCAGATCTTCTGGAAAATCGTCATCCATTCCGCCGAATTCGTCCTCGTCAAAGCTGTCATCCCCGAAATCTATCTCGGCATATCTTTCATCCAGCTCATCTTCGTCAAACTCGTCTTCAGACTCGTACCCTTCATCGAGATCATCTCCTGATTCAGGGTTTGTGCCGGCGCCTTCGCTAAGAATCTTTTCGCTGCGTTCTGCGATCTCTTCGAGTTCTTCGTCCGAGTCCAAATTTTCTTCATCCAGGTATTCGTCACCGGCATCATAAACCGAACTGTATTTTTTGCTGCACATACCAGAAGCTCCCCGCGATACTGACGTGCCGTTTGCACGTGCAATGAACTAATCTCTCGTTACACTACGCGCATTGAACTTACCGTAATTGACTACTATGTCAAGTTCATTTCATAATCACTTTCATGCTTTTTGACAATTAAACCGAAACCCTATTCTCCGCCGGCATTTAGCCGTTTTTAATTTCGGCAACAAGCTTTCGAGTCTGCCTGGACTGGTGGCGATGGGCTTTCTTAAATTCCGCAGACATTTGGGAATCCTGAGCCTTGAACGCTTCATTGCCTTCAATTATCTCTTTGAGCGCATTCGCCTTGTTCCTTGCCTGGGCAAAAAAGGAAGCGGCCCTAACTCCCCATACCCCACCAGCCAGGCCGGCAATGCCAATTCCTATCTCCAGAATGCCGTCAGCAAAACCCCATGGATCGAGACGCCGGCTCGAATCATTCACAGCCTGTTCCGCCAATCGCTGTGTATTCTCTCCAAGTAAATCATCCAGACTGTTGACCACGGGGTATTCCGCGGGCATTCCATAGTCCGCTACAAAAGCCCTGCTTTGTGAATGAGCCATTTCCGTCAGGCCGCAAAGCTCCTCAGACACCCCTTCCAGTTTGGCAGTTTCCGCAGCCTGAGCAACCGTAAGCTCGTGTAATGCCGCATTCTGCTTCATCTTTTCAGTTGCCGCCAACCTGAGATTATCGCAGCCGCCCATAAAAATAACCATTACCAAAAACAACAGACACATTCTCATACCAATCCTCCTCTCAATAATTCTCAATCAAACTAAATTTATCTATCTTCCTCAACAGATCTCAGCCTGTAGTCAAGCGCGATGCTTTGCTCATTGAGATGCTGCACTCTCTCGTGAAACTGCTCACTCTTTTGAAGGAGTCGCGAAACATCTCGTTGAAGTACTTCGAGCTGATTCTGAATGTTGGTCCAACTTCCAATTATCAAGGACGCAAGACACAACAACTGCAGCAGAAAAGACAAATTCACCTGCCTGTTCATTGTCCATCTTTCACTACTCATCCAACCTCCCTTTTGCCTAAAACTGCAAGCTTCGTAATTTGATCGATCAGGTCATATCGGACACGCTCCACAGCATAGACAATTTCATCGTCCATTGTTAACAGATTGGAAGTACTGCCCGAAAACAAAACCCTATCACCCGGCTCGATCCCGGGTATAATATGGGGCGATTCGATCTCTAGCGAATTCTGCTCAACTGAACGTCCCAGGCATTTCTCTCGCGCATATTGCTGGATCGCACAGGTGTCATCGACTTCGTCAGCCTCGGACCCTTCAAGCACACTCAGATGGCTCACCTTCCTGAAACGGAAATCCTGTTCGCACCATTCCACATGATCATCTATTCGTACAAGGCCACCCACCGGACCGTCCGCGTATGAGCCTGTCAGTCTCTCATCGCTTTCAACACTGGCAGTCATTCGAAACCTCAAGGCTCCCGACTGCTCGGCCTGCCAGAATTGCGTTCCAAGCGTCTCCCCGCTGAGCCACACTCCGCATTCGTCACTCAGGATTTCATAAGGTTCCAGATACTGCTGCCAGTTCAACCCAGCGTCATAAGACACTTCGAGTAAATAGCCCGTTGAATCTGAGCCAGGCAATTTGCTCACTGTCTCCAGGAACCTTCGACTTTTCGGCAAAACTGTTTCTATACCGAATAAACGCGAAAAACTGTAAGCCTCGCCCTGCTTATAAGGTTCGCCGCTATACATACCAGACTCGTTCAAGCACCACTTCCGATAGACATTGCTAAACTGCTCAAAGTCTGAATGCGTTGTCGAATAGACCTCATTCGTATGTGATTCTTTTGCAGGATCCCATCCACGTATAAGATCAAACGTTGCTTCGAATCTTTTGCGCTCGCCGTACACCGCCTGGCAATGCGTCACCGGCCTGTCACAGCCAGACTTTTCGATCTTTAGTATATTGCTTTTTGAAAGATCAATTGAAGCACCGGGATTTTGTAGATTGAGCGAATACCTCCGACACGCTTTATCTTTGTAAAAGACAATACCTGACGCTGGACCATCACTGTCCAGTCGCGAAACAAACCTGAACCGCACACCTGCCTTTTCGCACAAAATCAGCAGACTCTCTGCAACAGAACGGCCGCCCACCTCCAGATCAATAAATGTCCTGCCCTTAAAAACTTCCTCAAGCTCGGCCAACATGGGCAACTGAAGTTCACCCGGGACAAGGTACTCACTGAGTATATAGTGAATTGCCTGAGCACAGCTCCACTGGCTGGCTGAAGACTCGTCGCAGTCAAAAACATAATATTGATAGCCGCCATGCTCTACTATTTCATTCGACCGATTGCCTACACCGGCCCTGTTGAATACAACGGGTTCGTCGTAAACGAATGTAGTTTTACCATCCAACAGCTTGACCCGTCTGCCGCAAACCATCAATTGCTCAAGCACCGCAGACATATCACGGGCATTTATCTGAAGGGCAAACTCTCTGTCACTGATATGCCGATCTATACTTACGATCACCCCTTCGAAAATACTGAAAAGCTCAGATGAGTCATAACCCAGCCCGCCATTGTAACATCTGCAAATCGAAAGCCTTTGGCCTTTATAAAGCAACCCCTCTTCAATTGCCAATGCATCAGTGAATGACACGACAGCACTACTGAAGTCTGGACTGGACTGCTTGTCTATCTCCAACACAGTCAAATTATCATTCAACTGACCATCGATAAAAACTGCCAGCGCTGTCGGCTGCAGCAGAACCGAATGTTCGTTCGCCATCGTAAAATCTATTTTATTATCCATCTCATCCTCCGGTTACGAATTAAGACGATTCAGCAGTTATCCCATAAATCTCTGTTTGCATCGTTTTTGCTTTCTGAATACTCACATCTCGCCGATACAAGATCGCCCCTTCGTCATTGACAAGAATAAGCTGCAGCTCACTTGTCTGTTCATCCGGCAGGACGATTCTGAAACTATGAACACCCGAACGACCAAGTTCCTCTTCAGCTATCTTATTCTCTTCAGTTGCCGAACCGTCATAAACATAGAACCTGGCCGTAACATTTTCAGACGAAATATACAGGATCTGTAGTTGGATATTCGCAGAACTCTCTCTAACCGCAGTAATATCCAGAACCCCATGTGCAGGCACGTTCACCCATTTTCCATTTTCATCCGCAATAAGACAAATGCACCCATCGAGCCCGGCCTCCTCCTGACCACAGAAATTGATTCGCCGTACATATGCATAGATCATATTACCGACAGCCTCGGGACGTATCTCAGATAGCACAAACTCCTCTGCATTTGAATTGAATACCCGCCCAAGTTTCTCATCTTCAAAACGAGCATCCCTCATACACAGAATGACACAACCTTGCGGCCTCGCCCAGAAATCCCCGCCCGTAAGACCCATTGCCAACTTAATGCCGGCCAAAGAGTCTCCTTCAAACAAACTGTCAAAAAACTTCCTGTCCATCATCTCACACAACTTCCGGCAAGCGTTCAACTTGACTTTCACCTTCAACGATTTTGAGCATCAGCATGCCCTCACCGTCCAGGTTCTTCAATACCATATCACCGTTCAGCTTGTCTTGGCTCATCCTGCATACCAATCGGTTCAGAGCGTAATAATCCAAACGAGCTTCGACAGGTATATATCGCTCTTCCAAACAAAGACCGAGCGAACCACCTGCGTCAGCATCTATTACACCAACCAGATCACCCTCATCAAACGGAGCGGTCCCATACGCCACATTGAATTTGTACCACCCTCCGCCGATCTCTTCGATCATTGGCTGACTACCTGATTTGTCAACACCTCCGACCGTCATCAAATTTAAAAAACTCATTCCAGCCGCTGCACCTTCTAAGGGCTCACCCGCTCTTGAAACATAGAACGGCAGTTCGATCATTGCATTGGCCATGTCTCACCTCCTATTTCACTATTGACATTCTGCCCAGATTCACCGGCCTGGACCTCACGATTGATTTATAACCCTGCTTGAAAGCACCCATTTCATAGGGCACCTTGACATCTCTGTTCTGGGCGACTACCCCAAGCAGATTCGGATCAGTCTGCACATAGCTGTCCGGAACACAGGGCAGCACAACTTCCGGATTCGCGCTGATCGCATAGCCGCTGTTGAACAGACAACTGTTTTCGCTCTTGAGTAAGGTCCCTCGACTCGTTTCTTCGGGCCACCAGTAAACGCACAAAGCATCGACGATGATATTACCTTCCTCTATAACTTTGCAATCTCGCCACATATCCACGACGCACGTACTAGCACCCAAGATTGTATTATCCCTGATGTAGACAATGTCCGCAGGCCCGAATATATTTATGACCCTGCTCGCGTCGGTAACAATGTTTCTTTCAAACAAAACCGTTCCCATTGGTCTCAATGCATTGTAACCATCACGAACCCGAATCAAGCATCCGCGAACTTCGTTCACTGATTCAGCCTGTTGATTATTGATCATGTTCTTACTGATAGCGGCAAAATAGCAACTCTCAAAACGCATGGTCGAAAACAATGGCCCGCCCCCGCTCACCCTCGCTGCACCGGTGAATGCACAACCTTTCGCTCTGACGCCGCCCACGGTGCTGCTGGTTAAAAAGTGCCCTTCGCCAATTGAATCCATATTCGTAAAATGAAGATTTCTAAAGCCAACGATCTGCTCACCCGCCACATCAAAGATGTCTGTTGTATTCCCCCAGCCGTCAATCACCGGCAAATCACCAACATGCAGCTCGGCCGGTGTAACAGTTGCATAACCAATACTCGACTGCAGCGGGCCCTTTACAACCGGAAAGTACATACTTTCATAACCGTCCGCATCTCCCCGCCAATACCAGCCGTCACTCGACTGCAAACCGATTCCTGTTTCAGGCGTCAATCGCCAGATGTAATATCCACCGACATAACCTTCATGCCACAGAGCCCAGTTACGATCGATTTCGTCGGGGCATAAAAATTGAGAACGACTTCGATACACTCGCTGGCCATTATAGTAACCCGGCCCTTTGGCATCTCCTCCGTCAAATGATTCATACCAGTCGTATATACCCCTCGGACCGTCCATCTTATAGACTTCACAACTGCTCAAAACCACATCACACGCAGATGCATTTTCTACAATGACCTCTTGGACATCCTCGCAATAAACTACTGTCGTACCGCTCGAAGATATGATCCCTGACACATCTTCGATTGAACCGTCCAGATGTCTTACCTTGAGCCGTATTTTGCCGCTGCTGATCGATGTTTGTAATTCTATTTTGAACTTGCCGATGTCACTGACTGTATGGCTCAGCGAAATATACCCACCATCACTGAGCATCCTCGCGCCATACGGATCCTCGGTTACCTGGTTAGAACCTACCTCACCCGAAACTATCCAGTCGACCGGGTCATCACTCAACCACTGGTCCAGCTCTGAATTATTGATCAGATTACCACCTTCGCTCAAAAAACCGCTGACAACCATAGCGTCCGGCAGTGACACCGCAGCGGCACCTTCAAGCATACTCAAACCGTCCAGGTCACCTTTCTCCGTGACCAGATCGAAGCTTTCACGATAACCGATCAGCTCAGCTATCTCATTCCTGTCAGCATTCCCTCCCGTCAAGGTGCATAAAAGTCCGCCAAGATCAACCGGATCATAAAAACCAGCCTTAACCACGCCCTTACATTTCACCACTCCAGGATCATGAACCACCGTAGGAGTACCAGCCGGACTCATACCGCTTTCATAAACTGTCAACTCCCATTCGCTGTAGGGAGCAATGACAACTAACGTAATTAAACCAATACCATACGGCCCGCCCGATACGCTAACAAATTCCAACCCGGCAATATTATCACACCATCCGCGAAGCTTAGTCTCTATCCCAGCCGGATCATCGTCCCATGCTATCAATTCACTGTTAACTCCGTCACCGGTGACATACCAGTATCCGCTCCCGGGAACATCCCCGGACCGACTGATCTCAATCACCATTTTGCATCTGCCCATACTCGCAAGCAATGTCTTCAGATCAAATGGATTCGTCTCGCTCCCCTCGCCATTCGGTGAACCGTCTTTGCTCGCAAAATAGCATCTATGATCCCAAAGTCCCATTACACTTCCTCCTCTACACCGGCAAGATTGATCGTCACCACCTGTCCGTCAACCCCGTAGACAGCATCCGGATAATTCTCACGGAACCACGCTCTGCTCCCGCCTTCCAGTTGATTCGAAACATCGGCAATGGGCTGCATACTTCGACGCACCCCATCCGCGCTTACAGCATGCCGCTTGATGCACTCCGAATCAGCCATCGAAACAGACCCCCTCTCGAACAACTGCCCAAGCTCTTCCAGGCTCATGACCGCAACATCCCCAGCCGACAGTTCTCCCCGTATAACTTTTTGCCTGACATGTCTGACCATTTCATTTCTGTACATTTTTTTCAGCCCCTGAGAATCCGTATTTTCTATGACCGACCATCAGCCGACACGAACAAAATCAATATCACGCTTCTTCCATCCAGACGCCCCGCTTACTGATCGTCACCCAGTCACCGTTTGCATCCGCCATAAGCTCGATGCACTCTCCCAACGTACTTGCATACTTACTCTTACCCGCTGTCTGTCCGCAGTCATCCAGGATTGCCGCCGCACCCGGATCCACATAGAGTACCTGCGATGCCTGCACCGCAAATCCAAACCGTGTGCCGGCCGCAGCACCTGCAGGCAGCGTCAAAGTGACCGGCCCAGTCGCTCCGCTGTTCGTATGAACACTGCCGCTATCATCCGCCGTCAGCAGATCATTCACAGTGTGTCCTTCGATAGTACCCACACCGCTGCTCGCCGAATTCATAGCAGGCACACTTATGCTGTGGTGATCCCTCGCATCAGTGATCTCGACGACCTCCCCGCCCGACGTCCTGACCACTGCGAGCCTCACATGCACCTCCTGCGACATATCGGGAAATGCCGCATATTCATCCACCACCAACTGTCCCGCCGAATCAAGATATACGAATATGCTCGCCTGCTCATCCGCCAGAGCATTACCTACCGAACCGCCGTATTCGATCAGACTCGTCCCTGACCAGTACTTGCCGGGCTTAACCCCGATCTCCAGACCGCCCTCCGCAAACACTCGCAGATCGTTCGCACGCTTGGTCGCAAGAAGCAATCTGTAAAGCAGCTTACGGAAGTGCAGGTAATACGGCGCAGCCCCCGTCGGAATGTACTCAACACCCGTATCCTCATCAGACATCAGATTCAAAAGTTCATTATCACTCGGATAAACCTCAGACATATCTCCATCTCCTCAATTCAATTTTCAACCTATAGCTATTTTCAGCGATCCGTCATCGGACTGCTCAATCAGCCTAATCTTTTTCACTCCCCGGCACTTTCGTATGATCGTAATCTCATCGCTTGTCATTCTGCATACCTCGCCGCCCCATACATCGAGAAACTTCACACCGAACCGATATTTACCCGTCCCGAGCTCGTCGCTCACCCATCTAAACTCTTCCGCATCGAGCCCGAACTCACCTTCTCCAAAACAACCCCTCCCGAATCCGCAAGCGTTACCCGCATCGAAACCAAAACCGCCGCTGCCGAATCCGTCCAGCCCAAAACCAGCCTTCTCCCAGGGACCTCGCCAGATCGGGCCTTCATCAAATGGCTGCGAATCAAAATCCACCACCTCATCATCGACAGCCATATAAACTTCATAACGTCCCTCATAAGGCAGCCCATGCAGTTTCACCCACCTCAACTCGACTCGTCCGTTCAATGAACCCGGCTCATCACAGACATCGAACTGCTTCCACCCTTCTCCCGGATCAACCGCCACGACTTCGATCCGCACCGGCCCTTCAAAACAGACAGGCAGCCCCACAACCATCTGCCGTACCCCGCAGTCAGAGCTAACCCCCGCAAGCTCGCCGTTCACATAGACCTGGTGCAATTTATCTCCGTGCTGAGACTGCCACTTAACAAGAGCAGCATATGGCACCTCTCTCCCCGCTCCGTTCTCACCGTATCCGCTCGCGATCCCGAACGCCCTGACCCTGTCTATTCCGTCTTTATAAAACATGTCAACGCACCTGAACAAAGCTGATCTCGACCTGACAACTCACACCGCTGCCGCCAACCACAGGATCACCAACCTTAAAATCTTCCAGCAGCACATCCTCATAAACCGTCCCGCCCTGTATCGCTATCTCATGAACCCCACCATCATCCATTGCCCGTAGTATTCCCAGGCTGTTCTTCAGCTTCGCCCTTGACGGCTCCTTCAACTTTACCACCACACCGATATCACGTCTGCGCCTGCCGAGATGCTGCACTGCAGAACCATTCAGACCAGCCGCTTTTCTTTCAGCGTAATCCCTCTGCCATGCCCCCACATCAACACGCATCAAATGACACGTAAACCTGCTGTCAAAAGTAATCTTGTCCATCACCCCGCATCCTCTCTGAATTCATGCACACCACATCTAAGCTGGAAACTATTAAAGCGGCTTCTGATCTCATCCTCTTCGCAGCCGAAAACCCCCGCCGCTGATCTCAGCTTCCCCTACACCATCGCCATCCGAATCCAGCTCGATCCGACACGCCTCCCTCGCTCGTTCAAACTTTCGCTGATAAAATAGACTCTTTTCCCAGTGCCCGCTCGCATCGCCCGCTTGCCTGCCAAGCGTCGCATAGATCCCCGCAAGTACTGCGAATACACAAGCCCTCCGCAGGTCACCGGTATCGATCACGTCCGCAAGACCATATTCGCTTGAACTGTCACCAGGCCCCAGTCCAAAATATTTCGTCAATTCAAATGTGACATCTCGTATCTGAGCTGCATAACTAACAATACTGTACCGCACTTCACTGCCCACAACATCACATATTGCCCCATTCTCATCGTCGGCCCTTATCACCGAGATCATCAGCTCCTCCGCTCCAGCGACTTCCACGATCTCGAACACACCGTCGATTCCTTCCTCAGCAGAATACAGATGCACCACCTGCCCCGCTTCAACACCTCCGCTAACAAAATCTGCACCTGCAACCGTAAAACTCGTACCAGCAATGACCCCGCCTTCACCGCCGCATATCGTCTGGCTCACAATACCGCAGTCGCCAAACAAAACCGGCTCATACCGAACCAAGTCAGCATCTCTGCAAATCATCTCCATAGCACACCTCCTCGCAAAAACCTTTCATCAAGCCACCGCCGTGAAAACCATAGAAGCAGTACAACTCATACTCGCCGCCCTGCTCCTATGGCTTGCACGGTTTCCCATGCAAAACCACCGGCCGCTTAAGCCATCCTCCTCAGCCGGACTCCTCCTCGCGTTGCTCCTCCTAACTCGTGCTCAGACCACGAATCAGACCGTGCGCCGCTTCATTCTTCAGCTCCAGCGTATACTCACCGATCAGCTCGCCGCACTCATAGTCACCGCTGCTCGACAAAGGCTTAAAGTGAAAACTCCTGCCCGCCATCGGCAGCACACTGATCCTCGAAGAATCCAGCAGCAGCACACTGTCCATCGGCATCCACCGCGTGGTCACCACCTTGCACACACCGAAGTCGCTCTCGTACATGCTGACCATATCGCGGAACACTGTATCGCTCGCAGCATACTCACGCATACCGCTCAGCATCCCGTTGATCTTCCGCTTCTGGAACCCGCCGCAAACGATCAGATCGACATTGCCGTTGCTGTTCTCCCAGATGCTGCGAAGAATGTAATTGATCTTCTCCTCATCCAGATCCGTACCAGCAGGCAAACCCGCATCGCCCGCCGCAAACACGTTCGTCTCGAGACTCTGAAAAATACCCCGCATCGTCCTGCGAACAGAATTATTGCCCTGAGCATTCGCAACCGGACTGCCGCCGTTGATCACCGTATTCTCCAGATCACGAATAAGCTCACGCAGCCGCTCCTGCTTCTGGTAGTCCATCTCGTCACTGAGCCCGAGCTGACTCGCCGCAAGATCGGTCCCGCTCACTTCAACACCCGCCGTAAATATCTGTGTGAAGTTGCCGCACCGCTTGCGATTGGTAAACCGAACCGCAGGCTTGTCGTCGCCCTCAAGCGCCGCATTACCCAGAATATTGACCACCTGACCGTCCGCTACCGCCTCAGGCGTCGTCCCCGCATACCCTCGAACCACACTCAGCGTATTCCCGCTCACATCCGTCACCAGAATCAGCTCACCAGAACCTTCGATCTGTATCTGGTCGCCCACACGGAACCGAGTCCCGTTCATCACATCGAACGCCGTCTCGCCCGTCGGGTCACTGATCGCCGCATCGTTCACCGAATCCTTGTTCGGCAGCAGCTCATCCTCCAGCCACTCATGATGCGGACTCGTCGCCGCCCTCAGCGGATCGCCCAATGCATCCAGCACCGGTGTCTCATACGGAGACACTATCCCGATCAGATCCGATACATCTTCCGCTATCTCCGGCAGAGTCGTCCCCGCCGAATATGTTGCCTTACCTGTAAACGCCATAATTCAAAACCTCCTCAAATCTCATTCGTAAATACTACATCAACCCGCCGCTGCTGCACCGGGCCCCGGCCCCTGCCGACACCTAAACGAACTTTCGCCTCTCTCGCAGGTACTCCTGCACATCCGATCTCCGCCCGCTCTTCACCGCTCTCTTCGCAAGGTTCTCAAGATTCCCCCTACCGCCTCCTGCCTTCTCACGCACACCTGCAGTCTTCTCCACACCACCTACCCCGCCGAAAAGATAACTCTTCTCACGCCGCATACTCTCGACCACACTCTCCACATCACCGCTCTCATCCTCAGCCAGCTTGCTCTTCGCCATCAACACAGCCGCCTCCAGATCGATCGCCCCTGCCGCACTCAGCTTCCGCGAAAGTTCATGATCGCACTTGATCTCCGCCAGATCTTGTTCAACCTTCGTCTTATTCGCAACCATCTCCCGCAGCTTCGCATCCAGCTCCGCCCTTTCCTGCTCCGCCGCCTGGGCCCGCTTGCGATACTTGATCGCCTCACTCACCGGCACCAGCTTATCATCTTCCTGAGCCTTCCCAGCCTCATCCTCTCTGTTCAACTCATCTGCCTTGCTCATATTTAGCTCCTGCAATTTCCAATATCACAAAATATCTTTCGACATCATCACCAACCACCAAACCTACTCGTATCCAAGCTCCCTGAACACCTGCTCCCGCGGCACACCCAGTTCCAGCTTCGCCTTCGCCTCGTTTATCTTCTCCCCTACATCCACCGGCAGCGGCTCAGGGAAAGTTATCTCAAATTCTCTCTCCTCCCGCGAAGTCTTGTAAACCCCCAGAATATCCAGCGTGCCCAGCACTTTCCTCGCGATCTCCTTCAGGCCCTCACCGTACGTAAACTGCTTCCGCTCCGTCTTCGCCAGCATCCCCATAAACGTCATCTTCAACGCAACACCGCTCGTCAGGTTCCCCAGCTTGTTCTTCAACACACCCGCCACAGCAGGCGTCACCCCGCTCACCTTGTCCATCGCCTCACGTATTTCCGAAATATGCAGATCCTCGCTCGGAGTATGTCCATCACCGCCGAATGCCTCAATGCTCGCATCCAGATTATCCGTACACCACATCTGACCCGGCGACACCGGCTTATCTCCCACCGCCTCGATACCCTTCGCCAGATACATCTTGAACGCCTGGAAAGTGATCCTGCTCGCACGATCGCTAAGCCTTGTATTCAGCTCATCCTGCAGACCCGTCAATTGCTCGACATCACTGATCCCCTCGTAATAATAAGGCTGCGCCAGATTCTGAACATGCACCACCGGAACCTCGCCCAGCAGATTCGCCCCCTCACTAACTAGCTCCTTGTTCTCATACCTCTGCCACCAGTCACGACCGATCACCTCCGTCACCATCGCCCTGTCGCGTTTTCGACCGTCAGTCCCACCACCGAGCATCTTCCAGAAACCGCTATGCTCATCCACGGCATTCTTCTGCTGATAAAAATTCTGCACATAGAACTCTATCTTGCGATAATCATTCTCATCCAGAACAGGCAGCGCTCGCGGAGCCTCTATCAGCTCCAGACCGATACCGGAGGCTGATTCAAGAATTGAAGAAAAAGAAGTGAAAGTAGAAGTGGAGTTTGATGAAGTTGCTCTTCCCCCGCCATTAAGACCTTGCGCCTTTTGCAGGACCTCCGTTCCCGGCCTTACTACACAATCCACAAAGCCGTAGACACTCCCGAGCACTGCCATATCCTGAAAGAAGCCAGCCGCACCGTTCGCCGCAAACACAGTCTTTATGATCTGCTCGAGTTCTCTGCGTTTTGTTGGCTCCGACGCCTTGCTGACAAAATCTATTCCCTTGCCGAAAAGAAAATCCACCATCGCATTGATCCGCCATGCGATATCGTTCTCGATCACAACTTCCTTACGCTCGATCCCGCCGACACGCTTGCCCACAAGACCGTTACCTGCCCCACTGTAGGACATACCCGTAATCCGCGGCGGCAGACCGTACTCCTGACCCTGGACATAATTCTTGCTGGCATCATTCTGTTTCGCTTCAGCGATTCCCGCCGTCCCGATGTCGTACATGGGATTATTATAGTACTCCCACAGCCTTCCGAAATGCTGTCCGATTCCGACCCACTGCTCATCAACCAGCCAGTCAACAAACGACTCGCTCGGCCGAACCTTACCAAAATTTCCAAAATCGAATCCCATGTCCCCGTCCTGCTCTAAAGAAAGTTGTCATCGTTTCGCATTTTGCCAATGCCTTCACCCTTTGCACCAGCTTGCGCCATTGATGTCAAAACAGGACTGACTTAGAATGCTCCTAAATTCGTAACCACCGAATCTGCTTGAAGATAAAATTCTTTAAAACCCCCTCGAACAGCAAGATAGTACATGCGCAATTCGCCCTATACAGACAACGCCAAACTTTTACTAACTGAGAGTCCCCACGCACCACAAGACTTGCCCCCTACGCATCGTTCCGACGCGCTAACAACACCCCCACGACATAAAAAAAGGCGCGCCGACCAACATGACCGACACGCCTTCGATTTCTTTGAACTAAACGGCTATCTAAGCCAGTTAGCCGCAAGCTCTTTCAAGTCATCAATATCAACATCGTTGTCAAAGTCAACATCCGCGTTGCCGCAAGGCGTACTATCAGAACAGTCCGTATCCAGCCAGAACTCACTCAGCAGAGCAATATCCCGGAAATTCACGTTGCCGTCCACATCGATATCACCCCGCATGTGCGGCAGTGCCGTCATTTCGTCAGAATATACACTCTCATTGCCAACTTGATCGACAGCCGTCACGACATAATAATAAGTTGTGCCGTTAACAGCCGTACCATCTCCAAACGCACTGAAAATGGTCCCCGAAGTCAACTGCGAATAACCTGACCCGCTGACCTCACTGCGGTACACGTTATAGCCGGCAAGATCTTCTTCACTGTTGTCGCTCCAATCCAGGCTGACGGAACTATCGTCCGCGGCCGCAGCAACATCCACAGGTGCAGCCGGCGCAGTTACATCTGACTGCACCTCATCAAAAGTGCTTCCATCCACGCCCTGCTGATAAATATAAAGTATCTCTTCGCGAGACAGGCTGCGGTTCCACACAGCCGCATCATCCATATCTCCTTCATACATCCTGCTCGACCAACCGTCATAAGTACCGAGATCCAGATAGTCACTGAACTCCTCAACAGCATGCGAACCGGAACTCACCGCCGACTGGCCGTTGACATAAAGCGTCGCCTTGTCGGGCTCAACCACCAGCGCAATATGGCTCCATTGATTGTCAGGCACCACCAGACCCGACCGCCATCCCCAATAGCCGCCCGTCCAGTGATAGCAAAGCTCATTATTGCCCGCAAAGTTCAGACCGGACTTGTTGTTAGAATCCACACAGATCATGATCCCGCCGTAATCCGGCTGATTACCATGACGCTTGATCCACGCCGACATCGTAACTGTATTACTGTTCAGATTGAGCCTCGCCCCGTAGACTCTGTCATTGTAACCGTCAAAGCGGAAGCCCTCTTCTATCTGACCTGAAATGCCTTTCGTCGCTCCGCTGATAGTACCATTGTTGCCTGCATCCGACACATCATAAACAGTGCTCCCGCTGGCGTCCGCATTGTCCATCGTATAATGCAGCTTCAGACCGTCTGTAAGCAACGTCAGATTAGAACCCGTTGAAAAGTCCCAGACATCACCCTTGACTGTCTCACCATCCAGCACAGAATCAACACGCCAGTAGTATGTCGTCCCGGCACTCAGCACAGCAGAAGCATCAAATATCTTACCGGCCACGGAACCGCGATACTCAGGCGAACTGGTAGTCGCATTCTCGACCGCCGTCGGACTCGTACCGACATATACATCGTAAGTGGCTCCGTCAATTGAAGTGATCCAGTTCAGCAGCGGGCTCGTAATATCCGTCGCCCCATCTACCGGCACAGGTGCCGTCGCCTTGATTCCCTTTATGATACCTTCTATTCCGTCCGCATCGATGGCATAATTGAATATCCGAATATCATCCATTGCACCGTTAAAGTACCGTGTGCTGTGATTACTGTCTCGTCCAACATAAGTCGTACCGGCAAACGCCTGGCTGCCGTGAGCACCGTAATGTGTTGCCGTTTGAGTAGAGCCCCCGGTATTCATATATATCGTTGCCTTCGTCGGCTCGACAACAAGCGCAACAAAGCTCCACTGCCCAACAGGCGGAACAAGCCCCGAACTCCAGCTCCAGTTACCGCCGTCCCAGTGATATCTAAGCTCACCGCCGCTTGCGAAATTCAAACCTGCCGCATCCTGCGTCCTGTTGAACACGATGCCGCTCCAGTCATTAGGCGTAGAGGAAGGCTTGACCCACGCGGTGATAGTAACCTTGTCACTGTTCAGATTCAGTCCATCCAGTTCTATACAGTCATCCGTCCCGTCAAGTTCAAGTGCTGTACCAAACTTGCCCGCTACCGAGGCATTCGAAAAAGACGCTCCGCCGGCCAGCGTTCCATCATTGCCGAACCTGCTCAGGTCACCGGCAACCGTACCGCTCGTCTCATCCAGCGGATAGTATCCCTTCAATGTGTTGGCCAGATCGACATACACAAGCGCAACACCCGTTCCGTAATTGCCCGCCGAATCCTTAACCGTATAGTAGAAGTAATCAACCTCATTGAACGCATTCGCAGGGGCCGTATAGACCAGCTCATCACGACCATCGCCTCCCGTCCCTGCAGACAGCGTCACCGTGCCTCCCTTTGACGAAGTAGAATCAAAACTGTCAAGCGAGATCGACTGAGCGTTAACATCAAAATCATTCGCCATAACATCGATCGCAACAGATTCGCCCGCCGTAGCCTGGCTCACGAAATCCAGTGCCGCATAAGGCCCGAAGTCTATGGTATTGTACGTCCCGACATTCTCAAATATGCTCAGCCTGGAATCCCTATGGTTGAATATCGACTCCACAGCCGGCCCATTGAACCTGCCGTACTGATTACCGCAGTTTATCGTCGGCCCCTCAGGACTGTTCGCATGATAGTCATACACGCTCCAGTTGTGACCCAGCTCGTGCCTCCACACAACATCGAAACTGCCGTCACTGCTGATTCCGTTGACCGAATAAGCGCTGCTCGTACCGATCACACCCAGCCACGCGACACCGCCGCCGATGTTCGGCGTCACACACGCAGCGACATCCCGCTCGGCATCACTTTGGTTCGTATTCCACTCTGTCCGGAACGGATTCAATATCCCCGTCCCTGAATAGTTATAGTAAGGGCAGTGCTGCCGACTTGTCCGAATGATCACCCGTCCGATAGCTGGCATCAGCAGAGCGTCCTGCAGATACTGAACCTTCAGACACACTGTTGAGAACTCGACCATCTCGAAACATGCATCTACGCTGTTCATCCTGTCATAATATCTGTAGTCACAATCGAATCCGACATCGAACTTATAAGTGTCCGTCCCCCACTTGCCGGGCGTAACGCTCGGCTTGCTCGGCATCTTGAAAGACTCCGCACCCGTCCCGCGTGTCCCCGTCACACTGCTGCCGTAAGTGTACCACGTCGCACCGCGGTCAAAATACACCCGCGCCTTCAAAACATTATTGCTCTTGCGGATACCGGCAACAAACGCTCCAGGATACTCGTCAACCGTCCCGACATATGTCCGAACCTCGCCCGCCGTCCACGTATCATATCCTCCGCTGCTGTTCTGCACCAGCACCTCGAAATGATCGCCACGCACGCTCTCCTTGGTCATCCTCAGCGTGATCGTCTCACCACCATAACTCACGTTCTGTGTCAAAGTCGTCGGCGCCGCACCCATAGCGGCCCCCGAAACGATAACGATCAACAGAACCATCAGTGCAGACCTGAAAAACACATCACTCTTCAACATACTCTTCTCCTGATAAAAAAACACACACTATTAAAAAAACGTCCGCGCAGAAGAGATCACAGAGAGCTATCCACGAATCGCCCTGAAGCACCCAAGAAAAAAACGATGTGCACTCCTCACCCCTGACTCATACCACACATAAGTTTTGCACACTCTGTCACCCAAGACAAAATATCTCCATGACCGCACAAACACGCGGCAAGATCACTCAATCTTCACGGTAACTTATTATACAAAATCACCCTTACTAATTAAAGAAAAATCATCTCTGGCACCACTGAGCATTTTAGACCTCAAAAAAAAGAGCCCGGTAAAGTGGAATCACCGGACTCGCAATACACCCTTTGTCCTTGCTAGTCAAGCCAGTCTGCTGCGAACATCATCAAGTCGTCCATGTCCACATCTGCATCGCCATCCATATCAGCTCCACCGCACAAACCGCAATCCTGCATCAGCCAGTTGCCGCTAAATAACGCAAAATCCTCAAAATCGACAGCGCCGTCAATATTTACATCTGCCTTAGTACGTGACCTAACGATCAGCTTTGGCCTATATGATTCATTTACGTTCTCCTTGCTCGCGAAATCCAGCCAGTAAGACGACCCCGCCGTCAGTGAATCGATATGGAACGTTGCAACCTTATTCGCGTTCATCGCCTGATTTACCAGCGAAGTAACATTCAGGGTGTAAGACTGATTTTTTACCAGATAGTTGCTCCAGAAGCGCACCTCCAGCCCGCTCCCCACAGACCTATCATTCCAGGTTATCCCTCCTTCGTCCCAGTCATCTCCCGAATCATCGACCAGCCGTACCCGCAGCATCACCCCGGAAACCGTCGCCGTCGGCGTCAGCACCAGCTCAGCATTTTCAACGGCCCCATCAACCTGACCGTTATAATCGAACCGCAGATACATATGCCTTTCATAACTCTCCCCGTCATGCTTGACTGTCATCGTATCATCAAAACCAAAATTATTTTCAGCATAACTGCCGTCCCGCACATGAGCATCCGCGGGCAGCATCGGCACAGCACTCAGCGTAGGTGCCCCCGAACCATTCTCAGCCGAACAGATATTTAGCGTCCGCTCGCTCGGCTGCTTAACCAGCAAGAAAGTCACCTCCCCATTCGTATCAGCCTCAAGAAATTCCGCCAGCTCAGCACCAGCAACAGTAAACTCCGTCCCCACGACCGTCGAACTCTTGAAGCTTCCTATCTTTGTCGTGTCCTCATCTTCCGCAAAATCAGGAACAAGCGACGCATTGTTGCCCGTCAGCCCCATCTCCGTCCAGTCCGTCCCCAGTTCATCACCGGGTCGACCATCCTTTATCCCCCACACAGTAACCGTCTCATTGCTCGCATCGCCGCCGAAGCACGTAAAGCTCAACTTCGCCTTGCTCGTAAGATCCTTATCGCTTATGTCGAAATGCACCCAACCTGTCCGCGTATAAGTCGAAGAAGCACCCGAATTCGTCCGCTTGATAGTGATATAATCTCGGTCGCCAAAATTGGTCGAGTCAGAACTCCTCACAAACGTATCAGCATCGGATTCAACTGTCCACACAGGCGGCATCTCATAACCCAACTGCAGCAGCACAACGCCCGTCGCCCTCTGACCGCTGCTGTCTTCGACTTCGTAACGAAAATAATCGAACTCCGCCAGCCCATCGCTCGGCGTAACGGTATACAGTATCTCGTCACAACCGCCAGGTCCTGTCCCGCTGCTAATCCCAACGCTCCTCCCCGCATTCGACGTACTGTCGCAGGAAAGTATCGACAGAGTATCCCCGTTCGCATCAAAGTCGTTCGCCAGAACATCTATTACCTCGACATGTTCCTCTCCCACATCCACAGCGATCTTCGCCGGAACATCCAGCGCCGCATAAGGCGGAATGTCGATGCTCGTATACACGCCCACATTGTCCAACGCCCACTTCTTATAATCACGATGTCCCAGAATCGACTGCACCTCCGGCCCCGAGAACCGCCCGTAAGCATTGCCGCAATTGATCGTCGACCCCTCCGGACTGCCCGCATGATAATCATGCACCGACCAGTTGTGCCCAAGCTCGTGCCGCCAGACAATATCAAAACTGCCGTCACTCGCCAGCCCGTTAACCGAATACCGCACCGAACTGCCGATCACGCCAACCCACGCAACACCCCCGCCGATCGCAGGCGTCGCCAGCGCAGCCGCATCATATGTCGTATCCGGCGAATGGTTATAGTTCCACTCATCCTTGAACGGATTCAGAAGCGCCGTCCCCGTAATCCCGTCATAAGGACAATGCGCCTGCGATGCCCTGATCACAACCCGCCCCAATGCAGGCCTAAGCAAAGCATCCCGCATATAGATCGCCTTGACCTGACAAACCGAAAACTCCACAAGCTCCACGCACTTCTGAACATCGTACCCCCGCCTACTGTAATATCTGTAATCGCAATCGATCCCCACATCGAACCGATAAATATCGCTCCCCGCCTTACCTGGCGTTACCGTACCCATCGTCGGCAGACAGAAACTTTCCGCATTGCCTCCCCGCGTTCCAGTCACATACGCCCCCGACGTAAACCACGTATACCCCCTGTCAAAATATATCCGCGTCTTGAGCGTCCCGTCCGACAGCTTAACCCCGGCAACCATCGCATCCGGATACTCATCCACTGTCCCCATATAAGTCCGAACCTCACCTGCATCATAGCTGCTGTACGAACCGTCCGAACCCTGCACCAGAACCTCAAAATAATTCCCCCGAACAGTCTCTTTAGTCAGCCGAAGTGTGATTGTTTCACCATAACGACTGACACTCTGCACAATACTGTCCGGCAAAGCACCGAAAACTGCCCCCGACAAAAAAACGATCGCACCCAAAACAAACTGAAAAAAACTATGTTTTCGCAAACCCAGCTCCTGATTTAAACTTATCACTTTACCCATAGCACCATGTAACGTCATAAGGTCGGTGAAACTCTACCAGGTTTTTCTCAGATTCAACAAAATTCACCATCTTCTGAAATAATTATTACCCATGTAATTCAACAAGTCCCTGCAGCATACGCATAAAAAAGGCGTGACAACCGAAATCGCCACGCCTGATGTCATCAATAAAAATTGGGACTTACTGATTAAGCCATTCTACAGCTATCGCACTCAAATCGTCAAAGTCCACATATCCGCTATCATCCGTATCGGCTTCACCGCAAGGCACCACGGAACAATCCTGCAGCCAGTACTCACTCAGCATAGCCAGGTCACTCAGGTCCACAAAACCGTCTGCGTTTACATCACCAGCAGTATGGGCGGCCGCCCCAACCTCATTCGAGAACTCCGACTCCACACCGCCGCTGTCCGTGGCCGTAACAACGTAATAATATTCTATACCGTTAACAACTGTCCCGTCAGAATACATACTCAATACAGCAGTCGGAGCTATTACCTCATAACCGCTGCCGCTCGTCGTACTTCGATAAACGGTATATGTCGGGTAACCAGCCCCGTTCTCCCAGTCCAGATTTATCCATCCGTCTCCAGCCGTCGCAGTCAGCCCAACAGGAGCATCGGTCTTCTCAGCTAATTCATAAAACAACTCATGGACAGCATCACCGCCAAGCGCCCTGTCATAAATTCGAACCTCATCGATAACACCCTGGAAATGCTTATTGTTATCACGGATATCCGCCCCGACGCCGACACCAATACCGCCATTCAGGTCCCGAACGGACCCGCTCCCGCTGCCTGAAAGACTTCCATCGATGTAAATGAAACCGTCATCGCCGTCACGTACTGCCGCAACATGATGCCACTCGCCGTCATTGACCGTCTCGCTCGAACTGAAGCTGAACTGATATCCCATGTTGCCGTAAACAAAGAAACTGACTCGGCCATCATAATTGACCCTGACAGCATACTGCCCGTTAAAACCGCCGTTTCGCTGCTGAACGATCACCTGATCCTTCGAAGCACTGGTCTTGATCCACGCCGAAACCGAAAAATCCGTCTTGCCCGACAACGAAGGCCCGGTCCCGAATCTGACCGCATCATTCACACCATCAAAACTCAGCGCCCCGCCGTCAACACCCTGCGTCCAAACCGCACCGGAAACAGTACCGTCGTTATTACCTCCACTCGAATCATCAGCAACCGTACCGTCGCCATCATCGAGCTTCCAGTAACCCGTCATCCCCAGCGCCGACCCGGTCGTAAACTCCCATATCACACCACTAATAACGCCCTCACTGGTCACCGTATCCACACGCCAGAAATACTGCGTATTAGTTTCCAGCAGTTCGAACACATCAAAGACCGCATCCGTCACCTGGCCCCGATATTCCGGCGAATCGGTCCCAGCCGCTGCAACTGCAGTAGCATCCGTCCCGAGATAGACATCATAACCCAGAACATCCGCAGCCTGCACCCAGCTCAAATATGTCTCGCCTACGTTAGTAGCGCCATCCAGAGGAGAAGGACATTCAACCTGCCCGCCGGCGATCACCGACCCGATCTCGTCCGCATTCATTGAATAGTTATACACCCGAACATCATCAACTGAACCCTTGAAATGCCGCGATCCACTGTTGCTGTCCAGACCGATGTACGTCGTACCGCCGAACGATTGCACGCCGTGCGAATTTACATTCGTCGCGGATTGAACCGTTGCACCATCACTAAGATATATCGTCGCCCGATCAGGTTCGACCACCAGCGCGACAAAGTTCCACTGACCTACCGTAGGCACCAGACCGCTGTTCCAGCCCCAGTTCGTACCATCCCAGTGATACCGCAGCTCACCGCCGGTACCGAAGTTCAAACCCGCCGCGTTCTGCGATCTGTTGAACACGATGCCGTTCCACCCGGTAGGCGAACCGTTGGGCTTGACCCACGCAGTTATCGTAACTGTATTGCTGTTCAGATTCAGACTGGATATTTCGATGTGATCGTCCACACCGTCAAGATCCAGACCACCGCCGAATACACCCGCAACGGAATCAGCATCGAACGAAGCTCCGTTAACAAGCGAACCGTTATTATCAAAGATGCTCACATCATCCGCAACCGTGCCCGACATCTCATCCAGCGGATAATAACCCTTGATCGTATCATCGAGATCGACCGACATGATCACATACCCCATTGCTGTCCTGCCGCTCTCATCGACGATGCTGTAAGTGAACTTGTCCTCTCCAACCGAATTTGTCGGCGGCGTATAGATCAGCTCATCACGTCCGTCAGGACCTGTCCCAGCCGAAAACACAACCGAACCTCCATTAGGCGACTCCTGCTGAAAATCACTGATCGCTAACTGGTCGTTGTTCGCATCATAGTCATTGCCCAGCACATCCAGAGCGACCGAACTTCCAACCAGCGCCGTCGCCATATCAAGATTCGCATAAGGCGGCACAGGATAACCGTAAGCACCGATGTTCCTGATATCCACCCCGCCGCTTACTTTGTTCCGTCGGCAGTTCATTATTCTTGTAGCAGAAGCGTTGGACACACGAGAGATACCAACATTGTTACCATTCATCATGGTCGCACCTTCTCTGCCGCCGCCGTCCCAATCACCGGCACCCATATTATGACCAACCTCGTGACGTCCAACATGCCACCAGTTGTAATCACCGTTCCAGCCGTTGAAGCTTCGCCCCGCCCAGTCGATTCCGCCATAATCACATACGAACGCAACACCTCCGCCGACTGAGCCAACCATCGTGATAAAGTGATGATCAGCATCCGGGAACAACTGCTCAAAATAAGAATTAGCGTTCCACCAGTCCACTCCCCACTGCGCACTGCTGCGATCCACCCCCGCATTACTCTGCCGATATACAACCTTGCCCAGTTTCGCTTCGGCAAGAATATCTCTTACGTAGAGCCCGTTGTAATGACCAACAGCATTCTCAGCCTTACGCACATAGCTCAGCAGATTCGAAAAATTCGCAGCGTCCACATACTCCACCAGAACGTCTGTGCCAAAATCCATCTGGTAAACCGTCTTGTAGTAATCATCCAGATTGGCCGCCGGCAACGTAAAAGATGCCCCCGGATAAACAGTACCCGCAGGCTGAACAGGCGTTCCCCCGATCTCCGTAAAATTGTTCACAGCACCCGCAGTATCGTCCCTCTCATATGGCGGATCATACCACCAGTCATATGCCGCCCCCTTGAACACATGATATCTCAGGTCCCCGTTCACCATCAGCGTCGCTTCGACATAACTGTCCGGCTCCTCCTCACACCAGCCGCGATATGTCCGCACCGGGCCCGGATCCAGAGGGATCTGAGTCACCCCGTCCGTGTCCAGCAGCACAACTTCGAAATTCTCACCTCGCATATTATATCTGTCGAGGTTGAAAGTAAGAACCTCCCCGCCCCGCTCAACTTCCACACGCATAAACTCGGGAGGGTTAGCCGGATCAACCGCAAAAACAGCCGATCCAAAAACAAAAAGCATTACAAAACCGGCAACTAGCACTTTCGAAAAACTGCTGCGGCTAAACCTTTTCATCACACGATTCCTGAAAATAAACACTCGATCACTCAAAATCAGAACACAGCCGCTCATCACGGACACAAAAACACCGCCCGTATCAGCCAGGATCTGAAACTAACTCACTTCTTCACGTTTCCCATCCACTTAATTATAGGATTTTTTCTTTCAAAATACAAAAAAACTATCTCCTCAAACCCTGAACAGTAAGCCCATAACGGCTTTCGCAGCTATATCGCACCCCAAACGCTTTAATACACACACACCAAAAACACCTCATTTACAACCCCCGCCCAACTCGCTACAATACCCCGATGCAGCCCAAAAAACATGAAAAACCGGACATCAACCTCACCACGCCCATCCAGTTCGCAAAGGGCGTCGGCCCCGAACGCGCAAAAACCTTCGCCCAGCTCGGCGTCGACACACTCGGCGACCTCCTCGAATACTTCCCACGCGACTACGACTTCCTCCCCGAGCCAGTCAAGATCGACCAGATCAAACCCAAACAGGAAATCTGCACCGTCGGCATCGTCGAAGACACCTCCTTCCTCCGCTTCAACCGCCCACCCATGTTCAAGGTCACCATCGCCGACGAAACCGGCTTCCTGCCCATCGTCTTTTTCAACGGCGGATACCTCGCCAAACAGCTCGAACCGGGCAAGATCCTCGTCGTCCACGGCAAAACAGGTATCTACAAACACCGCCTGCAGATGAACAACCCAAAATTCCAGATCCTCGACGAGCAAGCATCTGCCGATCCCGCAAATCTCGGCGGCCCAAAATACCCTGCCACCGCAAACCTTTCCTCGCGCCAGATCCGTTCCATCATCCGCCCCCTCCTGCCCGAACTCACCTCCCACATAAAAGAACTCTACCCCGAACCGCTCCGCAAGAAACTCGAACTCATCCCCCGTACCCAGGCATACCGCCAGATACACAACCCCACCGACGAGGACCACCTCGCCCAGGCGCGCCGCCGGCTCAAATACGACGAACTCTTCCTCATGCAGCTCGGCCTCGCCCTCAAACGCTACCAGGCCCGACACACCGCACCCGCAACACCCATGCACACAACAGACACCATCGACAGCCGCATCCGCGCCCGCTTCCCCTTCCTGCTCACCGAGGACCAGAACGCCGCCATCGAGGACATCGTCAAGGACATGCAATCCGAAACACCCATGAACCGCCTCCTCCAGGGCGACGTCGGCTCAGGCAAAACCGTCGTCGCCGTCTACGCCGCCCTCCTCGCTGTCGCAAACAAAACCCAGGCCGCGATCATGGCCCCAACCGAGATCCTCGCAACCCAGCACTACAACAACATAACCAAATTCCTCAAAGATTCCAACGTCCGCACCGCCCTCATCACCGGCCGAATCTCCGCCGCCGAACGCACCCGCCTCAACACCGACATAAAAAACGGCGACATCGATATCGTAGTCGGCACCGTCGCCCTCCTCAACGAACAGATCGACTTCCAAAACCTCGGCGCGGTAATCATCGACGAACAGCACAAGTTCGGCGTCCACCAGCGCGCAAGCCTGCGAAAAGCAAAAGCGCCACACTGTCTCGTAATGACCGCAACCCCCATCCCCCGCACACTCGCCATGACCGCGTTCGGCGACCTCGACGTATCCGTAATCGAAAACGCCCCGCCCGGCCGAGGCAAGGTCCTCACCAAATGGGTCAAACCCCACGACCGCGCACAGGCCTACGACTTCATCCGCAAACGCCTCCGAGCCAAAAAACAGGCCTACTTCGTCTACCCTCGCATCGAATCAGACGACGAATCCGCCGAGATCCGCTCAGCAACCCAGGATTACGAACTCCTCAGCAAAAAGATCTTCCCCGATTACAACGTAGCCCTCCTCCACGGCCAGATGCCCGCCGACCAGAAAGAATCCGTCATGGCTGACTTCCGCGCAGGCAAGCTCGACATCCTCGTATCCACCGTCGTCATCGAGGTCGGCGTAGACGTCCCCAACGCCACCATCATGGTCATCGAACACGCCGACCGCTTCGGCCTCGCACAGCTCCACCAGCTTCGCGGCCGCATCGGTCGTGGCCAGTCAAACTCCTACTGCCTCCTATTCGCCGACACAGACAGCGAGATCGCACAATCCCGTCTCGAAATGATGACCAAATCAAACAACGGCTTCGAGATCGCAGAACACGACCTCAAACTCCGCGGCCCCGGTGAACTCTTCTCCACCCGTCAGCACGGCCTGCCCGACCTCAAGATCGCAAACATCATCGAAGACTTCGACCTGCTGACCCTCGCACGCAAAAACGCCTTCGACCTCATCAAAACTGACCCGCTCATCCAGGACCCCGACCACAAACAGATCCGCGAAGAACTCATCAAAAAATTCGGCACCAAACTGGGCCTCGTAGACGTAGCTTAAAATAAGCCTGTCAGCAATGGTACCCAGTCAAGCTTAAAAAGCCCGCACAGAAACCCTCAAGGCCCGTACGCCGGAAACGTCAGATAGAAAGTCGAGCCCGCCCCTTCTTCCGACTCCACCCAGACCTTACCCCCATGCCTCTGCATGATCCTTTTGACGATTGACAACCCCAACCCCTCACCCCTGCTGGCATGATCCGGTATCAACCTGTGAAATATCTCAAAAACCCTCTCCCTGTTTTTTTCACTGATGCCCACCCCATTATCCGAAACCCGGTACAGACACTCCGCACCGCAGTTCTCTCCTGCAATTTCGATCTCCGCCTTCCGCTCTGGGTGACAGTACTTCAGCGCATTATCTATAAGATTCGAAAACACATGATTCACCTGCTCAGCATCGCCCCAACAGCTCGGCAGATCTTCTACATGTATTTGAGCGCCTGCCTCCCTAAGCTGATACCGCATCGACTCAAGAATATCATTCACTATATCCTTCGGCTCGATCTGCTGCCAAACAAGTTCAACCTTACCCAGCCGCGACAACCTCAGCAATCCGTTCAGCAGCATATCGATCTTCTGCACACTCGCGTCGATATAATGAAGTGAAAGCTCAACGTTCTCTCTCAACTGAGCTGCCTCCTCTGCCTGCTCCCCCTCCAACTGCAACTCTTCCAAAATCTCATGATAACGCTCACAATTGTCTTTCAATTCCTCTCCAAATCCCTTCAGATTCACCAGAGGCGACTTCAGATCATGACTTGTCACATAAAGTATGCTCTCCAACTCAGCATTTTTCGACCGCAGCTCATCCAGCCGCCGCCGCAATTCAGGATAATAGCTCTTCCGGGTGCTCCTCTCACCAAGACCCAGTATCTTCTCCCGCAGCTCCTCCCATGATTTGCGATCACATTGCTCGCTCATATATCATCTCTACTTCCTGCCTCGTAGGCTTACGCGGATTGGTCACGATTGTCGCATCCTTCATCGCCTTATCCGCCATTCCCCCAATATCGTCTTCGCTCACACCGGCCTCCCGCAAACCGCTCGATTCGCCGATATTCCCGAGCAGCTTTCCAACCTCAACACTCATATCTTCCATCCACTCTGCATCATCACCATCAACACCCATCGCCTCAGCAGCCAGCTTGTATTTATCCTCAGCCGCAGCCATATTGTAATCCATGACGTATGGCAGCACCATCGCAGTGCAAACCCCATGAGACACGTCAACAACACCCGCCAGCGCATGAGCCATCGCATGCACAAGACCCAGACTCGCATTCGAAAACGCCATCCCCGCATGCGTACTTGCCAGCATCATGCCTACCGTTGCTTCCATATCATCACGATTCTCGCAAACCTTTTCGAAATAGGTATGTATCAGCTTGATGGCCTCAGTAGCGTGTAGCTCGGTCAAATGGGAACTGCCGTTCGAAACGATAGCCTCGATTGCATGCGCAAATGCATCCATCCCGGTAGCCGCGGTCAACCCCCTGTCCATGGTGCAGGTCGTCTCCGGATCCACCAGCGAAACATCCGGCACCAGTGTCTTGCTCACCAGGCACATCTTCTCCTTTGTAAAGCTGTCCGTTATGACAGCAAACTGACTGACATCCGCCCCAGTACCAGCCGTCGTCGGTACACAGATCAAAGGCGGCCCAGGCTTTCTGATCGTATCCACCCCCGCATAGCCCTTTATATCGCCCCCGTTACTCACCACCACACCGATACCCTTTGCGCAATCAATCACGCTGCCTCCCCCTACCGCAATTATACCGTCACACTCGGCATATTGATATATCTCCACCCCCTTCATAACCTCGTAATCTTTAGGGTTGGGTGTCACATCCGTGTAAACTGCGACATGAAGTCCCGCCTCCTCCAGGCACTCAACTACCTCCCTGCCCCATCCTGCCTCGAATACACCCTCATCACTGACCAACAGCACAGAACTCATACCTGTATTGAATGCGTACCGTGCCGCATACCCCCTGCTGCCTACCCCAAAAACAACTTCAGGACAGACAAACTTGAAAATTGACTCGCCAATCCCCGACATTGTCCTCAGACCTCGCAAATCTGCGAATATGGACGATTTCAAATCCCCGATTGCAAAGCAAAAGCCAGATTTTTCAGCTAACGCCATAATGACCAGCATCAAACCTAGCTACGCTACTAATAAAAAATTAACTCATAAAACGTAATCCAGCAAGCACAATCCACAAATAAAATCTGCAAAATCACTTATTTTTGCAAAAATACTAATATATATCCTGCCAAACCCGAAATACGTATTAAAATTGAAGATTTCAGAAAACCCCTGATGCGCCATCCGCCGTATTACTAATAGTTCTGAACTAAAGATTTCACATTGAGGAAAGGAGAACACCATGAGTTCAAAAGCAATGAAATGGACTGCACTACTGGCGTTGTTGGCGATAATTGCCGTACCCGCGATAGCCGCCGAACACAATCAAGGTAGGTCCGAAAGCACCTACGAAAGGTCGGCCGAGTTCATCCCAAACTACAACACTACCGCGGCCGGACGATGGATAAGGCGAAGCCCAGCCGTTGAACGTCAACAACAGCAGCAGGATCTGCTCGCAGGACCTCGCAAGTTCGTGGGTGATACAGGACGTGCAATAGGTTCGGGCCTGGCAGGTACATGGAAAGCGATTCAATCGCCATTCGTCTCAAAAGAAGATTTGGACGAAGAAACCTATCAGGCAGAACGCGAAGATGAAGCTGAGTTCATCCCGAACTATGACACCACTGCCGCGGGCAGATGGATAAGGGTTAGACGATAGCAACCGGGGGGCACTGGTTCTACCGCTTGGGTGCATTTTCTCACAAAAATACTAGTTGCGCGCAGAATTAATAGAATCCTATCAGAAAAAGAATAACCAGTAGGAGAACTTCACGCTTGGATGGTGCCCTGTGAAACACTATCCAGACATGGTTAAGTTTGCGCTCAAAAAATCGTATTATCCGTCCACCGAGATTATAATCCGTTATTCTCTGCCTCAAATTCTGCCTCACTCAAACCAGTATTGAACTTCAGATCACTAAACTTATATCTACCCAGAAGCTCGCCGTCCCAGTTGAAGCTTATAACATTTAAAGGCACCAGCCGCTCAACATCGAGCTGAACGACCACCCTCGCACGGTCATACCGTTTCTTATCCGGAAGCCTGCCCTCGATCGCGAGACATTTGCGTCCGTCAACGTCCGTGATGCCCAAAAACACTGTCTCCAGCTCACCTTTCTCATCCGCCATCTCATACATCGCAAGCGAATTGGCCATCATCCTTCGAAATCCAAACATCGTCACCGGATACCTGTTCTCCTCCATCGCCTCTTTACAATCGGGCGCTCGCTCTACAGACTTTATCAAACCGAACAAAGTAGTCGGATGCACGACCATATTACCGTCGTTCTCACCCTCGACATAAAGCACCTTGTCAGCCGACCCTGCATTCTTGACCCATTCCATGTAAACAGAAAACGGATCTTCCTTGAACTTGAACCGCACGACCTGCTTTTTCCTCAGCTCACCGTTAACACGCTCATGCTTCATCAGCTTGCCGGTATAATCCCGTATTGTCTCATCGTAATGTTTGATCGCTTTTTTGTACAAAGAGATCTGATCCATCTTCGCCAGCTCGATAATATTCGGATCCACTCCTCCACGCGCATCCTCAGCACTTACGCCTTCGCGTTCGTTCCAGAACTTCAAATGACGTCTCGCACGAACATCCTGCTCACTGCCGGCAAAAACTGCTGCCCCCAATAATAGCAAAAACGCTATGCCAACTTCAACCCCGCCCGACAGGCCAAAACAAAGCGACCGTCTAAAAGTTTCCATATCTCAAACTCCACAATAAAAGACTTGGTTACAACCATTTTACTGTTGCACAGCCGTTTTGTTTGTTAGTTTCCTGTAAATACACTTATTATCAGCAGGCAAAGCTTTCCAAACCAACAAACACAAAAAAAGCCGCCACAGCAGCAACCGTGACGGCCTTAATGTCGCTCTAAACTGATCTATTTATCCTGAGCGCCACCTTTGCTTACTGGCTGCGCGGGACGCTGAGGCATCTGCTGACGAGGATCATACTCCTCGTTCCACTCGATCTCGGCATTCTCAGCAAGATTCTGTATGTAGGTCTGAGCAAACTGGCTCTTGTTCTTCTGCTCTTCCTGGGCCATGATCTGCTCTTTCTCTTCGTCAAACTTGCTCGCATCAGGCGCTTTACGGTCGGTAACCTTGATGATGTGATAACCGAACTGCGTCTCGACAACGTCGCTCACTTCGCCGACTTCCATTGCAAATGCCGCATTCGAGAAAGCAGGCACCATCTTTTCCTTAGTGAAGAATCCGAGATCCCCGCCGCGCTGGCCTGAAGGACAATCAGACTTTTCTTTGGCTATTTCAGCAAAATCGCCGCCGTCTTTGACGTCAGCCAGAATGGCTTCGATCTCTTTCTTCGCCTCAGCCTTAGCAGCCTCATCCTTCTCTCTCGTATCGATTAGAATATGACTAGCTTGGACCTGTACCGGCTGATTCATATAGACCTCTTTGGCCTTTTCCTCACTGACCCCGAGATCCTCTTTCGCGCTGACCTTCTCCATCAGCTTTTCAAAGCCGGTACCGAGCTTTGCTCTCTTGCGGAACTCTTTCTCACTCACACCCGCACGCTCTTCCTGAGCCTTGAGAAATTCCTCAACAGTCATGTTGTTCTGCTCAGCAAGTTCAGCGATCTTCGCATCGATATCCTTCTCGGTAACCTTGATGCCCTCTTCCTCGATCTGCTCTGCGATCAGCTTTTCAGTGATCTTGCCCTGAGCAGCACGAAAACGCATCATATTCTTGATCCTGTCGGTAACCTCACGGCCCATCTTCTTGTACTGCTCAAACTGCGGCTCAAGCTGCTTATCCAGCTCTGCAACCGTGATCGCATCACCGTTAACCGTGGCCATCACCTTGGGACATTCACTTGTCCCGCACTTATCGCAATCTTTGTCGCACTTCTCTTTACCGCCCTCAGGACATTCCTGCTTCTCACAGTCAGCCTTCTTGGTCAGCGGACAAGAACCGCCTTCACATTCTTTGGCCTTTTCGCCCTCGGCAGCAAAAACAGCCGCCTGGCCCACTGCGAACATCAAAACAACAGAGATCACCCAATACTTAAGTCTCATACTTTACCTCTCATTCTAAATTAACATTCCCAAGCTGCCTCAAAAACCTGCATCAGCTTACAGCAGCTCGAACTAACAATTCTGCGATATACAACTTCATAAGTCAAGAAACAAAAACAATTTGCGCCCCCGCCTCAGGCAAACCGCCCCGCACCCGCCATACTGTTGACGATTGGGATTTGGTCTTTTTACTTGCAAAACCCGCTTTTTGTGCATAATTTCTAATGGATTTTCCGTGATTTTCTCACATTATCAGCCTACGTAATCTAGTTGTCGGAATTCCAGAGCAATGAGTACAGAACATTTCCCCCAAAACGTAACAGTTGACAGCAATACCACCCAGATCGTCCCCCGCTACGTCGAAACCGACCAGGGCGGCGTCGTACACCACACCGTTTACCCCATATATTTCGAGGTAGGCCGCACAGAACTGCTCCGCGACAACGGCCTCGCATACAGCGAACTCGAAAAGGCAGGCGTCTTCTTCGTCGTCTCCGACATGACCGTAAAGTACCGTCGCCCAGCGTTTTACGACGAAAAACTCCTCCTGATAACCACCTGCACAAAGACCACAAACGCCCGCGTCGAACACCACTACGAACTCAAACGCGCCGAAACCGGCGTCACCCTCGCAGAAGGCACCACCACCCTCGCCTGCATCGACAAACAGGGAAAGGTCTGCCGAATGCCCGAATTCATGTTCCCGGAAGACTGACACCCCCAACCGGCACAGCATATCTCGATTGACACACCTTTCTCTAGCCGCTGGCCCCAAAAAACCGTTGAAATACCCACCCCTCCCGATATAATGTGTTCGTTATGCCGTATCACGACACCACAACCGAGTCCTTCGGCATGGACGACCTTGGCAACCGCGGCACGGTCGGCCTTCGCGACAACACCACGGATACGTACGTGGTACAGCCTTACGCGGCCAACGAGTACGCCTCCATCGACTCCGTCTCCCTCACCTATGACAACGCAGGCAACATGACCGCCGACCATCGCGGCTTCGAGTACGAGTACGACTACGAAAACCGCCTCGTCAAGGTCACCAACCCCGGCCAAAGCGTCACCGTCGCTGAATTCGACTACGACGCACTCGGCCGACGCATCCGCCGGGGCAAATATGACAGTCAGGGATGGCAAAACCGGCTGTACTACTACAACGACAACTGGCAGGTGCTGGAAGAGTATTCGATAGGTTCTTCTGGCTCGGGTATGGTATGGCGTTGCGTTTACGGCAACTACATTGATGAACCGCTGGTCAGGAGCGGCGGTGCCACCTTCTTCTACATCCAGGATCATCTTTACAGCACGGCTGCACTCTTGAATTATAACGGCAGCATCGCTGAGCGATACGAATACGATGCTTACGGCAATGCCACTATCTGGGACGCTTCATTCTCGACAACCTATGACCGATCCCCGAACTTCAACGAATACACATTCACGGGCCGACGCCTCGACTCACTCCACGCCAACCAGCTCAAGCTGATGTACTACCGCCACCGCTACTACGACCCCCAAATGGGCAGATTCCTGACAAGGGATCCATTGGGGATTGTACCGAACAGCAAGGAAACAGTAATGAGTCCTTACGCTGCTCATTGGTTAGGCCTTAATTTGTTTACTGGCCAAAATTTGTACGAATATACATACTCAGCACCGCTAATTTACCTCGATCCGGCAGGTTTGTTCGGTCAATGTGGTCCGGGTTTTATCGGAGGGATTATCGTCCCAGATGATCCGTGGCCTTTTGGTGGTGCTAATTTCACGGAAGCATGTAAAGCACACGATGATTGCTATGGAGGCGAAGGCCCCAATGGTTGTCGTGCAGATAAGGAAGAATGCGATGATGCCTTCCGCGATGCCATGTATGCTGCATGTGATGCCAAATATGGCGACGAAAAGGACTGGTTTGGGAATCCCAGAGCCGATTGGTGTAAGGAGAAAATTGCGGACACGTATTATGGTGCGGTTGATGATCATGGAGATGCTTCTTGGGAAAAGGGTCAAGAAAATGGCAACTGTCCCGATCCTTGCCCAGGAGCGACGCCGGGTATCGGACCAGGCGGAAATGGTGGAGGTGTAATTAGAGATTTTTAATATTCCACCGCAATTCTACGGGTGTCAACCCGTAGATGAAGTTATCCGCCAAAGGCGGGCGGGCAAAGCCCGAAACGGCTATGCCACGGGTCTTAACCCGTGGTTGTTAACTATGCTCACATTTGTAAGGAAAAAATGATGATATGCACTCGAAATTTGCTTACAGTTGTCGCTTGCTGTGTATTTATTGTTCCAGTGTGCGGTTGCTGGCCAGGAGCGGACTTAATTGGAACGTACGAAAAAGATATTTCCGGAAAGCAGGCATTTTGGGGAGGCTATAGCGAGGGGCAAACTTATGTATTGCTCCATGATATCTTTTTGAAAAGAGATCCTCCTGAAACATATAACAGTAAAATCAGAATGTATGCCGGCGTGCCTCCTCGAGAACTGACTTATTGCGTTAGAGGTCTGATCTATAGCTCTCCGGACAGTATAGAACAGTATAGAGATGCACCCGAAGAATGGCCTCAAATTAAAGGTATCATAAAGGCCGGAACAAAACTTGAGTGTACAAAAATCATTGGTTGGGGTACGTTAATGTGGCCGATGTCGCATACCATTTATGCCACAGTCAAAGATGGGGATTACACAGGCAAGCTAATTGATATTAAGGATCTATCGCTTAGATCACGGGTAAAAATTGGCTTTGATGAAGAATATGTACTGCATCCAAACCCGGATCTGTTGAAAAAAGAAAATGAGGTGAATTAAGAAACTTATATCTGGCATTGAAACTATTTTAGCAATCGACCTGGGCAAGGCCGATAGTTAAGTGCAGCAGTCACAGCGATCCTTTGCGGCGGACTACGACGCACTCGGCCGACGCATCCGCAGGATCAAACACGACATCGGCGAGACCCGGCTGTACTTCTACAACGACAACTGGCAGGTGCTGGAGGAGTACGAGGTGGGTATGCACGGCACATATATGGCGAAGCAATATGTCTACGGCAATTACATTGACGAGGCATTGAAGATGTCCGACGACACAGACTCACACTATTACATACAGGATCACCTCTACAGCCCGGTCGCGCTGCTCGACACCAACGGCAGCACCGTCGAACGCTACGAATACAACGCCTACGGCCAAGCCACCGTCTACACCGACAAGGGCACCGACAATACATGGCTAACCCCCGACGACAACACCTCCACAACAAGCTCGCCCATCATCGCCAACGAATACACATTCACCGGCCGACGCCTCGACTCACTCCACGCCAACCAGCTGCCCCTGATGCAATACCGCCACCGCTACTACGACCCCCAAATGGGAAGATTCCTGACGAGGGATCCAGCTAAATACATAAATGGATTGAATCTGTATCAGTATTGCCAAAGCAGACCTCTCGTTTATGTTGACCCTGCAGGCTTGTTTATTGATGACGTTGTTGGCGGCATAATTGATGGAGGGAGCGAAATCATTGGTGGAATTGGCAAAGGCGTGGTCGATATTGGTGGCGGTGTCATTGGTGGCGTAGTAGACATTGGAGGCAGCCTGATAGAGATTGCACCGGGAGTAATCGGCAAGGTTTGGAACTCTCCGAACACCGCAATTGGACTTGGATTTGGCTTTATAGGCGTAGGTTTCGGCGGAGAGTGGCCGCATTTTGGGCACAATGGTATTAACTTCACTTATTCGCCATGGACTGAAGAGGCAACTGCAATAACATTTGGCAACTCTATGATTTACGGAGAAGGCTGCGGTAAACAAGGTGAAGAGGGCGGAACAAACTTCCGGCCACTCCCATGGTTGCCAACATATGGTAATCATGAAGAGCAACACACCTATCAAGGAGAAATATTAGGGCCTTTCTATCTTCCTGCCCACGCTATAGACTGGATTATTAATGGTGGTTACGGATGAAGTAAAGGGGTCAGACACCTTTCTATGTAAACCTCTGCTATGAAAAGACTTATAAACGGCCAAGTTGCCAGTAAATGCAAGAATACGTCGATTCCAACGTCATGAAAATGAAACAGCTTTA
This sequence comes from Anaerohalosphaera lusitana, assembly GCF_002007645.1. Taxonomy (GTDB): domain Bacteria; phylum Planctomycetota; class Phycisphaerae; order Sedimentisphaerales; family Anaerohalosphaeraceae; genus Anaerohalosphaera; species Anaerohalosphaera lusitana. Next base: position 294,511 of record NZ_CP019791.1, read on the forward strand.
CGCATACGGCAACTACATCGACGAGGTGCTGGCTGCGGGCGGAACTAGCTCCGTCTACTACCTCCAGGATCATCTCTACAGCCCGGTTGCGCTGCTCGACACCAACGGCAGCACCGTCGAACGCTACGAATACAACGCCTACGGCCAGGCCACCGTCTACACCGACAAGGGCACCGACGGCACATGGCTAACCGCCGACGACACCACCTCGACCACCAGCGCACTGGACAACGAATTTAAAAACACATTCACCGACCGACGCCTCGACTCACTCCGTGAAATCTGAATCGTATTTCTTCGCCTTTTCCCTGATCGCCTTCCGATTGGCCCGTTCAATTTCTTCGCGTTTCTCGTAAAATTCCTGCCGGCGCAGGTCCTTCTCACAGGGAACATAGCCGTCCATATCCGCCCGAGGCCTTTGCTCCAGCTTAGCCTTGCCCGCCTCAATTATAGCCAGCGCCTCCCGCCGTTTACCCTCATCATCGATCATCTCCAGACACAGACTTTTCCCCGGCCGATCAAAACTTATCAGAGGCCCCTTATTCCCCCTGAAACTGGCATGGCTGTTAAAGTCCACCCCCGTAAGCTCACCCAGCCGCTTGATCTGATCGGTATCCAGCGGCGACCGCCCAGCAACATTATCCGGGTATGCACAACTATAAACCGGGTAGTAGACCGCATTTATGTCGATCCACGTCTCGATCCGGTCCATCTCCTCCTCGGTTAGTTCAACCTCCCCATGCCCAGCCTCCAGAACCTCCATCAGCCTACTGACACGTGCGCCCCACGACTTGGCAGGCTGGATCTGAGCAGGCCCCGCACCGATCGCCTTTATATACCCTTTCCGCCACAACTCATTATACGACGTATTAAAGGTGTTCGTCCTGTCACCTGCCAGATTCAGCTTACCACCTGCCTTCTCATCGTAATCATGACAGCTCACACAATTCTTACTCAGTACCGGCTGAACCTCCTTCATAAAACTGAACTTCCTCGGCGAACCATACCAGCCGGACATAGAATCAGCCTTACGCCTCACCGCCTCCGGGGTTTTATTCACAACTGGAGGCGCAGCCAGTCGGTTCTCATGACAACCCGTGCACCCCACCGTCTCGCCCGGCTGGATCATCGTACCCGACCGCATCGACTGGATCATCCGCTTATCCTCATCCAGCAACTGAAAATAAACAAACGTATCCGCGGGCACCTCGAAATACGCCGACCCATCCTCCTCCACAGGCACCGTCCCGAGTATCCGCTTGGTCTCAAAACTGTGCCAGTTTACCGCCGGGCACTGTATGCCCTGCCCTCCCCAGGAAGTGTGCGTCCAGTACCGCTTCTCAGGCGACTCCACCACCCGCAGATATTTCACCTCGCCCCGCTGCACACCCTCCATATGCGTCCCCTCATACACATCCATCACATAAAACTTCCCCGACTCGCTGGAAAAATCCCTCCGCCTGGTAATAACCGCCGGCGTCTCACGCGGCCCGACCGGCATCGGATCAAAACAGCCCGCCCCTTCCGCATGCAGCAGCAACTCATTGCCGAAAACATCCACCAGGTAAATGCCCATCTTCTCACCCTCACCTGTCATCCGCGAACAGAGAAAATACTTCTCCGACAGCGGATACGGATCCTCATACTTCGGCTTGAGCCACAGCATTTTATCCCACGCATTGTTGGCTTTCTCATCAACCATCCCTGCCGCTTTCGCCGGCCATGTACGCAGAACAGCCTCCCGCCCGTCAACGGACCGATTGCGATCCAGCATCGCCATCACCCCCCACGGCCGATCATGGCACGAACCAAGTATACAAAGCACAAGGTCGGTCCCCGGTATAGCCCGCGCATCGATCACCCCGCCCGGTGAACCGGTATTGTTTCCGAAATATACCTCATGACTCGTTCCGTCAGGGTTAACCGTCCACAAGCCCTGAGCATCGCCGAAATTACGGTCCACATATTCCCATCGATCATACAGTATCCGCCCGTCCGCCATCACACTGCCATGCCCTTCGAACAACGTACTCTTGCCGATCTGATGTATATTCGCCCCGTCCGCATCCATCACGAACAGATTCGCCATAATGTGCCGGTTGCACATACAGTACTTCGGCTCCCGTGTAGATGAAAACCCGATCCGCCCGTCAGGCAGATAGAAAGGATCGATATCCGAAACCTTCTCCGCGCCGGTCAGCGCCCTCAGCGATTCACCGTCCGAGCCGATCTCATACAAACTGTAATCATCCCCAGGACCTTTTCTCATCGAAAAGACGATCTTGTCGCCGCTATAGCTCACCTCCGGATCTCTAACCAATCCATCAGGCTGCTCGACCAGCGTTTCCACCTTCCCCGTCTTCAGATCGACGGTCTTGAGAGCCCCGCCCCCGCGAAAACTCGCTGCATTTATCTCATTGCTCTGAAAGATCGTTGCCGTATTGTGATGATCAGGCAGATATTGACTGCGGACCACATAAAGAATCGGCTGGCCGCTGACCAATGGGTTTGCCCTCAGCGCCTCACGTTTAAGCGATTTGTATTCCGCCTCATCAAAACGATCCTGAAGCTCATTCAGACGCTCTAGAAAATCTTCGCCCGCATAATCCTCGCCAAATGTCTCCTCCAGATCACGGATAGCTGCCTCGAGGCATTTCATCTGTTCCAAAGGAGCTTCTCCGCCCCCGCCGTTCTGCGCATCTGCAGGCTCACTGAAAAAAGCAATCCAGACCAACACCGGAAAACCCGCCATTACCGCCCACGCCAACCCTGTCTTTGATCTACCAGCCAATCTTTACCCCTCTTATTCAACCCACTTCAATTTGACCGCAAACGCACGGCCCGCACCGCATTTATACCCTGCCTCGACCGCCCGCACAACCGCAAACCAAACCGCAAGTCCGATTAAGCACGGTGCCGGCACCTTCATTTTCAGATCGCTTCAACATACATACAACAAAAAAACGTGCCCCGGCCAAATATCACAGCCCTATAATATCGCTCATATCAAACCAGCCAACTGCGAATCCAGATTAAACCAACCAATATCTTAATAATTTCTTAGCGATTTCTTGAACTAAAAGCCTGATAGTAATACAATTACATTCAGTTGATTAAGACAATGATCACTTAAGCAGTTTGACACTGGGGGATAAAATGAGATTTGCCGATACTCGAATATACAGCAAACCAGACGGCCAGATCCACGGCAGGGACCCACCGGCTCCCAAACCCGGAAAACTTCTTACCAGCACCAAAATCCCAAAATACCTTGCCGAGGACACCACAAAATGAATCGCCGATCAACCACCAAAATCAGCCGCACAGAACCACCGACGAACCCAGCCGAGACACCCCGACCGCCGCCGAAACAAAAACTACGAAAAATTTAACCGGATTTTTACCCACACCCAGAATTGTTTATTATAGTTTAGTTGCCAAAACCATTAGTTAGGGGAAAACGAAAATGTCGCCGAGGACCAGAAAATCTTCATCTGACTCCTTCAATTGCAGAAAACCACGCTACGTGGTTCAGGAACGAGGGCCGCCGAGACCCCAAATGAGAGAACGTTTTTCTCCCATACGGGGAAAACAAGACGGATACAACAAAATCCCCGTCAAACAACCGCCCCTCCCCAAGCAGCAAATCGCCTCGAATCACCTCCACCAGCTACCCCTAAAAGACATTTCATCGAGAATCCTGGAACCAAAGTTTTAATCCACGTCCTGTTTACCGAATCATTAGCCGCATAATTTCACAGTTCGCCGAGAATGGGCCCTCCTCAAAGTCGTCGGAGGCGCGGCTGTTAAATTCTGCGGCGGCTCAACCCGGCGATTAGCCTAAAACACTATCGCAGCATAACCCACACTCTCATCTCCAGTTTCACCGAATTTCGCCTCCATAACCTCCATACTGTGCGAATGCGCCAGCATTACCCCCTTCTCCCTGCCCTGCGCAGCACATGCCTCGACCACCGCAGCAGCGGCCCCCGGCCCGCACGCGTTCCAGTCCTCCTCAGCCTTGATCAGCAACTGCCGCCCCTGCATGCTCGTCGCCAGGTCGATAAACTCCTGATCGTTCGTATCTTTCGCCCACTGCAGCGCCTTCTTACCAGTCCCCTGTGGCGTATATCCATACCTCGGCCCATAATGCGTCAGATCCGTCGATGCGATACACACAATCTTCTTCCTGTCACCAATACCCTTGATTATCTCGCCAACGTTCTTACCCAGCTCCAGCGAAAACTCCGTCGGCGGTACCATGATCGGCACTATCTTCGCATCCTTAAAAAGATACTGTATGAACGGCAACTGAACCTCAATACTGTGCTCACCCCGGTGAATATCCTTATCAGCAACCGCACAGGAGGTATCGTCTATGATCGCGTTCGCAAGCTCCTCGTCCACCTCGATTTCCCCCATCGGCGTCGCCCAACGTCCGCTGTCATAAACAGCCGCATACTTGTTCAAATACGTGTGCACCGCACCGAACATCACAAACGTATCAACATCGATGTTCACCTGGCGGACCGCCGAGAACACCATCCCCGCCAGATCACCGCTGAAAACCCACCCCGCATGCGGAACAATGCCCCCAATTATCGGACCGGGCAGCTCGGTCTTGATCTTGCGAACAGAAATGCATTCCTCAACCTCTGCAAGACACCCTTTGCTGCTTCCCGCATAAAACTGTCCCGCCACTGCCGGTTTTCTAGCTTCCATGTTGCACCTCCCTCTTGCATTAGATCACATCTGCCGTTACTATACCGATCCGCTAGGACAAAAACGCCTGGCACACCAATATAACATCCAATCTAAGTAAACTCTCTGATTGAGAAAAGGAAAAAAGATGGCAACAGAAAATAAAAATCCACAGGTAGCAGTAGTAATGGGTTCCGATTCGGACATGCCCGTAATGGAAAGCTGCATCAACCAGCTCAGGGATTTCGGCCTGACCCCAACTGTGCGAGTTATCTCGGCTCACCGCACCCCCGCAGCAGCCGACGAATTCGCTGCCAACGCAGCCAAAAACGGCATAAAGGTCATCATAGCAGCAGCAGGCATGGCCGCACACCTGGCAGGCTCCATCGCAGGCCGAACCGAACTGCCCGTCATCGGCGTTCCAATGCAGGCCTCAACGGGCCCCTGCGGTCTCGACGCCCTGCTCAGCACCGTGCAGATGCCCCCCGGCGTACCCGTCGCATCGATGGCGATCGGCAAAGCAGGCGCAAAAAACGCCGCTATCTTCGCAACTCAGATCCTCGCACTGAGCGACGAAGCAGTCGCAGCCAAACTCAGCGATTTCCGCCAGGCCCAGACCCAAAAGGTCCTCGACAAGGACGCGGCACTGCAAAAATAGAAACTCGACTTACCGCTGAAAGGCCATTTTAATTGGCCCTGGATATAGCTAAAATACAAAAGGGCTGGTCGTCATAAGACGCCAGCCCTTTTTCATATGTCTATTTTCGGTTCATCACGAAACATCGGAAAACGGTTCACCCTATTGTTTCCAAAGTTTCCAGCCGCATAATTTCACAGTTCGCCGAGAATGAACCCAACGGATAGTTCGTCGGAGGCGCGACTGTTAAATTCTGCGGCGGCCCAACCGGAAGCGTTGCTTATATTCCTTACATGAGACTAATGCACCTCAACCACTGAATTGCACTCGCCGAAAGGATTCATCTCGGTGATCTCGTTGTACGGATCCTGCTGCCATTGGCCGTCAACGACCATCCGATACCTGTAACGCCCAGCCGCCAGCGGCAGCTTGACATGCCAGGTTCCGTCCTCACCCTTCTGCATCGGGGTCTTCTCCGGCTGCCAGCCATTAAAGTCACCCGCGATCTGAACCTCCTCGGCCCGCGGATAAAGACTCACGAACACCACAGCATCGTCCAACTTCCTAACACCGTAAAAATCAGCCAGCTTCTCATCCATCGTAGCAGTAGCACTGGCGGTACTCGTTTCTGTAACTCCCGCCGTCGCCAGCAGCTCGTCCGCACTTGCGCTGATGGCATCCAGCTTCGCCTGCAGGCTCTCGACCATCTCCGCCCTTTCGGCACGGCTATCTGTACTCACCAGCTCATCCGCCAACGCGTTGAAATCCTTGCACCCCTTGCTCGCAGGGTCATATTCACTGATCGGCTGACCGAGACTCGCCGCCTCTTTCAATTTCGTATTGAAATTAACGACCGTCTTGAACATCTTGTCGCCGAAATGTTTTTTCAGCTCACCGAGTATCTCCCGCCCCATCTTCGTACGAACATCATACATGCTCGCCAGAACCATCACGTTGATCTCATTATCGCACTGCTGCGACAGCACGCTCAGCGTCGAAAGCTGCTTACTAAGCCCGTGCAGACTGAAGTAACCCGTATCAACCGGAACGATCACATCCGAAGATGCCTTTATAGCGTTAAAAGTCAACGACCCAACTGAAGGCGGACAATCGATCACTGCATAATCATAATCACCTGCAACCTCGCTTAAAGCTCGCTTTAGACATTCCTCACGATCTTCCACGCCTGCCATCTGCTGCTCGAACGCAGCCAGATCGATACTTCCCGGCGCCAGATCGTAATTGTCGCATATCTTCCAGACCATCTCTGAAATTCGCAGCGGCTCACCGCAGCTCTCGCCTACCATTACGTCATAGATGCTCTGCTCGATCTGCTCTTCGGGCACAGCCAGACCAACAGCACAGTGGCCCTGCGGATCCATATCTACCAGCAAGGTCCGCAAACCGCGTGCTGCCAGCGCACTCGCCAGATTGATCGATACGGTTGTCTTGCCGCAACCACCCTTTTGATTTACCACTGCGATCGTTCTCATTATTTCTCCCTGATTATGCTACTCAGAACTGCAAAAACCAAAATATCAGTGTTGAAAACCCATCTCGAATCTTATATCCGGTTTTTCGGCATCTATTCGCCCAATCCTTTAAATTTTTATCGGACAAAACCCGAAAAAACCACGAAATCAGCACAATTATAAGACCTCAAAACCCGAATCGGTCGATATCACTCTACCAGGACTCCCAACTCAACGGTCTGAACCTGTAGAATTGCCAAGCATCTTCACCACAAACTCCCGATTTCCAAAGCCTCTGAGAATACTGATAACAGCCTTTTCCCCCCCTGACTCATTAACCTAACTCTGCTCAACAAGCCTGGCAATCCTATTTTCTGCTCGAATCCTCTAAATATCTGTCCGCCTTTAATAAGCAGATAAGAGTTAGTGCCCGTCCAACCCCTGCACCACAATAACACCAAAACAAACAGCATCGAACAAAAATCACTTGATTCATCTTTCCGATTGTGTATCATAGTCGTAACCTTTATTGAGGACTTTGGCATGGGATTATTAGCAGAAAGCAGACACCAGTACATACTCGACAAGCTCCGCTCCCTTGGGCGTATTCAGGTTGCGTCAATTGCTTCCGAACTCGGCGTCACCGAAGTAACAATTCGCCGCGATCTCACCCAACTCCAGAAACAGGGCCTCCTGAAAAAAACCTACGGCGGAGCCGTCCTCGCGGGCAGACCAGAATTAAATGCACCAGTAAACTTCCGCAAAACTCGAAATCTTTCCGCAAAAAAAACCATCGGCGAACTCGCAAGCCGTCTCATAAATGACGGCGACAACATCTACCTCGAAGCCGGCACCACCTGCAACGAGATCATACCCCACCTGACCAACCATTCATCGCTCACCATCATCGTCAACTCGCTCTTCCTCATGCGCCGCCTCCACGACATGACCCAGCACCGCATCATTCTCACCGGCGGCCAGTACCGCCCCGACCGCATGGACATGATAGGACCTGCAGCAGAAGCGACCATCGCGCAACTCGCTGGCTTTAAAGCCTTTACGGGCGCAGACGACATCAGCCTCGAAGCGGGCATCAGCGGCGCAGACGTCGTTACTGTAAGCTTCACAAAGCTCGTCATCAAGCGAGCCTCAAAGGTCATCTTCGTCGGCGACAACACAAAATTCGACAATCCCGCCCTCTACCAGATCGCCGACATCAACCAGCTCGACTACATCGTCACCAACCGAGACCCAGGCCCAAATTGGCGTCAAACGGCACGCGAAGAGAATGTCCAACTCATCTACGGCGAGTGAATTCGGCAATTTTCACCATTTTCTCGCAATATCCCCGCCCCTTCTGCCGACATAACTACTGGCAATAAAAGTCAAATTGTGGTATAGTTTTAAATCAGTGGTGTTGATTCTGGTTTCAGGAGTCAAAAAGATGACTGAAAAAGAGATCATGGAATGGATGGAGAAGAAGGTGCAGACCGAGGGTTTTTCCGATGCAGCAGCCCTGGCAAAGGAATTCCTCCAGTCACACAGCATTACCAACTCGACCGACCCGGACTTCCCGAAAGTGCTCGACGCGGGCTTCAAGATCGCCCAGCAGGTCTACGACTTCTAATAATTCCCCAGGGTATCCAATAATCTTATAGCAATGGGTGTTCACAGCATCTCCGCAACCGTGACAGCCCTTGTGCCGACTTATCAAGCCTTATAAAGAAGATACAGTCCGCACAACACAATAATGCCTCCCACAGCCTTTTTAAGCACACCCCCAATCTGAGACCTCTCGTGCCATCCAAGATACCGCCCCACTGCATCACTGCTCACACCCGCTCCCACTATCACTCCGCAATGGCCGACAGCATACAGCATCACCAGCGAAACCGCATAAACCGCATTCTCAGACGCACACTCGAACACCACCGCCAGCATCGGCGCCATATACGCAAACGTGCAAGGCCCAACCGCGATCCCGAATATCAAACCAAGCACAAACGCCGCTCCTAGGCTGCCTGACCCCGCACCGAATTGTCCACTGCTCAGCCACGGAATATTCACCACACCCATCATCACCAGCCCGAACACAACGAACACCGCCCCAACCACATATGTCCCCATCGGCCCGACGTCTCCCATCAGCCGACCAGCCATCGCCGTAACCGCCCCCACTGCCCCGATCGTCAGCATGATCCCCAGCGAAAACACCAGCGATATATACAGCGACCTTCTCGCCCCGCCGTCCTTCTGCTGCGAGATCACGCCCACCACCAGCGGAATACTCGCCAGGTGACACGGACTCAGAACGATACTC